>CAZNPP010000250.1:0-3508 GCA_964574785.1 uncultured Chloracidobacterium sp. | reverse complement strand
AAAAAAACACGCCCGGCATGGCCGACATGCCGAGCGTAAATCACAGGAGGAACCGAGTGTTATCTGTCACCGCTATTTTGCGGCAATCTTGAATAACCTCAAACATTCTGATGTAAGTGAGAAAGATTCAGTTGTCTTCCAACGACCTACCTTACCGCTCATAACGAAGGATCACTCCATCGCTGCCAACGGCCCAGCCGGTTTTCTTGATAAAGTGGAGGGCATATACATTGTCCTTTACTGTTGACTCTTGTTGAATCCAGGATCTGCCGCCATCGTTTGTGCGAAAGATGGCGCCACCCCGGCCAACTAACCACCCATCATCATCATTCACAAAGTGAACACTCAACAGCGTAGCTTTAGTATTAAGTTGGACAGGAGTCCAACGATCACCACCATCTGTTGTTCTAAGCACAGTCCCGCGTTCGCCGACGGCCCAGCCCTTCTTGTCATTGCGAAAATTGATGTGATAGATGGCCGCGTCCGTTCCTGAATTCTGCTTATCCCAGGACTGACCACCGTCGGTAGTCTTCAGAATTGTGCCCCCAGCTCCTGCAATCCAGCCGCGCTTATCGCTTACAAAGTCGATATGGATCAATTCTAGTCGGCTAGGAGCTCTCTGGCGACGCCATGTCTCGCCTCCGTCATCGGTGTAGACTAGGATGCTGTCGATCACTCGGTCCCTTCGGCTCACTGATCCCACAATCCAACCCTTCTTTTTGCCAGGAAAGCGGACGCTGTAAAGCTCGACCACGGCGCCATCGAACTCCGGAGGCCGAAAACGTCGCGCTTCCGACCAGGTTTCCCCTCTATCTCTAGTTACAAAGATGGCGTTGCCAGCCAGCAGAAAGCCTTCATCTTTATCCCGAAAGTACACATCATTGATGTCGTCCTTCGTACCTACGGATTGTGTTACCCACGTCCGCCCGCCATCGTCTGTACTGGCAAGAAAACCATTATCGCCTCCGACCCAACCTCGTTTGTCATCTCGAAAATAAACAGTATTCAAGTCTTGACCTTCAGGCGCTATTCGGGTTGCAATCCAACCTTGTTGGGCAAATGTCTGAGACGCACTGAGGAGAAAGAGGGCGAGGGGCAAATATAGAAATCTACTTCTTTGTTTCATGACACACTTATCACTGTTGATTGATTTAGTATTTAGGAAAGCTTTTACCTAAAATCGAAACATAAAACAAGAAGAGCCACGCCGATTATCCGGTGTGGCTCTGCTGCTGCAGATTAGCTTCTTATTTGACTATTGACCAGTCACCCGATAAACGTGATTTTCAAAAACAACCAACACCTGCTCACCTAAAGCGAAGAATTCCGCAAGACTCGGCGTCTGTTTCAG
Organism: uncultured Chloracidobacterium sp.; assembly: GCA_964574785.1. GTDB lineage: Bacteria > Acidobacteriota > Blastocatellia > Pyrinomonadales > Pyrinomonadaceae > PSRF01. Next base: position 2,157 of record CAZNPP010000250.1, on the reverse strand, counting down.
CAGAGCAAAGTATTCATCGCTGCCGAATTTAACGCTAGTCTCAGGCAACCGCTTATCAGTCGTATATTCTGCGTCAACCCAAACACCGTTACGCATATAGAAGGTCTTTTTTCCTGCATTCTTAACGCTTGAGGACGGTGTATCTTTATCGAGTCGAGCACTCTCCTGCTGCTGTCGCATACGTTTGCTCTGCTGAACTGCCACCATGCCTGTGGACGCCTGTGCCTCGGCTGCGCCTGGAGACATTGCGGTAACACCGGTTCGTTCCCTGGCTCTAATGGGCCCAGTGATATTCTGCTGAGCGTTATCCTCCAGCGCTAAGTAGGAAGTGTAAGGCGTAACGATTCCGTAGCGTGTTCCTAAATCGACAACCTCATTGCGCAACTCGGCATGCTCGCCGTTGGTTCTAATCTGCTCCATTAACCAGCCCACTCGACGTGTAGCCCAAAGGCGCGCAAGGAAATCGTTCTTCTCTTCACGAAGTGGAAAGCTAAGATTGTTGAAGAAGTATGATCTCTCTTTCCCTCTTGAATTACCCGAGAGTTTGAGCCTAACAAAGTCCATGGCAATTGGATTCCGATACCGCCCGATTAGCGTGATTTGTGATCCTCTGAAAACGTCCGGCAGACTTCGTGGATAGATCAAATCTGTCTCCACACCAGCCATATCAAGCTTGAGATCTGTTAATACTGGATAATTGACCTTTGAAAAAAAGCTCGAAACCTTTACCTCGATATCCTCTGTTGGTTCAATATAGTCTGCGGTTCCGCCATTTTCAGCAGCCACTTTGTCAAGTAAGGTTGTGTTTACATCGTAACCAACTCCAAAGCTGAATAGACGAACCCCCGAAGCCGTCACCCCGCGCACATTGTCGACGATTTTGTTAATGTTTGTTTCTCCTACTGTTGGTAAGCCATCTGTGAGGAAAACCAGGATCTTGGGTCGTTCACCTGACTGGAACTGTTGCAGAGCTGTTATCAGAGCTTGATTTATGTTTGTTCCACCTGCAGGTCGAAGCGACTTGACGAAGTCCTCGCCACGTTTGCGGCCCTGCTCATCGGCTGCGACCAACCGAGACTCCATCAAGCGCTCTTCTCCAGCAAATGCTATTACGTTAAATCGATCTTGGGGACGTAGAATGCGCACGCCATAAAGCAAAGCCGCGCGCGCCTTCTCCATCTTTCCGGCGTCAGACATGGAACCTGATGTATCAAGCACAAAGACGATATCTTTTGCTGCATATTCCTGTTCAGTCCAATCGTCTTTTGGAGCAATATTCAAGAGGAAGTAACCATCTTTGTTAGTCTCGCGGTGAGTTAAAAACGTAACAGCAAAATCTCCACTTGAAAGTGTATAGAAGAGTTGAAAGTCTTGAGGCTCTTTCCCACCTGGTGATTCGAACGATACTACTGATCTGCGATCGCTGTTTCGCTTCACATCAATTTGATGTGAAGGAGAGTAGACATTCCGCAGTGGCTCCTTACTTTCAAGGGTTACGCGTCCCGACACCGTGCCAATCTCTGTTGTCTGACGTCCGGTTCCGAGAGGATAGCGGAAGCCTACAGTTCCTGACTCTGCCTTAAGAACTTGACTGTAGGTAAGTTCGAGCTTCTTGTCCGACCGTGGTGGTATCGGGAAGATACTGGCTTGGAAGAGATCTTTCCCGGCATATTCCAAAAGACCCGGGTCTCGCTGACGTCTAACTATCTCATCGTAGATTCTTCTTGCCTCTTCACGCGACCGGACCTCACCGACGAGGCGACGGTCACCATCCCAAATCGCAAACTCTGAGATGGAGGCTGATTCCGGAATTGGGAACAAATAGGTGCCTTCTAATGTCGCATTAGTATCATTTCGGAATACCTGCTCCACATGTGTCGTCGCGACTTGAGTAGATATTGTGGTGTCAATCTTAATGGACTTGATTGGCAAGGATCGCGGCAGAGGCACGGGCCGTGGTGGTTGTGGACAACGATGGCAAGGTCCAGGAACAATTATTCCTTGGGCATATCCAACAATCGAGCTGGCTCCCAAGAGTAACAGACCAAAGAGCACTAAAGTACAATTTCTCATATCCGTCCCCATTCAAAGATAGTAGTATTTCCATCTTCCCGTTTGGTAGAACGGCGCAGAGATCAATTCTTGCACTTAATCACC
>CAZNPP010000249.1:0-4082 GCA_964574785.1 uncultured Chloracidobacterium sp. | reverse complement strand
GCGAGTGCTCAGAACCAAGCAGAAACACCTCATCCATCCCCACGTGGAAGGCATCAGCATTGAAGGCGTCTATGATCTCATCCATCAATTTGAAAACGACTCGCCAGACTTCCGGGTTAAGCGGATCCCATTCCCGACAATAGATACCTTCATTGTTGGGGAACGCGCCCGGCGTGAGATCAAACTTTGGATACACAGTAAGGAGGGGAAAGGTCTCAGCCTTCCATGACTGATGACCAAGCGATTGAAACTGAGGGATTAATCTGATGCCTAACTTCTTACACAACGCAGCGAATCTTCTCGCTCCATTGCGTGTGATTGGATCTTTTCCGCGCCTCAGTTCAGGATGGGATTTGAATGCGAAGTTATAGTCTACTTCGAGGACAATTACATTAATACCCTGCTTAGCAAGTTTCTCGAGATTCTGCCCCAGACCATCGAGCGCACTGTCGCTGTTGTAGTCAAGGAGATGTACCGCCCGCCAGGGTTGCGCGGGCTTTGATTGGACACTTGCCTTAGCGGGCAGCCACTGGATGACGATAAAAAGTACGAAGGCGATCGTCTTGAGGCGAAGCATCAGTTTCCGGATGTTGAGGGATGAAGTTTGATCCGAGTGAGACTAGACCGGTTCTCACAGAATCGTCAACTGAAGTTTAGTCTGTAGGGTTCTCCGGGTTTAGGGCTTTTTCAATTTTGGCTTATTCGGTGTCGCCGGAATACTCAACGAGATCCCGAAACCGGCGTGAACGCAACGCGCTTCGGGCCTTTTCCGACTTTTGTCTTGGCAATCGAGGTAAGTTTCCCCTGGGCAGAAACCTCTACGAGTTGGAGGGTTCCATCTTCGATATTGCTGATCAGCACCCGTGCTGACTCGCCCGAAGCGCCCGGAATTTTCTCAACACAACAGGGCTTCGATACTCCTTCCGTGAGACGGTCTAACTGCTTGCCCGACCGTACATCGACGGCGTCTACATATGACCGCCCTTCATTTGCCGCTAACACAATACCCGGGAAAACGGCCTCGACTCCATGATAGGTTACTTCCTGTGGCGCGCTATTTTCCGGAGGGGAAGGAAGAGCAAAAAGCCGGGTGACCTTTCCCGATTCGGTGTCCATTTCAAAGAATCCATCTACCCAGAACGATCCGAAATAGACTTTTGATTCGTCGGGCGCAAAGGTCAAACTTCGCGGGTTCACGTTGATTTGGTGAAACTTGACCAGTTTCTGACTCTGTGGATCCACAATGGCTATACCAGTAATCTTCTTACAGGTAACATACGCGCGCTTGCGCAGCGGCCCGTACTTGATCACGTGAGGCGCACTAGCGCCCTTGATGCGATACGCTTCCTTCATTGATGCCAGGTCAATTGCCACAACGTCGTCACTATAAAAGTTGGCCACCAGCACATGCTTATTATCGGTGCTGAGCAGCATATGATCGTTGAACATCCTTCCGATTCGGGCTTCCCCCAGCAGCTTAAAATCTGTGGTATCGAAAAATTTAACTTTCTCCTCATCCTCTACACCTACGGCCAGAACTTGACCGTCAGTACTAACAACTACGCCATATGGACGAGGGCCCACTGGAATACGGCGCACTTCCTTCATGGTGGCAAGATCCACCAATGAAACGGATGCATCCTGGGTGTTCACGACAAAGACCTGGCGGGAAGATTCTTGCGCATAGGACGGCAAGGAAAGAAGAAAGATTGTTAACAGGACGGTAAAGAGCGGCAGAGTTTGGAGTTTACTATTCATCTCAAATCCTCCGATCAAAATCAAGCGAACCTCTCAGCGAGAGTTTCGCAGTAACCCAATCTCACTCAACGACTATTGACTGTAGTTCTTCAGCACCCTTCTACTCCTGTGCTTCTTGTTCGTCCAGAGATTAACTGACGAGATTAACTGACGAGACGTGGCATGAGACGGATAAACCCCAAAATAGCTCTACGCGGTTTTCGGCCAGGCGCCCGTGGCGCGGCTCACGTGCTTGGTGAACTGGAATCGGCGGTGATGGAACTGCTTTGGGCGAAATCCGAACAGACGGTTAATGACGTGGAAGAGCAGCTGCGGGCAAAACGAGAGATTGCGCATACAACAGTCCTCACCACCCTGGACCGATTGTTTAGAAAGGGATACCTCACCCGCCGGAAGATAGCCAAGGCGTACTCTTATTCACCACAGTACACGCGCAGCGAATTCGAGCGACTGATGACCCAGGAGGTGCTGGGAGCGTTAATTGGCCACTCACCGGAAACCGCCCTCTCGACTTTCGTCGACTTAGTCAGCGACGATCCGAGTGGCCTGGATCAATTGGAAGCAAAGATTAGACAGAAGCGACGGCAGCATAGACTTAATAGTTGAGAACTACGTTGTTTGCCATTTCACTAATCATCGCTGCTATCGAAAACTTTGTGCTCTTCAGCACGTTCTTCGCTTTGTGTGCTTTCGGCTTTGCGCTGGTCCTTCGCAAATTAACAATCTGGCAAAAGTGGCAGATAAAGACTGAGAAAGTTGCGTTTTGCTACACTCTGGCGCTGATTATGCCCCCACTGGTTTCCCTCTGGCTGGTAAGCGCTGCCCTATTACCAAGATTGTGGATGACCCCTGAGGCCTTCGCGGCTGCGCATGCTCCCCCACTTCATGAGGTTCACTTGCTGGGTGCCTTGACGCTTACCCTTGAGCCTGCACTGGCGTATACTCTCTCACTTTTTGTTGTCGTTATAGCGGGCTTTGTAGTCTGGTCCAATGTTCGCGGCGCCTGGCTAATCGGTCGCGTAATTAGAAAATTGGATATGACCGCGGATGCCCCTCCGGTCGAGCAGCTGAACCTCGTAAACGAACTAGCTCGCAAGTCTGGGCTCTCTGTGGGGCTGGTAATGAGCGACTATCCGCTCTCATTCGTTTGGGGCTTTCGCCGCTCCAAACTGGTTTTATCCTCGGGCTTGTTGAACACGCTCAGCCCAGTCGAGCTAACTGGTGTGCTGGAACATGAGGCAGCCCATCATTCGCGCCGGGATAATTTAGTCAAATTACTACTCTCATTGTCCAGCTATTGTTCGCTGGCATTTCCACTCTCGCGTTTAATTACTGGATGGCGGACGACGGAAGTGGAGATGATCTGCGATGAAGTGGCTGCGGCCCGTACCTCCCAACCGATCGAAATAGCAGAAGCCCTTATCAAACTGCGGCGGCAAACCTTGGTTGGTCCAATAGTTTGTGAGCCGATGGCGACACCTGCTATCGCTTCGAGCTTCTATTCTGATACGGCCCTCACCTTTCAGCGTCGGGTTGAGCGCCTGATCGCGCTAGTGGATGCTCCGGTTTCCCGGCCAGCCTCGGAAGTCTCGTCGTATGCTATAAGCGCATCACTTTTTGTTGCTGGCTTGCTTGCACTTTCCACCACTCTGCTGCTGGAGCCGCTGGCCATTCATCACGCTACGGAAACTCTAATAAGAATGCTCAGTAAGTAAGGTGAAATTTGACAGACAAGAATGCATAGAACTATACGCTTAAAAACTACCGCCTGTCGTCAGAGCGCACTGCTCCTGGTTTTTGTGATTATTCTTTTCGCTGTTACAGCCTGCAGTTCCGCAACAGAACAGGAAGCCGAGCACGAGGAAGAGGCCATTGCCCGCACGGAATTTACCGATCGCATCGAGAACTTCTTCGAGTATGAGCCTCTCAAAGCTGGACAGCCTAGCCAGTTTCTTATTCACGTCACAGATCTCAATGACGGAACACCGGTCGAAAAGGCTGATGTGATCCTAATCACCCGTACCAAAGATGGTGCGGAAGTGGGGCAGACCAAAGCACGCGTCGGCAAAGTCACCGGTATATATGTCGCCGACGTCACGATTTCCACCAAAGGCGATTACGACATTGAGTTTCATGTGAAGAATGCCGAGATTGACGAGCGCATGCCCTTGAAAGATTTCAAGGTTGAATAGGAAGAGCCATTGTGAAAAGCCTGCGAACTTTTACCTGTTTGCTCCTGGCGATATCGCTAACGGCCAGTATCGCCGCGCAAACACGTTCAGTAAGTAATTCAACGGAAGAGCGTCGTGTAGGGAAAGAGTGTA
>CAZNPP010000248.1:0-4482 GCA_964574785.1 uncultured Chloracidobacterium sp. | reverse complement strand
CCATTTCACGGGAACTCTCACGAAAAACGACAGACTTCACAGTTTGTCGCCTACTTAATAGCCCCTTCATGCCCAGCAATTCGACGCAGCAATCCCGTCTGCCCTGCGTGATAAGCTTCATGGAACTGCAAGAGAAACAATCTTTGGCCCAGTGTCTGATCGCCTGCCGCTTGATCCAAGTTCTGGTCCGTCACATCTGCCAAGCCAATAACTAGCCGATCTTGCGAACGATGAAGATCCGCCACTATTTTTTCCAACGGTTCAGCGTTAGATCCGTCGCTGATCGGCGCAGAACCGCGGCGGTAACGAGTGGCAACATCATTATTCCAGACTCGCTCCTGGCGTAACATTTCGAGTGCGGCATCTCTGGTGGCGACGATGTGGCCGAGAACCCAATTAAGGCAGTTGCCAGCGGGTTGAGGCTGGACAAGGCTTTCCTCATGCGTCAAACCTTCCAGATTGGTTTTCAGTACCTCGTAGTTATAACCGAAGAGCATCTTCAGTACGTCAGCATTAGTCGTGTTGGCGCTCATGACATATCCCTTTCTCTTACTTTTACCTCTGTGACATCGGCAATGGCTTCCATTACCGCGCGAAACCCTGACACCTGCCTCTCGGTGAGGCGGTCTTTCAGTTGTTCTTCGAAGACTTCAAGAATCTTCTGAAGCTTCCCGGCTAGCCTTCGTCCTTCGGGTGTTAGCTCGATGGTGAACGAGCGCCGGTCGTTGGGGTTGATTTGTCTAGTAAGTAACTCGCGTTCGGCCAGGCGGTCCAGAATGCTAGTAAGCGTTGAAGGTTTATGCCCGAAAACACGTTCGAGTTCGGACACCGGGCAGGGAGCATAACTTCTGAGATAAGAAAGCAGATGGCCTTCGCCTGGACTTACCCCAAGCTCGGCAGTCGCTTTCTCGAGATAAATACCAATTTGCCGGCTAGCCTTGTGAATGGGCGAAAGAAACTGAAGTGGCACCGAAGCCCCTCTCAACAAAAGGAAAAAAAGTGGTTAGTACGAACTCGTACTATCCGAAACCGGAGTATATTCAAATCGCGGGTGGGTTGTCAAAGTTAGAATAAGGTGAACAGGGCTATTTATGGGGAAGGTACCACCATTACCATTCACCCTGACGCTGAAAGTGAAACCGGAAGGCTAACGGTGAATACGGCACCGCCGTGCGGTCCATTTCTAGCCGTTAACGAGCCACCGTGGTCAGTAATTACTCGGTGCGCGAGCGCGAGACCAATTCCATGACCTTTCGCCTTGGTTGTAAAGAAGGGAATGAAAATCCGTTGCACATCGCTCTCTGGGATTCCCTCGCCAGTATCAAGGACCTCAATGTTAACCCACTTGTGGCCCAAGCGATCACGAGTAAGATGGTGGGAGATCTCCACGCGACGGTCATTTTTGTTGTCAGCGATTGCTTCTACTGCATTGCGTAGAAGATTCAGCAAAGCCTGGCGGAGCATCCGCTCATCGGCGCGAACCGATGCATGGTTATTCGCGGACCCTGGAACTGAAACCAAGTCAGCATTCCTGGTCACAAATTCAATCTCACGGGAATCAAACAATGGTTTTAACTCTCGGGCACAATCGTTCGTAATCTCCACGAGAGAAACCGTCTCGAGTTGAAGCGGTTGCGGGCGGGCAAAGTTGAGAAATGCCGTTACCATGTCAGACAATCCCCGGACTTCTTTGAGCAGGGATTCCGCGGCCGCGTTAGCCTTTTCGTCCAATTTGAGGTTCTGGAGTAGCTGCACATAGCCTTGAAGGGTGGCTATGGCGTTTTTGAACTCGTGCGCGAGCCCCGCCGACATCTCACCAAGACTTTCAAGATTACGTTTTAATGCGACCTGCTCGCGAAGCTGGGTGACCTCTGTAATGTCCGTCAAAAGACATAAAGCTCCGTTAGCGCCTCCTTCAGGCTCAAGGTCGAGAGGAGCAATAGTAGCTCCCAGTCGTCGAGTCGCTTCCGTGCCAACTGATTGCACCTCTTCCTGGCGATAGACCTGCCCTGTACTCAGGCACTGTTCGACTAGATGCGCCAATCTGGGGAGATTCTGGAAAACAGCGTCTGCGGACTTTCCTAACGCAGTTTCCTCTATTTCCAGCAAAAGTTTTCCCGGCGAATTGATAGTTATGACTTTGGCACTGCCATCGAAGGCTATAAGTCCGGAAGGAACGCTAGCTATTATTCGTTCGCTAAACCTTTGAGCCGAATCAGCTCGGTTGTGAGCCTGAGCACTCAACTTCTCTAGTTCTTTGCGTTGTTCCTGCAACTGCCTGAGTACGGATTGGAATGTTTCCAGAACGAATTCAGCCTCATCTTTCGAAGTGCGAAGGGATGCTGTCGACGCACGCTCAGCTTCGCCGACCAGATCTCGATAAGGTCTCAAGAGCCAGCGCAGTAGAAAAAGAACAAAAACTAAGCTGGCGATCAGAATCGTGATAAAGGCGGTGAGAAGAATTGGACCACGAGCGAGCGGCGTGTTGGGAGTCAAAGAATAAAGGAGAACTGCGAAAAGCGTTGCTAAAAGGAATAACCCTGTTAACAACGACACCCCGAATTGAATACGATTAGTGTAACGCATGAAAAAGTTTGGCCTTTGGCCTTTGGCTTTTGGCCTTCGTTCTTGGTTCGCACTAATCCAGCCCCAAGACCCAAGACCAAAGGCCCAAGACCAAAGGCCTAAGGCCAAAAGCCTATTACGGAAACTGATTCGCGTACCATTCAACGATAGGCGCCCCAAGGAGGATGGCTATGATCGCTCCAATGCCGAGAAAGACGCCGAAGGGCAGGAGCATTTGCATGTCTCGATTCCGTTGCTGCGCCATCAATACGATTCCAATAATAGACCCAGAAAGCACTCCGAAAAAGATCGTAAGAATAGTAAGTCTCCAGCCTAGATACGCGCCAACCATAAACATCATCTTAACGTCGCCAAGACCCATCGCCTCAATACCCCTGAGTTTTTCCCAGGTCCATCCCATTAGCCACAACGAACCACCGCCAATCAAGGCTCCGATAAGAGCTCCTATTAATGACACACTCCATAAAGGGTATCCTGCGAAAGCTCCTGTCATTAAGCCTGGCAGATCATCAAAATGGTAAGGCGGACCTACCAGGTAGGGAATGCTTAGCCGCGCTGATACCGCGAAAACAATCCCGGGATAGGTGATCGCATTGGGCAACAGCATGTGTTCCGCATCGATGAAAATCAGCGCTATCACTGCACTAACGAAAAGGAGATCGAATGGGAGTACCGGGGTAAGACCAGCATGCCAGGTGACAGCGACGAAGAGCATTGCAGTCAGTAGTTCGACTGCTGGATAACGTGCGGATATATGTGCCTTGCATGAACGGCAACGAGCTCGGAGAGCTACATAACTGATAACGGGAATGTTGTCATAGAAAGCTATGGCCCCTCCACACTGGGGACAGCGAGAATTTGGGAAAATGATCGATTCTTCATGAGGAAGACGGTGAATCACCACATTTAAAAAGCTGCCGATAATGGCGCCCAAAACGCCGACGATGATGTAAACAAATGGAGGAGGTAACAAACTCAGGTCTTGCAGGACCGCGATTAGAGAAAGAGTCATGCGCTGGGCATTGTAAAGGTCACCAGTCCAATGTCCAAAGTGCAAAGTCCAAAGTCCAAAGTCCAAAGTCCAACCTAACTCCCAGATGACTGTGATTTATCGACTTTGGACTTTAGACTTTGGACTTTGGACTTTGGACCTTGGACTGTATTTCCCACAACATCAAATACTTAAGAAACGCGTGGTGAGCTGCGAAGCTAGCTATGCTTAATCCCGCTATCCCATCCCTGAAACCGCCCTTCAACACGTAAGCCCTAAAAAACGCAGCGGGGCCTGCTGTCGCAATCTTCACAAAGGAGCTCCGTCGGCCTTCAGCAAACATTTGTTGCGCCGCAAGAGGAGCGTAACGGTCACCTATCATGCGGTGATGGTGAGCAGCATCACGGATGCTGTAGTGTAGGATATCGCCCTTTAAGATCTCCGTGCGTGTGCCTGGATGCATCTTAATTGACTCGTGAATCTGTCGATCTTCCCATCTCCCCTTTTTGCGGTTAAAGAGTCGCAGCTGTCGGTCAGGATACCAACCTCCACCCCTGATCCACCTGTCTTGGTAAAAGGATCTCCGAGCGATTCTGTAGCCATCGGCGAGTGAGGAACTGCTACGTAACTCGGCAATAGATGATTTCAGTTCTTCTGAAACCTGCTCATCCGCATCAAGGCTGAAGACCCAATCATGTGCTGCTTCTTCAACTGCGAATTGCTTCTGGCGCGCAAAGCCTGGCCATGGCCGCTCGATTACTCGAGCCCCGCATTCCAACGCAATTTCTTTTGTCTTATCGGTTGATTGTGAATCGACTACCAGGATCTCGTCCGCCCAATTCACGGATACGCAGGCGGCTCGGATGTTATCGGCCTCGTTAAAGGTGATTATGGCGGCAGTAATC
>CAZNPP010000247.1:0-4689 GCA_964574785.1 uncultured Chloracidobacterium sp. | reverse complement strand
CTCACCGTAAATTCCGATCAAAGAAATCAATCACTCGACGATCGTAAGTTTCCCCTTGTTCCCCAGTTGCAGATGGCAAATTAAAACCTGTCAGGGAGAGATCCGAATGCAGTTCTAATCGATTCGTATCAGGAAAGCAGCCATTGAGTGCGACTGTAGAGCTTCGGAGATATCCTGCGTCCACTCCCGAAAGCAATAGGATGGCTCGGTTGTTTAATTCCTCAGCCATTCTGCATGCCGGGGTATTGTTAAAGCGACCCAAAAAATAGAGTCGTAGCCCCCCTCGGCTAAGTCGATATAAGAGATCGTTGTCCAAGCCAGTGTTAGTGCTGACTATTGAGCGGAGAAGCTCATCCGGGTTTGAGGGAACCGAATCCAACACGAGCGCGCGGACCTTTTCATCAGTTACTGCTGCATCCATTGCCGCATAGCCGCCCAACTCAACACCATATAAACCGACATCGTCTGCGATTAGCCGGTTGCCTGTTTCAGTCCTTAAGGAGCGGAGAAACTCAACAGCCCCCTCCACATCTATGCCCTCATATGTTCCAAGGGATGCCGATCGTATTAATGGTTCAAGGCCGTGGCCACGGAGGTCTGGCCACAGCACCGAGAAACTGGTGGTCTCATTGAGCTTGACCCCGAGATTGAACAACCAGGAACGATCAGCTCCGTAGCGATGCAAGAAGACAACGCCAGGAGCGCCTTCAGCCCCCCTGAGTAGCCACCCACGGGAGGGATCGCCACGGCGATTGACCCATCTTTCATCAGTTATTCGAATGACTGGACCACTGATCTGCGCGAATGCTTGTGGGGTTACGAGATAAGCTCGACGTTGCGGGCGCGTGACACTATAAGTAAGAAACGCGAGCACACCGGCCAATGCGAGGACCAACACAAGCACAATTGGCAGGAGGGACTTGGCAAGTTTTTTGCCGACACGTCGTTTTCGCGCCATTAGTAGTCAGCGAAGATTAGCAAGGATTCACGATTAGGCTGTTAATTCAAGTTAGCTGCATGGACATTTTAGCGCGAATAGCACCTTTCCCGGCGAAAATCTCGTTGCCAAGGTAGCAGCACTGTTTTCTTCCGGATGTCCGGAATCGATCAACAGGACTTTGCGGCACCGAAAAATGCCTGGACCAAGGCTACTCGAGGGCTAAGGCATAATCTTGTGGAGTATTCACGTTATGAAAGAACTTGTCACCACCGCTAAGATGGCTAATCTCAGCAAAGGGCACCCAGCGGGTGCGCATGCATTTTAGCAGAGCTAGCGGACGGTGCTCGCCCGATTGAATGAGCTGTTCTGAATACTTCAGGCACGACGCCACTTGATACAGTGCACACAGTGGCTGTGGAAGACCCTCCTTTTGCAAGGGCACAACGATTTGGAAACTGTCGCGCTTGGAAATCAGAGTGGTGAGAAGCTGCACAGTAATGAATGGAAGGTCACAAGCAACGACGAGAGCCCAATCCTTTCGGCACGCGGTGAGAGCGCCATGAATACCACCTAAGGCCCCCCATCCTGTGTATATATCTGGGGTCTGCGGCAGTTCCAACCTAAGGTTTTCTTTGTGATTACCGACAAGAGTGACTCGCTCTGTAACCTCAGCCAACACCGACGCTATTCGCTCCAGAAAAGTCTTTCCATGGAGCATCAGCTGTGATTTGTCGGTTCCCATCCGCCTGGAAGCGCCACCCACCAGGATAAACCCTTCAACGCTTTGGGAAGGTGTTTCTACCCGATTGTTTAATTGTTTGGACACTCAGTAAAAGAAAGTTAGCACGCGAATAGGCATGCGACAAGGATGAAGAACAAAGCTATTTACCATTTTCCATTTCTGATTTTTCATTTGTCATTCGTATCCATAAACTTCAACTCATGCAGCTTCTCGCCTTAGATTAAACCTCCGGTTCTCTTTGGATGCAGGGGGAAGACGATGGAAAAAAGAAGGCCAATGCCGATGAAAAATGAAAAATGTAAAATGAGAAATGGAAAATTGGCTAAGCTCTCTTAATCTCATCCCTCATCCTTCCGCCTTCATCCTTTGAAACGCTGCCTTGACCCGCCTAAACAACGAAAGCTATATTTCCTTCGTATGGCATGTGGGTTGTTAGCAAGTTGGATTATAACTAATTAGGATGTTTTGAATGAAGACGTTATCTGCAATACTGTTAGTTGTACTGTCTGCATTTTGCATTACCGCAAAAGCACAGATCTCAAAAACAAATGAGACTCAACTGTTTGCAGTTGAGGATCTGCGGCCTGGCATGAAAGGCGTTGCCAGAACTGTGTTCTCTGGCAGCGAACCTCAAGAATTTGGTGTCGAAATCCTCGGAGTGCTGCCGGGTTTTCCGGGCCCTCGTCAGTCCGCAATTATTGCTCGGCTTAGTGGTTCGAATGTTGAGAAGACCGGAGTCTTCGCCGGCATGTCGGGGTCACCGGTGTACATTGATGGTCGTTTGGTTGGAGCAATTGCCTTTAGCTTTCCTTTCTCAAAGGAACCAATTGCCGGCATCACTCCGATAAAACAGATGATGGATCTCTTCGAGAAGGGATCGAATGAGACCCAGAAGCCCAAAGAGCCCAGACCGATTTCTTTTGGTCAACTCGCAGCCACTGAATGGAAACCAACTCTGCCAAAACCCATGGTTGCCGGCGCTCCTCTCATTGCTTCTGTTTCCGAAGGTTCGCCGCTTGTAGCCCTCATGGGCCAGCAGATCTCTCAGATTGCAACGCCCGTTGTGTTTAGTGGCATTACACAAGAATCATTATCAGTATTTGCTCCACAACTCATGGCAAGTGGCTTATTGCCAGTTTCCGGCGTTGGCGGGGCTGCAAGCATCGAGCGACTCTCACCGACAACTGAGACGACCTTAACTCCAGGAACGTCCATTGGCGTTCAATTGGTGCGCGGAGACTATTCGATTGCGGCTTCTGGCACCGTGACTTTACGAGACAAGGATAGGATCTATGCTTTTGGTCATCAGTTTCTAAGTCTCGGGTCTGCGGACATGCCGATGACAGAGAGCTCGGTTGTTACTGTTATCCCTAACGTTAACAACTCATTCAAGCTGGCCATTCCGGGTCGGATGGTAGGGGCGATAGCACAGGATCGTTCGCAAGGCATTTACGGACTACTGGGCAAGGAGCCAAAGATGATCCCAGTTAAGATCACGCTCCGGACCAGCCGTGAACGGACCGAAACTTACTCTTATGAAGTTGCGAACGATTCTTTTCTGACCCCTTTGCTGTTGAATATTACTGTGTTCAGTACGATTGCCTCGAGTGAGCGGGTGCTTGGAGACTCTACAATTAGCATTAGCGGCGAGATAGCGGTTAAAGGCCAACAGCCCGTAAAGATCGACCGGCGCTTTTCAGCTGGTAACTCCGCGCTACTTGCGGCGGGCTCTGTTGCTAGCCCGGTGAATTGGCTGCTTGGCAGCGGCTTTGACGATGTGCACGTTGACAGCGTGACCCTGGACATTTCATCTACGGACACTAAGTACACGGGCACCCTCGAGCGAATCGCGGTTGACAGAACCGAAGTAAGGCGAGGCCAGCAGATTGAAATCCATGCGTACGTCAGGACTGAATCGGGCAAGCAGTTCGTACAACGCATTCCTGTTCAGATACCAGAAGATGCTACACCGGGACAGTTGCTGGTTTTCGTAGGAGATGGTGGTGCGCTTCAAGAAGGTTCTGCTGCCAAGGCGTTTGTACCTCAGGATCTTGGCCAGTTGGTTCGCGCTATAAATGAAGTTAAGAAAAGTGACAGGTTGTATGTAAAGCTCTTCCGCATTACACCGGGTGCGGTTATAGGAACGAACGAATTACCAAACCTACCACCCTCCGTTGTTGCCACTCTTAATAGTGATCGCGTATCCGGAGGGTATACACCCACTGTTTTATCGCCAGTGTTCGAAAAAGAGTTGCCGCCTGCTGAGTTTGTGATTTCGGGTCAGCAACTTATCGGAATCGATGTAATTAGATAACTTCGAGGCCTCAGTGCCTGCCTTATGACCTTCGCGAGTACGTAAAGCTATGCGCCTGCTGCAAAGGCTTTCTCGACTCGAACTCCGCACACGAATAATTTTGGCCGCGGCGCTGGTGGCGCTGATCATTCTCATCTATCCATTCCAGACTACCGTAGTGCCGGAGTGGAATCTTTCAATCCGAGATGATGATGGTCGGCCGATCGGTTTCGTTAATGTTACTGAACACTGGCAACACTATCTACTTGAGTCCTACGGACACGAAGAGATCAAGCAGACTGACGAACAAGGGCGAGTGGTTTTTCCTGCCCGATTGATGAGGGCCAGCCTGGCGCGACGTGGCATAACAACAATTAGTAATCTCTGGCGTGATGGTAGAAGCGCCCGGTTGGGTCCTTATGCGTCTATTGTCATCTGGGGAAGCGCGGGTCACGAAATGGGAATCACGGTCTATCGTCAGGGAACAGTCCCACCGTCCGAGATTGTTATTCCTAGGTTGAGGTGAATGGTGAATGGTGAATGGTGAATAGTCAGAACTCAGAAGTCAGGAGTCAGAAGTCAGCGTAGGACCGCCTGCGAGCGGTTGCGAGAATAAGAAACTCCTTTTCTTGGACACCGTAACATCGGGCTTAAGTATAGATACCCTAAACTTTCAGTTTAGGGTGTCTCAATTTCAGCCTAAAACCAGTTCCC
>CAZNPP010000246.1:0-4750 GCA_964574785.1 uncultured Chloracidobacterium sp. | reverse complement strand
GAGGTGACAGCCGCAGAGCTAAGAGCAGCTCACGTAATCCGGTTGCTTTGCTGATAGCTTGAGGTAATACCATAAGACGACCTCGGTTAAAAAGGATCACAAGTGGGAGTTCCATTTCGCGAATGACGGGAAGTATCTGACCAGCCGCGGAGGCGTCTGCTTCAACTACACACAGTCCTGTCTGGCTGTTGATTCCGAGTTGGCTAATTTTTTCTGTGAAAGCAGCGGGAGGGGCTTTGCCAAGGATGGAGGTGCGACCGCTGGCGGGAAATGCAATCACTGCTCCATTTTCAGCGACAATGCCATCAAACAACCGAAGATCCCCGATCAATTTGTGCAGGTCCCTAAGAATGCGACCGGTAACCAGAACTACATATATGCCATGACGACGTACGTCTGCGAGAGCCGCTCGCACCTTTGAGTTAAGTTGACCGTGCTCGGCAATTGTTCCGTCGTAATCTATCGCTAGAACACTGAATCTCATTTTCTAATCTCAGAAGTCAGAAGCTTTTCCGGCTTCTGACTTCTCTCCAGTAACTCCCTCGATTCAAGGACACAAATCAGACTCCCTACTTCCTGGAAAATTAGGGCGGCCCAACGCTGACTTCTGTCTCCTGACTCCGGACTTATCACTCACTTATGCCTGGACATTAGAATGCTAAGAGCCAAATAGATCCCCAGCGCTAAAGCGCATATGAATCCGAACGCAAAGAAGAGCCAGGCCCAGCGATCCCACCCGGGCCGATAAACTGACATCAGCACCGCAAGTCCGTTGATGAAGGCCGCCGCAATCACCCCAAGCACTATGCGGTTAGAGATCCGTTCGAAACGATCTATCACCGGGTCAAAGCCTTCAGGTCGAACACCCACTTGCAAGTTACCTCTCTCTGCGGCCACCATTATTCGCCGCACTTGTTGAGGCAAATCCATTCCCAATCGCGCAAAGTCAATACTCGCGCGCCCAAAACGTGCTATCCATCGGCTAGGCGAGAACTGCCTGAGCATCAACTGCTGGGAGTAAGGCGCCAGCACAGTAGTAAGATGGAAATTTGGGTCGAGTCTGACACCCAGACCTTCGAGCATCACCACCGTCTTCACCAACAGCGCAAGGTTAGAAGGAAGGTGCAGATTATGGGTGCGCATGACAGCAAAGACATCATTCAGCAGTGGTCCTATTCTAATTTCTCTGAGTGGACGTCCCCAGTAGACCGCTAACAGGTGCGCCACATCACGTCTTAACAACTCTCGATTCACCTGTTTACGCGTCACGCCAAGATCAAGAAATACATCCACAAGGCGCTCCGAATCTTGATTGTTTACAGCCAAAAGCAGATCTGCCAATAGGTCCTGCGTCCGCTCATCAAGGATGCCAACCATACCAAAGTCGATTAGGCCGATTCGGCCATCTGCCTCGATGAAGAAATTTCCGGGATGGGGATCGGCGTGAAAGAAGCCATCTTCACAAACCATTTTCAGGACGGCTCTTGTCGCATATTCAGCGAGTGCTGAGCGATCGATTCCTTGCTCATCGAGACCTTCCACATCATTGATCTTAGTCCCCCGGATTCGTTCAAGCGTTAGTACGCGCTTCGTAGTGGTCTCCCAGAACACTCGCGGAATGTGAAACCCGGGATCTCCTGAAAAGTTGGTAGCAAAACGTTCGGCACTCTGTCCCTCGCGGATATAGTCGAGTTCGAAGCGCAATGTCTCCGAGAATTCCTGCGCTAACCCGATCAGATCATAACGACTTGCAAACTCCCAATGACGCGTTGCGGCAGCAGCCAGTCGCTGCAGAATCTCCAGATCCTCTTCAACCTGTTCAAAGACACCAGGACGTCGTATTTTGACAATCACTTCAGTGCCGTCTGCCAGCAAAGCAGCGTGGGCCTGCCCAATCGAGGCAGCAGCAATGGGTTCAGGATTAAAAGAGGCAAAGACGTTCTCGATAGGCTGACCCAACTCTGTGAGCAACACTTCCTGAATCGCGTCGAACGAAACGGGCGGGGCGGAGTCCTGCAGTTTTGTTAGTTCGACGATGTACTCCGGCGGTAGCAGGTCCGGTCTGGTGGAAAGAATTTGGCCCAGCTTGATAAATGTGGTCCCCAACTCCTCGAGTGCTGTACGCAAGCGTTCTGGCTGAGTGAGAGTTTTTTCTCTTTGAATTGCTGGGCCAAACAGCATGTTGCCTGATGCTAACCTCTCCAAACCGAGACTGCTGGCGAGGTAATTGAGTCCATGACGAGCCAGAACCCCCGAAATATACCGCGACCGATCGAGGTGCAGCTCCTTTCTGAGGTTCATGATGCTCATCCTGACCCCTAACCCACTCGCCAGATGGCGTTATTGGTTGTTGCGCTCGCGTATGATCTCGACAGAACAATTTGCGTGATGAACTAAGGCACTTGAGACCGAGCCGAGCAGAAATCGTGAAATTGCACCGTGCCCCTGGGCTCCAACTACAATTAAATCGGCGCCCCAGTTTCCAGCCTTCTCAAGAATGCTGCTTTTCGGGTCGCCCTCAAGGACTTCTGTTGTCAATTGAATACTCTTATCCAGCTCTGAGCTGAGGAGTGAATAAGCTTTATCTACGATCGCTTGAGCGGTCTTTTGCAAGTGACCGCGCGCCATAGTATACGTGTCACGGGAGGACATTCCCCAAATTTCGGGTGTAAAGGGTGGCGGTGGATCGTACACCGTCACGACCTTTACATGACTGCCCACAGGCCATGGCCTGCGCACTACTTCCCTTACCGCATGTTCACTTTGAGGTGAGCCGTCGATTGCTAAGAGTATGTTCATCACAGTCTCCTTCTAAATCTATCTAAATCTCATCCTTCACAATTATGACCGAACAAGGCGACTGCGCAGCGACCTTTGTCGAAACACTGCCAGGCATCTCGTGCTTTACGTTAGACGCTCCAGTCGCTCCTATTAGAATGAGGTCATACTCTCCGGTATCTGCCTGTCCAAGGATTTCAGTTGCCGGATTTCCTTCCTAAACGACAGATATTGTTCCACTACCCCAATCTATTTGATTCTTCGAAACAGTAGGTTAAGTAGATAGGGGATCCCACAATGGAAATTCCTACGGCAAACAATATGCCCTTTTTAACTCGCTTTTCGTTTCTCGGCTTTTCTGCAAGGAGAGGCGAGAAATCGGCATTTATTGCGTGGTTTCACGCATTTTCTGAGAAACTTTGCGCACGTGACTCGGTTAGCATTGTTAAGGAATTTGTCAAATAGCAAGATTCTAAATGAGGGCATTTGCTACCTGGAACTGGATAGCGACGGATTCTGCTCGGCATGGGCTCCTAAGCTCTCGGGGCTGATCAATTGGTATCAGGATAAACAGCCTGAATGGTTTCACTGGAGTCGCTCGGCATGTCCGTTGCTCAAAAGACCCTACACATTTTTATGGAGTTGTTTTGCATATGTTCAGCAATGAGGGAGTGGAAACGACTCAGACCAAGCAGACCAAGCTCGTAATTACTAGTCGAGCTCCGTTTACAGCTCGAAAGACTCGAGCTGCATTGAGAAGAGCCGTCTCTCCAGCGCGGATCACACGACCGGGCTTCAAATCGATATTTGTTTTGGAGTCGCAAGAGCAGCCTGATGAGGTAGCTAGTGAGATTTACTTTAGTTGCGGCCATTTGGTGGGGCATGTAACTGCGGTTCTAGCTGAAGTTGAAAGCAAACCAGAACCGGTAAAGGAGGCAGCTGTAAAAATAGGACTCGAGCAAATTCATCAGCCAGAGTCCTTCGCCTTTAGATTACACAAACGAGGAGCGCATGGCTTCACCAAAGACACGCCCCAAGTCGAATATGAAATTGGAGGTGCGATACAAACTGCTCTTGAAAAGAAAGGCGCCACAGAACCTCTCGTTAATCTGGAGGACCCCGACATCACTATCGTTGCAGAAGTGCTGGGACCCGTTACCTATATCGGTGTTGCAAAAAAAGAATGGCGTGAAACGTCAGGAACTCAGAGTCCTAAATCAACGATTCAACCGGCGAAGTCACAAGGAGTAACTACAATGAGTAACAAAGAGAATAATCTTCGAGTCGATCGAGTAGTAAGTATCAGGTCAGGCAACATAAAGCTTGACGGTGAGGTGAAGGTTCCTGAGGGTGCTACCGGCCTTGTGCTGTTTGCCCACGGCAGCGGAAGCAGCCGCCATAGTCCACGTAATCAATTCGTCGCACGGGTTATACGTGAGGCGGGAGTCGGAACGCTCCTGTTCGATCTTCTAACAAAACAAGAAGAGGCTGAGGATCGGTACACTGGACACCTTCGTTTCGATATCGACTTTCTCGCCCGTAGGTTGGTTGATGCCACCAAGTGGGTTTTAGCTGAAGATGATACGAAGGCGTTGCGCATCGGTTACTTTGGCTCGAGCACTGGAGCGGCGGCTGCATTGATCGCGGCCGTTAACCTAAGCGAGATTGTGGCCGCTGTGGTGTCCCGCGGAGGCCGACCAGACCTGGCAGGCGAAGCATTGCCACGTGTAAAAGCCCCTACGTTGCTAATCGTCGGGGGGGATGACGATGTGGTGATCACATTGAACGAAGAGGCCTATGCTCGCCTTCAGTGTGAAAAGGAATTGAAGATTATTCCGGGCGCAACCCATCTTTTCGAGGAGCCAGGCACGTTGGAACAGGTGGCAGCGTTCGCCTCGGAGTGGTTCAAACAAAAATTGCGACCGCAAACATTTGTTCAGGGACAGACCTAGTCTTCCCATGCCACTAACTT
>CAZNPP010000245.1:0-4792 GCA_964574785.1 uncultured Chloracidobacterium sp. | reverse complement strand
GGCGCGGTGAGGAGGTAGTCACCTGCGACAATTGTAACCGCATTCTTTACTACGTCGCTTCGGATCCGGCCACCGCCAATTCATCATCCGCCAGACCAAAGCTGGCAACCACTTAGTCCATCAGCAGAACACCCGCGCCACGAATAGCATCGTGTTTAAGGGCAATCAAGGCGTCATTAGCGTCAGCTAGTGAAAAGGTCTGTACGTGCGTGCGGATGGGAATCGAGGCAGCTTCAGCAAGAAACTCATGGCCATCGGTACGTGTATTGTTTGCAACGCTGCGAACAACACGCTCGCCGTATATTAAAGAATACTCAAATTCCGGTATTGGTGACATATGAATCCCACCTAGCACGAGGACTCCCCCGCGTTCGAGTGCTGCCAGGGCAATGGGTACTAATTCGCCGGCAGGAGCGAAGATGATGCCCGCGTCCAGTTTTACCGGCGGCTTGTCTTTCGCGTCTCCAACCCAGACTGCTCCTAACTCTGAAGCGAGAGATTGATGGCGTTCGCGGTCGCGGGTGCAGACATAGGCTTCAGCGCCGCGAGCTCTGGCGAGTTGAATTACAACGTGACCGGCGGCGCCAAAACCATAGATCCCAAGCCGCCGTCCGGCCCACTCTTCAGGTTTAATTTCAGTAAGTCGCAAGGCCCGATAGCCAATGATGCCGGCACAGAGCAGTGGCGCGGCCGCCAGATCTGAAAATCCTTCCGGCAGCGGATAAACGAAATTTGCCGCAGCCACGGCGTACTGGCCGTATCCCCCATTTACACTCCAACCTGTAAAGTCAGCCTGTTCACATAGATTCTCTCTCCCGGCGCGGCAGAAGCGACAAACTCCACACGTTTGGTGGAGCCAAGCGACGCCGACTCTTTCACCAATCCTTCTGTTGGACACTCGATCGCCCAGACTATCCACTGTCCCTACAATCTGATGTCCGGGAATCAACGGTGAAAGTCGTAACGGCAAGTCCCCTTCGACAATGTGGAGGTCAGTGCGACAGATACCGCAAGCATTAATTTTAATGAGCAGTTCATCAGGGCCGGGCTCGGGTTTGTTTACTTCGACAAACCGCAGTGGGTTTGCGGTGACGGGAGCTTGGGCCTTAAGAATGCAGGCTTTCATGGGTCACTCTTTCATGTTAGGTGTCGACGTTTAGCCCTTGCGATACTTGAATCCTTGAATCCTTGGTTACTCACTAAACAACTGTATACCCGGTATTCATTTTTCAGCATTTGCCGTAGCGAGATTTTCCTAGGAAAAATGCCCCTTCAAGAACGGCTGGATACTTGCTATCCAACTAGCTCTTTTTTGTGCTTTTAGTCATGTTGCTAGTGCTCAAAACACCCCATAAATCAATGATTTGCAATCCGTGACCTTCTCCAAAGTCTGGCACGATCGTTGTAGTACACCTCAGCACAATTAACGATGCGACTGGAGCAGTGGGCAACAGTAGATCAGTTCTAACCAGGAGAAGGAGCAATGATTAATCTATTATCGGCAGCCACCTCAACGCCTGCCAACTCATTTAATACAAACGAACTCGTTTCAGCACTGATGCACAAGCTATCCCCCGAACTGATTAACACAATCAACAGTCTCGGGGTGGATCGTAGGTATTCAGCAGTTGCTAACTACCCCGAATTTCTTTCGGGAGCCCCGGCTCGGTCAACAACCTCCACCACCGATCTGGGTGTCGCTGCTACGCGAAGCTGTATCGAGCAGTGGGGAGGGGACGCTTCTCGCATCGGGCTGTTGGTTGCGGCTACGAATACTCCAGATCAGATGCTGCCGTGTTTGGCTTCGGAGGTGATGGGCAAAACTCATGGTCTGCTTTCTCGTTCTTTGCGCACGGTCAGCATGCAGGCCCAAGGGTGCTCGGTGCTCCTCAAGAGTATTGAGGTTGCGCAGTGGTATCTCGCAGCAAATCCTGGGCAGCTTGCAATTGTGCTCATGTCGGAAGCTCAAACCCCCTATGTAGCGCCTTTGCTGCGCAATGAATATTACGGCTTTCGCGATAACTTGCGATTACGAAAGGAGCAAAAAATCGGTGAAGATCAATTTGAACAACAGAGGATGGATACCACCTTCGTCATTCAATCAATGCTCTTTGGCGATGGTGCTGTCGCTCTACTAGTCGGTACAGAAGATGGTAAGCCTGCTTTTGGTCCAATCTCTCACCTTACCAATGACCAACCAGAGGATGTTAATCTGCTCACCATGGTGGCCCACAGTGCCCATCCGTTCCTCAAAGGTAGACCCCAGTATTTTATGAAATCAGCCGTGCCGGCTCGTGGTACACACTACGCCGTTACGACAGTCAAGAACGTGCTTGAACATCCAGAGTCGCCTGTCTCGGATCTTAGCCAGGTGGAAGATTGTATGATCCACACCGGCAGCAAGAAGATTCTTGATGGCGTCTGTTCGCAGTTGAGCCTCGGACCGGATTCGAGCAAGGTGCAGGGGTCGTATCAAATTCTCCGGAAATACGGAAATCTCTCAAGCGCCTCAACTGGATTCATGCTTGCTGAGAAGGATACCTGGAGTGGACCAGCAATGCTTGTGGGATTCGGAGTTGGATTCACTGCCAGCGCCGGGATTATGAGCTATAACTAACTCGGAACAAAACTTCGTTTAAGCCACGACGTCTTCGAGTTCGGCCTTTTCATCCATCACTTGGCGGATGATCTGACTGACTTGGTTAAAATCGAAGGGTTTTCCCATCACTGCGTCAACCAGGTCGGTCTCGCCTGTAGGGGGCACGGTTCCGGTGCCATAACCGGTTACCAGCACGATAATTATGCCTGGGCGGCGCTTGCGAATTTCGCGAGCTGTTTCCCAACCATCCATTTCTGGCATGGCTAAGTCTGTAAAGACCAGATCGTATTCTGCCGCTTCAACCTTCCTCAAGGCATCGTGTCCACTAACAGCAAGTTCAACGCGATGACCCAATACGGATAGCATGTCGGCCATGGTCTCTCGAACAAACTCTTCGTCATCGATCACCAGTGCCGAGAATGAACGCACGTTATCGATGGTTTGCTGCACTTCCGGGTGGGAAACTTTCTCTTCCACCGCTGGCAGGTCGATAGTGAAGGTCGTGCCGTTGTTGATCTGCGAGGTGACGCTGATCGAGCCCTCGTGGCGCTCGATGATGCTATAACTGACCGAAAGACCGAGACCCGTTCCCTGAGCGCCCTTGGTGGTGAAGAACGGCTCAAAGATCTTCTGCCTGACATCCTCGGGCATCCCACTTCCGTTATCCGCGAATGTGAGACGTAAACGATTTCCTGACCGCGTGCAGCCAATCTCCAGCGTTCCCCCTTCAGGCATGGCGTCTACGGCGTTAACAATCAGGTTAACAAAAACTTCTCTCAGTTCAGAAGCACTGCCATAGGCGAAATGGTCGCCGCTGGCGTTCAAATTAACTTGATATTCAAGCCCGCGTAATCGTGCGTCATTTTGCCATCGGGTCCTTGTAATCTCGATCGCATCATTCAAAAGGGAGTTGACGTTTAGCAGATCGAATTCTTTGGCTGGTGACTTGCGCGCGAAAGTCTGAATCCGGCGTACGGTCGCCGCGGCATCTTCAGCCGCTGTCTGAATGATTTCGAGATTACGGAGCAAAGCCTCATCTTTGGTCTGCCGGCGGAGGAGTTGCGCTCGGCCAAGTATCGCCGCCAATGAATTGTTGAAGTCATGGGCCACGCCCGAGGCCAGTTGGCCCAAGGCCCGCAGTTTATCGCCTCGAGCGGCGCGCTCGCGCTCTTCCTTCTGAACGGTAATGTCTCGGGCAATGCCAAGGACACCAGTGGTGTTACCATCGACTACCAGCGGCGAATTATCAACTCGCGCATAGCGAAGCATTCCACCATCGTCCATATAGCGCATCTCGTAAGTCTGGGGCTGACCTGCAAGAGCCTCAAGGAATTTCACTTGTACTAGATCACGATCATCTTCGTATACCATCTCCAGAAGGTGACGCCCAATGAAGTTTTCTCGCTCATATCCTAAGCCAGCGAGGGTAGCGCTATTACACCATTTGAAGCGGCCTTCAGTATCGACGGCATAGATTGATTCGCGCGCACTTTCGAGAATATTGGTCAACAGTGATTGATGCTCGCGAGCCACTGCCTGTACTGTGCGTAGTTCTGAGAGATCGCGTGCTGTACATACTGCCGCTACCGCCTTTCCGCTATCAACCACCGGCTCAACAGTAACCAGCAAAGGCCGGTTCAACCTCTCCGGCGTCACTTCAACTGTGACACTTTGCACTTCTGCTATAGCTTTCTCCACCACGCATGTTTCGGCTTCGGCACTCGACTGTAGAATTTCGCAGCACTTCCGACCAAGCAATGCGCGAGGGTGAACATCTTCCAAAGCTGCCCCGGCCCGGTTAACGCGCTTAAGCACACCAGCACGGTCAAAGATAAAGATACCGTCGGACATTGCGTCGAAGGTCGTTTCCCATTCAGTCTTGCCCCGTGCCACCATCTCGAATAGCTCAGCCTGGGCAATGCCGATGGCTAATCGCGCAGCCACCGCTTCGACAAAGGCCAATTCATCATCGGTCCAATGTCGCATGCGATCAGTCTGGTTAATACACAACACGCCGCGGAACAACCCTTTAACAATTAGCGGATAATCGATCTGCGAGCGAAGATTTACTTTAAGGGCGTGAGCACGTACGTAGGCACTGAACTCCGGATCACCTTCGTTGTAATTCAGCGCGTCATCTATGACCAGGGGCTTAGAAGTGTTCAGAAGGTATTGACCGATTGGGTCGTCGTA
>CAZNPP010000244.1:0-4827 GCA_964574785.1 uncultured Chloracidobacterium sp. | reverse complement strand
GGTTCAGGATCGTCGTTGAAACTAATATTCATCCGTTTGCTCTTCATCCACCGCCACAGCCACGTAGGCCCGCTTCTGCTCACATGATCATCTTTAGTTCGATATGCAGAATCTGCCATTGCCTCGTCGAGAGTTACAAATCGATACCCACGCTCTGAATAACGCTTTAACATTTCGTCCAAACAATCTGCATTGAGGTCATTGACGTGTAGCAGCAATGTTTGGGTAATTTCACTACCGAAGATCTCTTTAGATATACGCTCCGCAAACTCAGTCGTAGCCATGGTGAAATCAAGATAAGCTCCTCGCAACCGAGTTACCATAGCTTTATCCTTATTTCGCAAGGCCCGCACATACGCAGCATTGAAGATGAAATCGGAGTTCTCGATCGTGTGCGGCGCCACTTTATAACCGCGTGCTGACAAGAATCTCTCAATAGCTTCTTTCTTGATTTGCGTGTCACCTGTATGCGTCATTGGGTGGCGAAAGTAGAGTTGGTACGGCCGTTGGGATTGCATCAAGCGGCGTGTAACAACTTCGCCTTTAATAATCTCATCCTGAAATTGCTCAATAGTTAACGAGTTAAAATCCGGATGGGAATACGTGTGATTACCCAAAAGCATTCCGGCGCTAACCCATTGCTCCAGTACAGCAATTCGTGCATCAACTTCACCTCGCGCTTGAAGCTTATCTTCATTGACAAAGCCGACTGCCGGCGCATTGTGTTGTTTAAGGATCCGCAGGATTTCTTTAGTAACGCGCTGAGCGTTTGCCAGATACTGCGGCTGTCCAAGCCCGACGTAAGGTAGGTCGTCAAACGTAACCGCCATTTTGCGTGCAGGCGGATCGCTCTGCGCCACAATACTGAGGTTCAGGGAAAGAATTGCTATCAGTATTTTGAGAAACATTCGATCTTTCCTTACTGTTCAATTTGCGACCAAGTAGCCGTCATTCGTTTGATAGTAGCGCCGGGAAATTGGGCTTTCAGTTCGCCGAGCAAGCGGTTCGCTTCGTCCGAAGTCTCTCCGGCATACATCGCGATGTAGTCGGAATACAGACTCTCGCCCTCTTTCGTCATCTTCCCTGCAAACTCGTAAACGGTCGCATCCATATTTGGACAGCTATACTCTGCGAATACTTTGCGGGTCGGGTATTGGGTTTGAATTTGAACTCGCTCTGGCTCAACGGCTGAATTGACATCGAGTTCGTCACAACCTTCTGAGTAGGTCTTTAGGATAATCGCGTAGAATGACGCCGATTTGTAAGTTACGTTTGGTCTAATTCGTGGGGGCAGACGAAAAGACAGCTCCCATTCACCAAACTCCTTTTGCTTTTTCCGGCATGGGTTTGCCGGATCAGGACAGACTGAGTTCGTCGCTTTCGGCGTCGGTCTTTGAGAAGGTTTTCCGATACCAAAAGTGAATGTGGTCATCGCAAGTATGAGTATTAAGAACTGTCGCATCTGCGCCTCCTATTTGATGAGCTTTAAAGTGGGTAAATGCCGGGCAAGTAACAGCAACGGATTCTGTTTTAATGTGCACTTCAAAAGTCTCAGAGATGTTCGTGTCGTTTCGTGTGCTTTAGTGGATCGTCTGCAAACCGTTATCCACGAAGTCACACGAAATAGCACGAATTATAGAGACTAAAGGACTTTTGGTCAGGGAAAATCTCATCCGTGAAAGCCGCTGGCATCTTCTGTTGAGTCAGAACGGGATATCATAGTCAGAATCATCTTCTCCCGATTGCGATATGACGGATCGAGAATAATCATCATCGGTCCAGTCACTCTCCTCATCAACGCCTTGGCAAATCGGCTGATAATGTTTCTGATGTTAGCACCTCGGAATAATCCGGTGTCATATACTCCCACATCTCGTTCTGATGCAGCCAAATAGGATCAGCATTCCGAATGATGAATTCGTCGACATCCATTCCGTCTATGAGTTGGGGGTGGCGAACACGCTTCTGTTTTCCATTCACAAAGATGGTCATGAATTCAGCTCTGCGTCGTTTACGCTCAGCCTTTTCTGCTTTTGTGAGTTTTCGTTTCCCCTTTTTCACCTTTTTACGTTTGCGGCTCATCCCTACCTACTCTTCTTCTCTAGAAAACATTTTGAGAGAACGCATACGATCCCGAACTTCCTTTGAAATCGTCACGCTCATAATCGGTTCGAGCAGCCGGGCCAGAAATGCCGGACGTGCTCGGAAGGAGTAAATGTATGTAGTGCACGATCGCGCTTCGTTGATGGGCTCGTGTTTGCCAGATTGATTCCGGAGATGCATTGACATGCACGGAGTGCTCAATCGTGTATCGGCCGACGCGCAATGCCTTACGTGCTTACCTCGCTCGGAAGCTCTCAATATGCTCGAGATACCAGGTTGGAAATCTGTATTCTCTGGCTGCTTTCAAGATGCGATCAACGTAATCCTTCTCGGCTGGTCTCGGCTCCATCGAAGGCGCGATGTAACACAAAGCTGGTTTCCACATGCCACTCAATGTTTCAGCCATCACGGCTTCTGGCAGATAAGTCTCTCCTAATATCCCCTTGGCGTGTGCGTAAAGTCGTTCCAATTCAGAATGAGTGGCCGTGGCTAAGATTCCATAGACGCAGTGTCGATCAGAGCGCACGAGATTCGCTCGCGGTTGAATCACGATATCGAAGCCATTGAGTTTCGCCACCTCCCATCGCTCGGGAACGAAATGGACCTCCTTCAGGACATCGAAATTCATGTAGGAGCCGTAGAAGAAAACCCATACTCGCGATTCAGTCATCACAGCACCCACAGCTCCGCAGTGTTAGGTTGACTCTGTACAAGGTTAGGGAGTCTCTAACTGCCGTACCATACTGTCAAGTTGGTTGTTTAAATCGCCAAGCTTCGCTTGCTCGAGCTGCAATTCCAAAATCAGCTCTGCTTCGCGATTTCTCGATTGCTCCTCCTCACGCGCCCGCGAACTTTGATGCGCCTTCATCGCCCTTATCTCCTGTTCCAGTTCACCACGACGCTTCAGATCGGTTGTACTGTTCATAAGGTCTTCGGCATATTTAATCTGCTCCTCCATCTGCGGGCGACTTGCCTTTAGATCAGAGAGTCGCGAACGAACATTTTCAACTGCGCGGGAGACTGAATCTACCCTCGCCTGTTGAAGTCTGATTCGCTCTAATGTGACTTGGAGTCGATAAGAAGCTACGTTCGCACGTTGCAGCGCAAGCCGCAGTTCGCGCATTTCCTCAAGCAGTGCACGCAGGACTTGACGATCATCATCTGGAAGTGGCTCCGCGGGTTTTTCGGTCTGCCCCGAAACTGAAACGGCCGCCGTGAAGAAAACCCATACGAACAAAACAAGGACCACGTTAGAAATTTGTTTCATGGCATCAGACTCGCTTTTTTAAGGCCATAGACAACCCGAGCGACAAGCCAGTTCACTCGAACCTTACTAACTTACGGCTTCAGAATCCTTGAGGTTTCATGGCGAAGAAGTTTTAGCCCAACACTGCAATCAATCGACCTCCTCGAGTAAGGATCCTGTCCGCCAATTCAACCATCCTTGGATTCGGAAACGCTACAGGCCGTTGAGCCAACACCCGGCCCATCGCCTCCCGCTCGCGGCCCGGGCCGAGCCAGCACGCGTACATAATAAGTGCGGCCGCTGTGGAGCGACTCACGCCAGCTTCGCAATGGATCAAGATTTTCCCAGTGCTTGGACGCAGACTCTCGGCGAGCTGGATAATCTGCCACACGTCTTCCTCGGTTGCGCCTTCTTCAGTTACAACGTCGGCAACGATCAGGCGTAGCTTATTCTCTACATTGTCGTAACCAGACGGTAGCTGGTCGTAAGGATCTCCAATCGAGAGAAGATAAGTAACCTCGGAACAACGCTGTGGTGAGCAGAGGACCTCGGCAGCCTCGGCGCGGCTCATCACTTCGATCATCATTTTATCCGGAATATCAAACCAACTCCTTTCGATAAACATTGAAGTTTCTTGTCACTCTGGCGCCTAGCTTCTCCCCCGTGCGGCGAGAGGGCCAATTGTCGTCCAGCACGACCGTATAGCTTGCAGTTTTATATCCACGTTCCATCATTGCAAGGTAACTCTTTGCTGCCAGGGCTAGGTTCACGCCGCGACCACGATATTCTTCCTTTACACCGATATCGAGTAACACACCGTGATCTATACTCCCCAAATGCTGCTGAAACTCCGGGAAGTTCTCCTCTAATGACTTGCCGCGCATTTTGTGAAATGCCTGGTTAATATCAGGCAGCGAATAAACGAAGCCAACTGCTTGGCCATCAACCTCAGCTAGTCCCATAAAGTCCTGATTCAGAAAATCCTTCAGCTCCACAGTCAGTCCCCGCATAACGGCTGCTGGCAACGGAGGAAATCCCCAGTGCCTTTGGAAAGCCTCGTTGTGAAGGTTTGTGAAGGTCTCGGTCTCCTCTTCGAGACGATCGAAATCAAAAGATCGGACTTTAATTCCTGAGTCTGTTGCGCGCGCGATCATCTTCTTATATTGCGTTGCGAGCTCCGGTGTGAATTCGACTTGATACTGGACCACACCTCGCTCGGTGGTGAACCCACAATTCTTGATGTAACTGTGATAGTAGGCGGGATTATAAGTGTGGAAGATGGTGGGAACAGCGTCGTAAGCATCAATAGTCAAAGGTAGCTGCCAACCTGGCAGGAAGGAAAAGCGAGCTGCCTGACAACCTTTAGTCCGCAACCATTCGCACGCCTCATTCACGACAAGTTCAACCGCAACCTCTTGATCTGGCAATCCCTCAAAGAGGACGAGGTGGCCCATCTTCTCACTCCAATGGCGGTCGTA
>CAZNPP010000243.1:1768-4898 GCA_964574785.1 uncultured Chloracidobacterium sp. | reverse complement strand
TGACTGCCCTCCAGGCTTCGTATGTGTAACTCAGAACGGTGAAGCACGGGGATAAAAGAGTTAATCAAAAATGAAAAATCAGAAATGAAAAATGGGAATTGAGAATTGAAATCGCTCCATCCTTCATCCTTCATCCTTCCACAAGGGCGCCAGTAGCCTTCTACGCCCATCGTCCGCCATCGCTACGCCGGGCTCATCAAGCTCGGTCCTATCCCACAACTTACAAGTCACCTGCCGATGCGCCTGGTCCAACGCCTCGCAATAGTTTGTGTAGGTGCAACGTCGCACCTCCTCGCCACGCCCGAGCCGCACTTTAATAAACCAATCAGGATCAGCTAGAGCCTGTCGCGCGAAACCAATGATGTCCGCTTCTCCTCGTTCGAGTATTCCCTCAGCCTGCTCGAATACCGTAATTCCTCCTGTAGCCACGACCGGTGTCTTGAAACCAGCTCGATTAACGGCGCGCTTGATGGAAGCGACCAGAGGAATGCTACGGCCAAACGGTCCAATTTCATCGGAGAGGGTTGTTGGCATGCACTCGTAACCGCTGCGTCCAGTATAGGGATATACCGCCTGCCCAACCTTAGGCTGCTGCGCATCCTCGAACTTGCCGCCTTTTGAAATTGAAAGAAAATCAAAACCAGCACGAGCAAATTCAACTCCGAAATAGGTAGCATCATCGATGCGATTCCCACCCTCGATGACTTCATCGCCAAGAAAGCGAACGCCAACTACATAATCATCACCAACGCGCTGGCGCACTGCCTGGTAGACTTCGAGTGGTAGGCGCACACGGTTCTCGCGTGGTCCACCGTAACCATCGTCGCGGTTATTCAAGGCACTGAGAAATCCGGCCATCGTGTAGGCATGTGCGTAGTGCAGCTCGACACCATCAAAACCAGCCTCGCGTGCACGCCCAGCCGCAGCGGCAAATATTTCAGGCAAGACGAGCGGCAGCTCGCGAATATGCGGTAAATCGGTATCCGTAACGTGCTCTCGATAACCGAACCGCAGCGATTCGAGCTCTCTGGAGTTAAGTACTTGGTCCAAGAGCTCGTCGTCAGCGCTCTTGAGAAGCTCCCTGACTCCGACGTCTGTAGCTTTTAGCCAAATGGCAGCCCCCGTCGTTGCTGCGAGTGCTTCACGATGTCGGTCTGTGAGCTTGAGGTAGCGGTCGAAGTACTTCGCCCTATCCGGGCGACGCTTAACGCTCAGAAAGTCAATGATTTGAATAAACAGTCGCGTGTGGCCGCTGCTCGCTTCGCGCACGGTCTCGACGAGCTTTCGTAAACCGGGAAGAAAACGATCATGACCAATCCGTAACAGCGGACCACTCGGTATATCTCGAACTCCGGTAGCTTCAACCACGAGCGCTGCTGGTTGGCCGCCAGCAAACCGTCGGTACCAATCGAGATTTGCTTCAGTTACAAAACCGTCTGCCGTTGCCCGCCATGGAACCATTGCTGGTACCCAGGTGCGGCTCTCGAGGGCAAGCGAGCCCACTTGGATCGGGCTAAAGAGCAGTGAACGAGATGCTTCCTCAGCAGTCGGCCATCGAGTCTCAGGAATCGGATGTCGAATTGGATTTGCAAATTTCCACATATATTAGGCCTTTGGTCTTTGGCCTTCGGCCTCTGGCCTTGGTCTTAAGTCTTCGGCCTTTGGTCTCCTTCTTTGACCGTCTTGTAGACTTGGGACTTTAAGGATTAAGGTACACGACGAAAGAAGTAAGTCCAAAGTCCGAAGAACTAAGCCCAAAGCCCAAAGTCCAAAGTCCAAAGTCCAAAGACCGAAGTCCAAAGTCCAAAGACCGAAGTCCAAAGACCGAAGACCGAAGACCGAAGACCCAATACCGAAGGCCAAAGACCTAATACTTGTGTTAAATTAAGACCGAATGACCGACAAACTGCTGAAATGGCGCCGCGAGTTTCCGATACTCGAAAAGAGTGTTTATCTCATTTCGCATAGCCTGGGAGCAATGCCCAGAGATACATTTGCTCGCCTGCAGGAGTATGCGGACATCTGGGCTACCCGCGGCGTGCGAGCCTGGGCCGAAGGTTGGTGGGATATGCCCATCACTCTAGGCGATCAAATCGCTCGGATCATAGGATCTGATCCGAGTACGGTCGTGATGCATCAGAATGTGTCCATCTGCCAGTCGCTCATCCTCTCTTGTCTCGAACCTACTCCAAAGCGGAACAAGATCGTCTACTCGGAACTCAATTTTCCATCCGTCATGTACGTCTATGAAGCGCATTCGCGGAATGGTACGTTGAGAATTGAGAAAGTAAAGACTGATGATGGAGTCACAGTACCACTCGAAAGAATGCTCGCTGCAATCGACGAGGAGACTTTACTCGTTCCCTTCTCCCACGTGCTCTTCAAGAGCGCATTCCTTCAGGATGCTAAAGCCATAACTGAACGCGCTCATGAAGTTGGCGCGTTTGTCGTTCTCGATACCTATCAGTCAGCCGGGACTGTCCCCTTCAGTGTCAAAGACTATAACGTCGATTTTGCCACAGGGGGATCGGTGAAATGGCTCTGCGGTGGGCCCGGCGCTGGTTACCTCTATGTACGGCCAGACTTGCAAACGAAGCTCCAACCCAGAACAACAGGTTGGATGGCCCATGAAGAGCCGTTTGCTTTTGACCCGGACCTACGCTACGCGCATGGCATCGCTCGTTTCTTACATGGCTCTCCGGCAATTCCAGCTCTTTATGCTGCTGAGAGTGGTTATCGAATAATCAATGAGATTGGTGTCGACAAAATCCGGGAAAAGAGTGTGCGCCAAACAGATCGTTTGATTAGCCTGGCAGAAGAGGCGGGCTTTGAGGTAACTAGCCCTCGAGACTCCGCGCAGCGCGGTGGCACAATTACCGTGGCGCATCCGAATGCCGCTGCGATTACTACAGAGTTGTTGAATAGAGAGTTTGTTGTCGACTATCGTCCAGGTGCGGGAATCCGAATCTCTCCACATTTTTATACGACGGACGAGGAACTGGATCTGGTGATACGCGAGTTAAAGGATATCCGTGATACGCATGCTTATGTGAAACATGAAGTAGCAGGCGCCGCTTTTTGAAAGGGTGAAGGCGGAAGGATGAAGGCGAAAGGCGGAAGGATGAAGGCG
>CAZNPP010000243.1:0-1668 GCA_964574785.1 uncultured Chloracidobacterium sp. | reverse complement strand
TCCTTCATCCTTTGAATTATCATGAGCAGTGACTACGGCGTTAATACAACACTCTCCTATAACAAGTATCTGCGGGTGCCAGATCTGATCGCGCTGCAGGATTGCCTTTCTGATCCACTCCATCATGATGAACTCCTCTTTATTACAGTTCATCAGGCCTATGAACTCTGGTTCAAACAGGTTCTTCACGAGATCGACGCGGCTATTCTTATGATGAGCGATGATCGGCTTGCTGCGGCTGCGCGTACAATGCACCGGGTAGTCGAAATCGAAAAGCTGCTACTCAATCAAATTCACATTCTCGAAACTATGACGCCGATTAGCTTTCTCGGGTTTCGCGATCAACTAAACCCTGCCAGCGGTTTTCAGTCAATGCAGTTTCGTGAAATTGAATTTTCGTCAGGGCTGAAGGATAAGAATATCCTGCGAGAGTTTCGCGATGATGAATTCGCTTACTCACGTTTGCAGCAACGTTTTGAAGCACCGGCTCTCGGTGACGTATTCTATTCGGCGCTAGAGCGACGAGGATTTGACGCGCCACCCAACGACCTTTCCGAGGATCAGGATGAAAATAGGAGGCGTTATGGTAGTCGCACACGTGCCGTGCTCGAAATATTGACTCACTTCGAGGAACGATTTGAAGAGTTTCAACTGGCTGAAGTGTTGTTGGAGCATGATGAATATTTCTCGTTATGGCGGTCGCACCACATAAAGATGGTCGAGCGGATGGTAGGCGCCAAGAGAGGTACCGGCGGCTCAGAAGGTATAGGTTACCTACGAACGACACTGGATAAGAAGTTCTTTCCTGAACTGTGGGAAGCACGAACTTATCTGGACGTGAAACACGGAGAGTCCGGCTGCCCATTCAAGTAATGGGACTTTGGTCTTGGGTCTTCGGTTTTTGGAGTCAGGAGTCGGCAGTCAGCGTAGGACCGCCTGAAGGCGGTTAAAGAGAGCGAGAAACTCCTTTTCAGGTGACTGGCATCGGTTGATGGAGATACCCTATGCTTCAGCTTAGGGAGTCTCAGTTTCAGCCTAATAACACTCCCACCATGCTTATTGCTCTCGTTTCCACACACACCTCACTTTTAGAGCTGGGTTTGTGGAAGCGAGAGGAAATAATAGATAGGAGGGTCGTGGAGTAAGGCCGAAACTGAGACTCCTGAGAAGAAGCCAGAAGTTAAAAGTTACTCACCGTTTCTTGGCAGACTACTTAGATTTTAATTTATTTTAATTCTGACTTCTGACTTCTGACTTTTATGAAAGAGCGAAGAGGAGCCCCTCGAGTTAAAGTGAACCTTCCGGTGCGTTGGGAAGGTGTTTTAACACAACGGGACGCCACCGTAACCAATCTCAGCATTAATGGCTGTTTCGTACTTACCGGCGGCAAGGTCGAACCGAAAGAACTGGTTCGTCTGGAACTAAATCTTCCTGGCGGTGAGCCTGTTTATTTGTGGTCGGAAGTCGTCGATGAAGCCGAAGAGATAGGTTTTGCCGTGCGCTTTACTTCCACTAGCGACGAAGAGCAAGCCCGGCTGGAAACGTACATTAACGAAGTTCTCGCAAAGCGAAAGGATGAGTGAGATACCCTGGTCCAGGAGACAGGAGTCGGAAGTCAGCGTCAGACCACCTGAAGGTGGTTACGAGAACCAGAAACTCTCGGTGCCC
>CAZNPP010000242.1:2825-4959 GCA_964574785.1 uncultured Chloracidobacterium sp. | reverse complement strand
AAGGAGTTTCTGGAGAGAGTACGACCACCTGCTGAGTGGTTGCTGGAACCAGAAACTAGTGTTCTCTGAACTTGCATAGCATTTGTCCTGCGGAAGTCTCTGGAGAGAAGCCTGAATTCTGGTGTCAAACTCGTCCGTTCTGACTGACTTCTGACTCCTGACTTCTCGTCATCACTCATCACTGTGTAATAGTCGCGTTGCTGCCAACCATTGGCCGCCATCAACAACAAGCACCGCACCATTAATGTAACTTGCTGCTTCAGAGCAAAGAAATAAGGCAGCTTTTTCAATGTCCGCAATCTCGCCAAACCGGCCCAAGGGAATTCGCTGTTGCAACTTCTTTTTGATCGGCTCTGGCACCAGACGTCTCATACCCTCCGTATCGCCGATTGGCCCTGGAGCAATCGCATTGACACGAATCCCATAACGTCCCCACTCGACCGCGAGATTACGCGTTAATGCATCAACTCCGGCCTTCGCTGCGGAGACATGAAGCTGCATGGGTGTTCCCAAATAATGAAGTGTGGCACTGATGTTCAAGATTTGACCACGGTTCTTCTTTAATTCCTCAAACGCCGCGCGACAAACGTTGAATGTACCTTTGAGATC
Source organism: uncultured Chloracidobacterium sp. (assembly GCA_964574785.1). GTDB lineage: Bacteria > Acidobacteriota > Blastocatellia > Pyrinomonadales > Pyrinomonadaceae > PSRF01. The sequence continues at coordinate 4,350 of CAZNPP010000242.1, read as the reverse complement.
GATATCAACAACAGTACCGAAGCCATTTGGTGAGAGAGCCTCAGCAGTGCAAAGGAAGTTTCCCGCGGCGCCATTTACAACGATGTCAAGCTTACCGAAATGTTCGAGGGTCGTGGCAACAGCCTTTTCGATCTGATCATAATGCCTGACATCAGCAACAATCGGAATTGCCGTTCCGCCGTTGCTGCTGATTTGTTCGGCAGCAGGCTGCAGGTGTTCTAACTTTCGACTAACCAGCGCCACTCTTGCACCGGCTTCCGCCAAAGCTCGAGCGACTCCACCTGTTATTCCGGTGCCACCACCGGTAACAAACGCCACTTGTCCTTCGAGAATTCCAGCCGCAAAAATTGATCTCATAAATTGTCCGACCGCGTTTCGTTAACCCCACACGACATAATATCCACTAATCCACACGAAATGACACCAAACAGTTTCTGAGACCTGACGGAAATTTGTGATAATTCGTGTGTGTTCGTGGAAGAAGCGGTATCCACTAAACGACGTAACCGCTAAACCACACGAAATAAATAGCCACGAATCCACACGAAATGAAGCGAAAGAGTTTCTGAGACTCAACAGATATTTGTGTTAATTCGTGTCAGTTCGTGGAAGAAGCGGTGCCACTAAACCACGACGAACTTCAATCTTTAGACTGTTAACTCCCATCAATATATGGTCGGGATTGCACGATATAGATCTGCCCTTTCATAAATGCCCACTCAATATCCTGATCGCGCCTTCCAAACACTCGCTTAATCGCGTTAGCGGCACGTACCAAACGCTGTATAACATCATCCGTCAAAACCGCACGCTCCCCATCTATGGGCACCTCCTTAACTCCACCGTGCTCGTCAAAGGTCAGCAGACTATCCTCTTCTGAGCGGGTTAAGACTTGAATCGCCCCACTTTGCGGCCGGTAGATAATTTGTTCGGCTACGCGCTTACCCTCTACTACCTTAATTCCAAGACCTCGCTTGGCGCTGATATAAATCGCTGATTGACTGTCCCTGTCAAACGGATCAGTGGTAATCATTACTCCCGAACTCTCGGAATTGATACCCTCCTGTATTAACACTGCCATAAAAGTCTTCGAGTGGTCCACTCCGGCTCGCTCCCGCGCCTCATAGGCTTCAAAATTCCAAAGAGAGCCCCACACTGTCTTAATCGCCTCAATTAGCGGCTCATCTCCTTTGACGTTAGGTACAGTCGTGTACAAGCCGGCCCCGCTGAAGTTTGGAAGGTCTTCGGTGTTAGAAGAGCTTCTAACGAAAAGGCCTTTTCCGGGAAACTCACGCGCCACTCGCTGCAGTACCTGTTTCCGTAAAGCTTCGTTTACCTTTCCTTGCTGGAACTTTTGGCGCAACTCAGTAAGCCGCTCACGCCTATAGGGTGGATCGTGAACAAAGCGCTGGTCGTTAAGCAGCTCGAAGATCAAATCGTCGAGATCGTTATCTCTAATAAACTGATCATAATAGAAGAGTGGTACAGTGAAACCGTTGGGAACCTTGATGCCTGGTAGTCGTGC
>CAZNPP010000242.1:0-2725 GCA_964574785.1 uncultured Chloracidobacterium sp. | reverse complement strand
TCTGCCGTAAGCCTGAGTTGGTCGGCGGGTATTACAGCACCTTCCCAGAACTCAAATGTCCATCTCTTCATGGGAGTTTGATAGGCGATAGTGCCAAGTAGGAAGCGTCGATTAACATTTGCATGATTGTTTTCAAAGAAGTCACGCCCTCGCTCCAGTGAAAGGTAGGTGCCATTAACAAAGTCTTTGTGAAAGCGGTAGCGCTTGGTATTGACGTAATAGATCTTGTTCTTGTCCTTACGATCGATCACAAAGAGGATATGTGGTAAGGCGTAAGGCGTCTGCGGGTCATAAGTCACTGCGAGAGAATCAAATTCAGCTTGAGACGAAACAAAGGATAAAGAACGAGCTGATGAGTTTTCCTGAGGCCTTACTTCGTTTTCAAGAACGCAGAGCAATAGAACAGTGGCAACGATTGAAGCTAACTGTGTGCGACTGAATACAACCATCGTCAGACGACCCTACTACTCGCCCTTTTTAGTAATTCTAGCAAATCATCTATATGCCGCCGTTCGGTCAGAAAACTATTGATGTTCACGCGCAGCACACGACGGCCATTTACTATAGTGGTAGTTATCCATGCCTCACCACCTCTTTCGATCTGCTGCTGCAATCGTTGTTGAGTCCTATCCTGCTCCAAACCGGAAGCATTCACCAGGTTTTCAGGTAAGAACTTAAAACAGCAGACTGCCGTCTCAACTTCGCCCACAAGTTTGAAATCGGCTAAATCGTCAACCTGAGCTGCGAGATATTTTGTCAACTCGATCTGACGCTCTACAGTCTCAGCGTAACCATGCACGCCCATAAACTTGAAAGCCATCCAGAGTTTTAACGAATTGAACCGCCTGCTACCCATTTGACCATAACGAAAGAAATCAAATTCGACATCAGTGCCACCACGGTCCTCATTAAGATACTCAGGTGTAATATCGAAAGCATCGCGCAAAACCTGACCACCGCCACGTACAAGCACGGCGCCACAAGCAAAAGGGACAAACATCCATTTGTGCGGGTCCATCGTGATCGAGTCAGCTTGTTCAATTCCACGCAATAGTGGTCGGTACTGTTCTGAAAAGGCTATTGCCCCACCATAGGCTGCATCGACATGGAACCAACAATTGTGTCCACGGGCAATTGCGGCAACATCTTGTAATGGATCTATGACACCGGTTGAAGTAGTACCGGCGACGCCGACGACGCAACAAGGCATCCGGCCCGCCGATTTATCACGCTCAATCGCCTTGACCAGGTCATCCAGCTTGATATGAAACCTCGCATCTGTCGGAATCTTCCGAACACTCTCACGTCCAAGTCCTAAAATATCAGCGCTCTTTTCGATGGAATAGTGGCATTGTTCAGAGGCGTAAATTACTAGCTCTGCAGGTGCGGAGCGAACGCCTTGGTAAGCCAGGTTATCGTGAGTTCGATCGCGAGCGCATTTTAGGGCTAAAAGGTTGGCTTCTGAACCACCACTCGCTAATGTGCCGAAAGCTTCAGTGTTATATCCTAGCAACTGACATAACCATCGGATTACTCGAGCCTCGATGATTGCTGATGTTGGACCATTGCGCCAAGCTCCGGCATTCTGATTCAGTGCCGAACACAACGCGTCAGCCCAAACGCCGATCGGCAGTGGCGCTGGATTGAACTGGCCGAAGTAACGAGGGCTCGGCACGTTCATAGCGTGAGGAAGAATGTCGGCTCTGAAGCGCTCCAGAATCTGTTCAATAGGAATTCCCCGTTCCGGTAGTTCTTCATCAAAGAGCCGTTCGACATCTGCCGGCGTGGCTTTCGAGGCTACTCTTCTCGAATCAAGACTTTCCACATATTCGGAGATGATCTCTGTTACAGCGTGACCGAGAAGTTGATGTTGTTTGACAAGGTCTTCCATGATGGCCAGCTCTTTTCTTTTAAATTCAACTCGAGCAGAGACTGCTGAGAATTTCGGCTAAATGTGTGACGAGTGTCAACGGGGCGGCTCGATATTTGAAGCTGAACACGGTAATGCTATAAGTCCTCACAACAATGTCACAGGTTACCCAGTTCAGGGCCACAATCCAAGCCAAAGCGCCTGTCTATCGAGTCGAGTTGAATCAGGATCAAGAGGAGTTGCTTTGTGTGTATTACAGACTGGTGTTAGCTTGGAACCCTAGGCTCCATCTTGTTGGCCCTTGTGCACCGGCTGAGTTTGCGACACGACATGTTTTGGAATCCCTGTTGCTGCTTCCCTACTTAAGTTTCGAAGGAACAATTGTTGATATCGGGTCAGGAGCAGGTCTTCCAATCATTCCCTGTCTCATTGCTAGACCACAAATGAGTGCCATTCTGATAGAAGCGTCGAAGAAAAAAGCAGTGTTTCTGCGCGAGGCTATAAAAGGGATAGGTATCGACAAACGAGCCAAGATCATAGCAGACCGATTTGAGAACATTGTGGCGCCGAGGGCTGATTTCCTCACCTGTCGCGCGTTGGAGCGTTTCAAAGAGATGGTACCGCGGCTGCTTGAATGGGCTCCTGCGAACTGTAGTCTATTACTTTTTGGAGGAGAGAATTTGGGGTTACAGCTCGATGCAGCCAGTCTTAATTATGATCGAGTAAGCATTCCGAATTCTGCGAGGAGATACCTGTTTGTGGTAAATGGTGAATGGTGAATAGTCAGGAGTCAGAAGTCCGAAGTCAGCGTAGGACCGCCTGCGAGCGGTTGCGAGAATAAGAAACTCCTTATTC
>CAZNPP010000241.1:0-5024 GCA_964574785.1 uncultured Chloracidobacterium sp. | reverse complement strand
GTTTCGGGAGAAAGTCTCATAACAGCGAAACCTCTGCCTCTTTTGATAACGGTGACCATCCTTATCGCCGTTTTCGTAGGAGCTAGCTTGATGTTGCGCAGGTTCAAAAAACGCAAATCCCGCGAGAGCCTCTCACGATGAGAATACCTTCAAAAGCTGAGACGCACTCCAAACTGAAAAGCTCTTGGCCCACCGGAACCGAAAACCTGGCTGAAGCGCGCACCTGGCTGACCAAACTCCGCCGGATTCGCGATGTTGCCACTGTAGTTTATTAAATTGCTGGTATTAAGAACATTAAAGACTTCCCCGTAAAACACTAGCTGCACGGCCTCGCCAACCTTCACTGTATGGCTCAACCGAAAGTCCTGTGTAAAGAATCTGTCATTGAATGAATATTTGGTGGGAAGAGTTATAAACGGGGCAATTTGCCCGCCAGCAGTCCGCTTTCCGGCGAACTGCTCGTTATAGCTCTCCACCAACCTCACCAGATCACTCTTCTTCAAACCTCGATTAAACTGATTAACCTTCGTTCCGGGCAGAAGATCATTAGTGGTCCCATCACCATTGAAATCCATGCCATTTATATGTGCTGAAAACGGGGGCGCACTGTAGAACGAAACATTGAAAGAAGCTTGAAGCTGCCAAGGTAGTTCAATAAAACCCGAAACATTCAATACGTGACGCAGGTCAGTGGGAAGCGGGCCATAATTCTCAAACCAATTATCATTGTTAAAACCAAAGACGCGTCCTCCTGGCGCTTCAGTCGTGCCTGTGCCGGTGCCATTGCTGCCAACAAAACTGCCAAGGGCATAAGAAGCCAGAAACTGAAGTCGATCAGAGAACCGTCTTTCCAAGCGCGCCAGCAACCCCTTATAACGGGCGCGTCCTATCGTAGTGTCGAAGAATATGTTTCCGTTTGAGCAGGACGCTGTGAGGTCTTTCGCCTGCTCAGCGCTGCAAGCGGGAATGACTGGTCCCTGCACACTGTTCCAACGGTTGTAGTCGATGCCATTAATAAATGTATGAACAAAATGCTTCCAGACAAAATCGCCGCTTATTATGAGATCATGTCCGAGTTCACGCTGAAAACCAAGGGTCAAGTGCATGGCAGAAGGTAGTTTATAGAATGGGTCATAGATGTTTGATCCTGCCCTAGTAACATTCAGGTTGCGAAAAGTGAAATCTCGATTATTCGGATTAAGTTGGGCCAGTAGGTCCGCACGAATTTCTGGCAGTATGTTCAGCAGATCTGCCCCGGTGAACACCGTCGGCCTTTGTAGGAACTCCAAAGGATTGCCTTGATAAAAAATTGCCGATCCTGGGACTGTTCTTCGGCCCGTACCCGCCGGGAACAACATGCTGCGCTCATTAGCGAGATTGAGCGCGTTGGTACTGCCCGCTGGATCGAAATACCGTCCCAAACCACCACGAACGACAGTCTTCGCATCACTCGTCGCCATCCACGCAAAACCTAAGGTGGGCGCAAAATTAGCTGATTGGACACCTGGCGCCTGCAATCCAGTAACTCCAAGAATAGGGGCAAGAAAAGCAGGCTTTGTGAGGTCATGATTGAGAGCATTTGGTTCAAAGGACCACGCCAAACCAAAGTTCAGAGTCAGGCGGGGGCCTTTGTCCCAGGTATCGCTCGCAAACAGACGATAAACATCATGTACCCGATTACTCCCAAAGTTTCGTTGCAAAGCTAAGCCGGAGCCAACGCTGGTCACAAAACTGCGAAGCGGGAGTTGGAGAATGTTCTCCAGCGTCAGAAAGCTTGTTGGTAAAGGAATCTGATCCGCTAGCGGTGCCGTTTCATTGAAATTTCTGACTTGACGTGGTGAGTATAGGATAATTGATGCGGGAGCGTTGTCATTCTGTTGAAGCGAACCAGTAGCATGTTCCCAGTCTAAGCCAAAACTAAAACGATGATTACGCTTCTGCCAAACTAAGTTTTCAGTCAACTGGAAACGGCGTCCCTCAGACGAAAATGTTAACCAGTTTCCCAAGGTAATCCCCGCATCTGGAATACTGACACTAGCTGCACCAAATCCCAAGCAGGCCCGGCACTCCTGAGGAGGTGGCAAGTTATTGGCTGCCTTGGTGAAAAAATATGACATCCGAAGGTCATTGACGACGTGAGGTGATAACAGACTCGTCAACGCTGCTAGACCCTGCTGCGCGCGGTTCGTTCGGTGTATCCACGCCGAAGGTAAGTTATCGGGACTCTGAGGGGCCAAAGCGCTGTTGCTGTCATGGGAATACCGAATGAATGCATTGTTTTTAGAATTAAGTCGCAGGTCCACACGCCCGCTAACGAGATTGCCAAGATAGGGGCTCGGAAAGATTCCCCCGAATGAAACAAAGTCTGCAGTGCGAGGCTGGATAGAGAGGACGCCTCGTTGGTCGTGACGTTCGTAACCAGAAAAGAAGAAGTGCTTGTCCTTTTGAATCGGGCCACCAACGTAAGCACCAAACTGACTTCGCTGAAATGACGGGTTTGGATTAGTTGGGTCCCGCCTTAGACCTGGATAAGCGGCGAGGTGGTGGTCGCGATAAAAGTAGAATCCACTCCCGTGATAATCGTTCCCTCCCCCGCGAGTCACGATGTTTATGGCGCCGTTGGTAGTAAGGCTTGTGGCTGAGTCGAAGTTTGCAGTCACGAGCTGAAACTCCTGCACCACATCCTGAGCCACTTGAAGAATTGTGCCAACTGTTATCGGCGTGATGATGTTGGCCCCGTCAACCGTGAGCCGTGTATAGCCGATTCTAGGAATCGTCTGAAGGCCCGCTCCTAACGGCGCAACGAAAACACGGTTGTCATTGAGCCGTGCTGGATTTGTCACACCGGGTTCCAATTTCGCCAAATCGAGAAAGTTTCTACCATTCAAAGGAAGACTCTCGATTTGTTTACGAGTAACTAATCCATCTACTCTGTGGTGGTCATAACGAATTGTGGGAGTGACATCGTTGACAGTAAGCTCTTCGACAACCTCACCGAGCTGTAGCGTGACATTGACGGTCGTAGTCGTGCCGGTTGCAACGGTAACTTTACGTCTAACCACTGAAAAGCCCTTTGCTTCTGCAAAAAACTGGTATTCACCGGGAGGCAGTGCTGCGGCAGAATACAGACCATTCTCTGAAGTTGTTACGGAGCGGCTCATACCACCGTAATGATTGATTAGGTGAATTCTAGTACCACCAACAGCGGCACCATCGGGATCAGTGACGATTCCAGCCACAGTTCCGGTAGGCAATTGGGCGAAAGCACGGTGCTCAGAAAGATAAGTGAAGCAGAAAAGTATGAATGTAAGAGAGAGGATTTCGAAGAGTCCTGTGAAGTATTTCATTAGCTGCCTCCTCGGAGTGCATTTGCTGTCGACTCATAGCTGCAAGTTCATGCGCCGAAGCAGGTCTCCGTGGCGAGGGTCTGATCGCAAGGGGTCGAACAGCGGGCGGGTAGGGAATTGAGAAAGAATCAGCACGCGCTCTTCGTAAGCTTTGTTGAGATATTCGAATGCCCGATCATAATCGCCAAGACCCGTGTAGATGATGGCGAAGTTATAAGGTGAAACATAATCGCGCCTGGCGAGCCTTTTCTGTTCTGCGAGTATCTTCAGCGCTTCTTCACGCCTACCGGCAGTGGCGTAAGCGTACGCGAGCATTGAGTATCGATCCCATCGCTTGGGAGCATTCTGGAGAGCCACAGCCATTTTCAGTTCCTCAATACCCTCTTCAAACATCCCCTTAGCCACATAGGCCTCACCGACAAAGAAATGAAGGTGAGCGTTCTTCGGATCACCTTCTAGTAATTTCCGCCACAATTCAATTGCTGTGTCATACTGGCGAGCGCGAAAGTAAGTGTAGGCTACGTAGCCAGGGGCTCTTTCTTCAAATTCATCCGCACGTTGCGCATATGGAAGGGCTTCGTAAGCTTTTCCAAAGTCTACCAAAAAAGCCTGATATGTTGAGTTAACGCGGGCGGAGTTTGGGTCGAGTTCCAGCGCGCGTTTGAATTCCTTGTCTGCGCCATCCCAATCCCAATCAAACTTCCACTTGAAGACGGCGACGAACATATGCGCTTCGGCAAGACTATCATCGATTTCTAGTGCCTGTTGTGCCGCCCAACCGGCCTTCTTGAGTGCCTCCTCTGGCGACGAAAGGCCCCTTGCTCCCTGAACCCAGTAGGCTGTAGCTAATGCCGTGTAAGCCAATGCATAGTTAGGGTCTTTGTTAAGTGCCTGCTCGTAATATTCAATACCCTTTCGGATTGCTTCCTCGCTAGATCCAGAACCCCGAAAGTGATAGTTACCCAGATTGAACAGTAAATATGCCTCAGTGCTTTGAGTGTAGCGTTTCGTGAGTTGCTTTTGCTGCTCGCTGGTCAGTCGTAGCCGGAGTTCTTCCGAGACTCGGCGTGCGATCTCATCTTGAACCGCAAAAATGTCTGAAACTTTGCGGTCATACTGGCTACCCCACAGACGGCGGTTGTCTTTCACATCAACTAGTTCGGTGCCGATGAATAAACCATCTCCCTGATGCACAAGTCTTCCAAATAACACGGCTCGTACTTTTAACTCGGTTCCAACTTGTTGCGCATCCACCTGCTTCCCTTTGTAACGCAAGGTCGAATTAAGTGAAATGACTTTCAGATTAGGCAATCGCGATAGTTTGTCTATGATGCTGTCGCTGATCGCTTCCGAAAGATACTCGGAATTGGGTTCTCCGCTTGCATTAACAAAAGGCAGAACTGCTATCGAATCTATCTGCTCGCCAAACACAACAGGATTTCTGTACTTGTTTGAGTAAAAGAGAAAACCAGTAGCAATGATTCCTATAACTAAGGCAACCGATATTACCGCCACCCAACCATAGGGCAGCCTGGCACTGGAAGTCGGCCGAGCCGTATTGAGGGTAGTCGGGATGCCGTGAGTGTCAGCAAGTACCGTATTTCCACTCGCTATTGGGCCGGCTTGAAGGGTGAGTTGTAGCTGTCTTTCGACTTCCATTTCCTGCTTTAGTTTCTT
>CAZNPP010000240.1:0-5058 GCA_964574785.1 uncultured Chloracidobacterium sp. | reverse complement strand
CCGCCGCCACCGCAGGTTTCCGGAAGATGGCGAGCCTCGGAGTGCCCGTTATCGTGTGTCCAAGTGATTTTGCTGACGCTTGGTGGAACTTCGACAAACGTCACAGGCGTTGCCGTCTTTGCTGGTTCTTGAGCACTGGAAGTAACGGAGAGACTGGTATCTAATGAAGCCATAAACAAACCAGTAAGTACGAACAGCAATGCAATCCTCATCTTGTTTTTCGGTATATGACGTTTTCGCATTTTGAATTCTATTCCAATCAAGCGAATACCAAGGACTATCCACTAAATCACACCAAAGAAACGGAAGTAAACGTTGGCGAAAACCCACTAAAAACGTCAGCGGTTACTAAGCTATTGGGAAACTTCATTAATTTGGATATGGCTCTCCATCCTTAACAATTCTGATGTAGTGATCGGTAAACATAAAGTGGGCGCCCGGCGGCTCTGCCTTTGGCATATGGCAGGACACACAATCCTTGGTTCCGACTTTGCAGATTGCCGGACCGCTTTGCTGCTCTGCATTTAGGGCCTGTGATGAGTGGCATGCAATGCATTTCGCATCATAATGCTTAGGATCCTGATTAACTGCCTCGTGCGCATCGTGGCAAGCCGTGCAACTGATGCGCCGATCGTCGGAGTAACACTTGCTGTAGAAGATGCGGTAAGGCTGAAAGCGGATATTGTTAACTTGCATTTTTCTAAGCTCTTCAAAATCGTTACTGCCCAGATGACAAGATCCACAAAAGTCCTGGGAAAGCTGGTCTCCGCTGAGATTTGCCGGATTGTAAACCAGCTTACCGCCAGGCGTGCCGGACTGAATCGCAGTGACATGTGGACCGCCTGGTCCATGACAAGCTTCACAGCCAACTCCCGGAGTAACTTTTTCCAGACTGAGCTTGCCGCCGTTCATCCCGCCTGTTGAATGACAACCAAAACAGTTTCCTACCTCATTTTCTGAAAGGAGGCGTCCAACTGCCAGCTTCAGTGATGAGGGAGTTTCGTTCGGAGCCCCTATAGTGATATCCAACCCTCCGATCTTCTGATAAAAACTCACTCGGCTTTCATAAAACACACCCTGATCTTCAAGCAGGTAAGTCTGTCCGGCTAGACCTTGTCCAACAGCATAAAGAATCGGCAAGCTAATCGTCCCTTTACCATCTGTGACTGTGTAAATACTTTGTTGATTCTGGCGTTTTATCGAATATGAATATGGTCCATTACGATAGGTCAACAGCGGATTTTCAACAAGCACTCTGGAAGCGGCAACAGACTGCATTGCCATACCCATGGGACTTTGCGCGTGAAGAACAGTCTGTTTCTTGTGGCACTGTGCGCAGATTTGATCGCCTACAAATGCCGTGTCGCGAGGTATCTTTCGCGGGTTCCATCGCTGAACCAGACTCTGTAGAGTAGATGATGCCAAAACTGCTTCGAGGACTCCTAACATCAGTAACGTCATCACCAATACCAGAGCGCTTTTCCCCTTTAAATTTGCTAGCTGCATTGGTTAACCCTTAGATAGTGCACTCCCAGACGTTCGTCATTCGCTTTCAATTTGATTGGCTGGTGAAAGTTACGGATTCGATTTGGGCTGGTTATCGTCGGTACTGGCTGCTTTGGGAACGCGCTTAGCTTCATATTGCTCTTGTAACTGCTTGAACAGCTCTTGTTCGCGTCTAGCATCCGCCTGCCGGCCCGCCCGAGTATAGGCGCGCGCAAGTGCAAATCGCATTTCTGGGCTTGTGGGAGCGAGACGCACACCCTCTTCCAACTCTATGACGGCGCGGTCGACATGACCCAGTTGCAACAGGACCCGGCCAAGCACGTTACGGGCCGGATACATTTTGGGAGCGAGCTCGACGGCTTTTTCCGCTAATGGCAAGGCCGTATCATAATCACCACGTTTAAGGTATTCGAAAGCCATTTGCACCATTGCGGGATGGTGAGAGGGCGAAATCTCGAGCTCGCGCTGAAATTCCTTAAGTGCGGCATCGGCGTCCTGGTGCATCAGGAAGACTCCGTATGCGTAATGCACGTTAGGGGCGTCTGGATAGCGTTCGAGCAACGTACCGAAAGCTGATCTAGCTTCTTCAAGATGCCTTGCTGCCATGGCAAAACCGGCGCGTCCAGCGATTACAATTTGGTCACGCTTGTCTGGGGGAACCTCGATGGGGAGAAAAGGCATTCGCAAAAGCGTCAGACCGAACGCCTCTATGACTTTGGGGCTTTGGTTACCCACCTGCAGGAATTCTTTGAGAATGTCGAAAGCCACTTCGAACTGTTCATACCGAACATAAAGCACCGCGGTGTGATAGCGAACGACTGACTCCAGTTCGCTGTTATCACTCAGTCCGAGGGAGCGCCCGCGTTGTAATGAAGTGATCGCTCTTTCGTACTCACGCGTTTGAAACTCACACAAACCCAGCATGCCCCATGCAGGAGCTCTGTTGGGCTCAAGGGCCACGACGTTACGAAATGCATCCCTAGCTTGGGCGTACAGATCTTTTTCGTAAAAGATGGCCCCCGCATACCACCAACCGTCAGGCCATTTGGGCCGAATTTGCAGAGCTTTAGCATACAGCTCGAGGGCTTCATCCAATTTTGAGGCGAGGCGGGCTTCGTCGGCGAGCTTGACGACTCGATCGAACTCCGAAACCTGACGAGCGGGCGCTGGTACATTCCCAGGGGTCCGCTTCTTTCTCGAGGCGCCTGATGATTGGGCAGCCACGATTCCTGTGCAGGTCAGCAATAACGCCGCTGCGATCAATGTCGAAACCACTCTAGTTGAGACAATCATGGTCGATTCTGGTTACGCTCGGGATCTGGTCGCTTAACTGGAAGATCCTGATAAACACCATCCTCTGCGCCTGGCTGTTTTGCCTGCTGCTCAGCAGTCAATTTTTGAATGATCACCTGCTCGCGATCGCCCTCTGCTTTTTGGTTGAGCTTGTAATAGACAGAAGCTAACAGCACTCGAGCCTGAAGGAAATCTGGATACTCTTTCACGACTCCTTCGAGCAAACTGCGAGCTTCGTTTGGCTTGTCCAGTCCAACATAGACCGCACCTAGCTGGTAGCGGGCGTACTGATCGTTCGGGCGCAAGCGACTTGCACGAGACAAGTAGCCCAAAGATTCACTTAGTACTCTATCTTGTCTAAGCAGAATGCCGAGGTACAGGTTAGCCTCGAAATCGTTCGGATTATCTATCAATTCGCCCCCGAACGCGGTCTTGGCTTTATCAGAGTCACCCATGCGCATGAGCGCCCGTCCATACCAAGTGCGGAGTGTTGGGAACTTGGGTTCCAATTCAAGGGCGCGCTCAAATTCCTTTATGGCACTTGGTCCATCATCCGCCACGAGGAAAATTGATCCCATAAGCAACCGGGCCTGCGGAGAATCCTCATCACGGAAGATCTGGTCGATCAATGCCTGTCCTTTTTGCAATTGGCCATCGCCAACATAGGCGCTGCCCAGCAAGAATGCTACGGTGCGGTCGTGCGGATCACTGTCAGCAAGTGGAGAAAGAGATTCGATGACCCTTTTGTATTCGCCTAGTCGCACCTGGCAATCGGCCAAAAGCAAAACAGCGTTTTTCCTTTGCGGGAGACTTTGAGGTGCTGACGCAATTAATCTTTCAAATTCGATTGCTGCCTCTGTAAACAGTGCGGCCTTGTAATAAGCAAGCGCCAGATTGAAGAGGATGGTATGGTTTTTTTTATCTAGGGCAAGAGCCTCCTTGTACTCCTTTATCGCTTCTTCATAGCGTCCCAACCCCGAATATGCAGCTCCGAGATTTGAGCGCACGTCGACTCGTTTTGGATGTGAAGTGATAATTGCTCGATAACCTCGAATGGCGCCTTCCAGGTCACCAGCCTCGTGCAATTGAGTGGCCGCTGCAAACGCACGCTCTACCTCTTCTGGATTAGATTGAGCTACTGCGAATGTTGCAGTTACTGCCATTGCAGGAATTAAGAATATTGCTTTTAGAAGCACTAGTGACTGAATTTTTCGTGTCATTTGCTACTTCCAGGTGGAGCGGACAATATAAGCAAGTATACAACAGCATGCTTTTGGTTTTCCAAAATGCGTTGTACTGATAAAGACAAATCAAAGCTGGTGTTTGCTTCGGAAGATAAATATACTGCTACCAATCTGGAGCGATAAATCTAATGAAGAAGAACGGTTGCCTTCTACTCGCCGTCCTGTTGGCTGTTTTTTTGTCCCCTTCTGTAAGGCCTCAGACACCGTCACAACAAGGTCCAAGTGACGTAATTCGTATAAGAACCAACGAAGTTAAACTCGACATCGTTGTCAAAGACAAAAAGGGAAGACCAGTTAAAGAATTGACGGCTGGGGACTTTGAGATCTACGAAGACGGCATTCGCCAGCGTATCGAATCTTTTCGGTTCGTGATGCCAACTTCAGAAGGAGATCCGGACCGGAGGCAGGATGTAAGAGAAAATCAGGCGGTCGCAGGCTCTACTACTCCGCAGAATACAGCGTTACCTGGGGTAATTGCTCTCGTCTTTGATCGTCTTTCTCCCGAAGCTCGCGCTCTTGCGCGAAAGGCTGGAATGGCGTATGCCAAAGAGGGAATGGTAGCCGGAGATTTTACGGGAGTCTTTGGTATCGATCTGACACTGCGGACGATTCAATCATTCACGGATAATTCAGAGCTTGTTAGTCAGGCCATCGATCGCGCAACTAGTGCGAGCACCTCGGGCTATACTTCGACTGCAGCCAGAGTCCGAGAAAACTCCGAGCGAAGTTCGGCGCTGGATCAGCGCATCTCATCCTTACAGTCTGAAACAACCGCGGCCGGAGCGGCGCAGGACACTGCATCTGCATCGGCTGCAGGCGCCGCAATTGGCCAGGCAGCAATTGACCAGCAGTTTATCGAGATGCAGAGCAGAATGCTTGAACAGTTCGAGACACTCGAACGAGATCAGCAGGGATTTGCGACAATTAATAGCCTGCTTGCGGTGATCCACCCAATGCGTAATCTTCCGGGGCGGAAAACCCTCATATTCTTTTCTGAGGGCTTGGCACTGCCTCC
>CAZNPP010000239.1:0-5061 GCA_964574785.1 uncultured Chloracidobacterium sp. | reverse complement strand
GTCTGCCGAAAAGATAGCTGGATATAAGTGGGATCCGGATAGATCTTCTCTTCCGATGCCTCTTGGTGCTTTGAGAGCCCGCGATCGAATAGGACAACTTTATATTCCATCTCAATCTTAGGCGTGACGACATTGATCTTCTCTACCTCAATGACGGCAGTCTTAACTTCCCCCGAACTAAGAGTCTCCTCCACCTGTCCGCGGGGTACTGAAAACTGCTTTTGATCCTCTTCTTTGAGCGCGGTTACCTTGAGTACATACTTGCCTGATTGTGTGGAACCAAAGTCTGCAATTCCGGCTCTTGTCTTCTTATCGGCATGCGTTTGCGGCCCCGAGACCACTTTGACTACGGCCTCGCTGAAAACGTGATCGTGATTTCCTTTTTCGACAACCTTGACTTTGAGTTTCGGGAGTGGCTTGACGGCGATGCAGTGCACCGGACATGTGCCACGAGTGATGCTTTGGTTAGTAACAACCGGCTTCTCATAACTGTCCTTTTCAGGGAGGTTTATGTCTATCGTGTAGTCACCGGGATCCCAGGGTTTGAATTTTGCGATGCCTTTCTTATCCGTCTTATGACTCTTTGATTTTTGACTTGTCTTACCTTTCTTATCTGTCGCCGTACCTGACACGTTAACCTTTGCGTCTTTTAGTACTTCTTTGGTGTCCTCTTTGTAGACAATCACAATCAGGCAGGTTTTGACTGGAGGACAATTTCCCTTGGGTTGACCGACATATTCGTTAGCCTTCTTCTCAGCGAGTTGTCTTGCAAGATCAAAGTTCATGTGTTACTTCGCGCCACCCGCTTCAAGCTCAAGGCGAGCATAAATCAGATCCATCTTCTCCTGCTCATCCAACTCCGGATCGTGTAAAAGTTCTTCGATCCATATGTTCTCCGGCTGCTTTTCGAAATCTCTGCCAAGGTCTAGGGTCAGGAAAATAAACAACGATACCTCACGGCCTCTTTTAATGTCGTACTCCGCTGCGCGAGCGATACCGAACTCAATCAACTCACGCATGGCAGCCTGATCCTTAACAAGAGGATCATCAGGGAACAGCTGTACAAGGTTCTCAAGCGTTGATTTAACGAAATCCTCGCGCAGTTCTGTGCCGAGAATCTCCATCTGTTCATTGCTTATGATCAACATACTGGCTGGTTCACTAGAGGCACTATTTCAGGCTAAAGATCTCGCCTGCCGATATTTGTGAATTTGAAGATTGAAGCCTTGAAATAGCTACGAACGTCCCGAAGGCTGTTTGGCGAAGGCTCCGGAGAGACAACTTTACTCCGAGAATCCTCTTAGTTCTTTGCCTGTTATGGGGCTGTATTGTAGTGCGGAACGTTCAATTGTCAATGGCAGGATTTAATAAGCACTTAAGCACAAATTCGTGTTTGGTTTATGTCGTTTCGTGGATCCCCTTGAGAGGGGCCAGGAAGCCGATCCACGAAATAACACGAACTAACTTCAAAAAGAGGAGCCCAACACGCAACCAGCATGTTGGGCTTAGACTTCCTCGGTTTGCAATCCTTAGCCTGATGGAGTTCTGCGTATCTTAACTAATATCTAATGCGATTGTTTAGATCTCTCAGCGCCATGACGTTCCTATTCTGCAAGGTGAACATCGATTTGCCAACTTTCATCTCGACATTCTCTGCCAACGCGATCTTCTGAAAAGTCTTGAACGGAATGGATACTTCCAAGACCTCTCTCATAACATCGACCAGTTGACTTGTTTCCACGCCTTGCCGTGCAAGTGCCATCTTCCCCAGTTTCAGCCGTTCTTCATTTGCAACAACAATCAACTCACGTTCATTTGGGCCGTGCCGTTCGTCCCATCGTTTGGACTCAAATACAAGTTGCAGCTTTACAAAACGCACGTAATCGAGCTGCACACCCGGGCAATGCAGCGAGACGACCATGCTAACGCAAGTCTTAGTCATCGCACTCTGCAACCCTTTCGCTGCGCCACAAGTGATACCCATCTTTTTGAGCGTTACGACAGTTTCCCAATTGAATCCATCGTACTTTGTTTCAATCTTGCCACCATGATCCGAAAGCGAGACCGGCAACGAAAGGTTGGGATTAGTGGTAGAAGTCTCGCTTTTGGTAATCGAAGCGGGAAGGAGCAGAACACAACAGCAAGTCAGAAGGGTGATTGTTAGTTTCATGACGCACCTTTTTCTGGGAATGGTGTCGGGAGTGATAAGGGGGTGAGATGTTTCCAGGCAAGAGCGGAAGCGGCTATCGACATCGAGCCGCCACAAAATGACTATAGGAAAGGCAAAGACATACTGTCAATTCAAAAGGATGAAGGATGAAACCATTTTCCATTTTTCATTTTTCATGGTCCCCCAACATTAAGACAACTAAGATGATCCTGAATTTGAACAATAGGATAGCGAGTGACTATGAAAAAATGGAAACTGGAAAATGAAAAATGGCTTTCATCCCTCATCCTTCATCCTTTCTAGCTCCGTGCCTCCGTGTCCGTGGTGAATCTAGGAAACCCGGAACCAATCGAAGTCTGCGTAACCAGACTCCCGAATAATTCCTGTCCTCACAGCAAAGATGCCTACCTTCGCACCAATCCATCGTCCCTGTCGTGCCTGGAAGGATTCACCGATCGGGAAGAACGTAACTCCATCCGTGCCGTAACTAAAATTGCAAGTTGCATTCTCTGTGACAGTGACGCGTAAATAGAAAGTGTCCCCTTTCACCTTGACTCCCGGTCCTTCCTTCTCCTCTGTTCCCCGATCTGCATCCTTGCAAACTGTTTGCGAAATCACGAGACTGTCTAAATCTTTCTTTATGGCCAGGTAGGAATAGTCCAGTCCCATGACGATGAGACCCGTTTTCGCGCCATCACTCATTTGCGGAATTGTGAGGCGAGTAGTGGCTGAGAAGTTAGGAGCTGGGAATTTTTGCAGCAGTAGATTTGGTACCTCCCAGAAGTTACGAAAACCCGGTGAAAGCGGAACGTTAACTAATCGAAGAAAACCTAGCGTTCCTGCAGGGAAGGCCCAGTTGGTACCAGCATTGGCATGCCATTGCCACTGTGGTCCAATCGCATTCCCATTGAATTCATCTGACTCTGCTGGCGTCGCAGTTGGCCACCTGCGGCCGACATTCGGCTTTCGATGTGTCGAAACCGGCTCTCCAGGCCTGTTGACATCTTTCATCAACCCAATTACCGGCCAATCGTCTACCCATTTCATTGGCTGTAGATGAACTACGCGTCCGTACGGACCTTTATCCTGAAAGTGAATGAACCAAAACTCGCCTGTCTGGGTATCAACCCAACCTCCCTGATGCGGCCCATTGATCTCTGTACCACCTTGGGCCAACACGATTCTTTCATCGTAAGGTCCGAGTACGTTCTTAGATCTCAGTACTACTTGCCAGCCTTCCGAGACCCCGCCAGCCGGAGCCGAGATGTAGTAGTAACCATTTCGTTTATATAGTTTTGGGCCTTCTATCGTGGGATGTTTCTCTCCGCCATCAAATACCAACACCCCATTGTCCAACAGCTTCGTACCATCAGCACTCATTCGGCTAATCACGAGAACACTCTTGATACCCGAACGGCTGGCTGCCATAGCGCTAACGAGATAGGCCTTTCCATCCGTGTCCCAAAAGGGACAAGGGTCAATCCAACCTTTAGCTTTCTTGATTAAGAATGGAGGAGACCAGGGGCCCTCAGGTTTCGTCGCTTTGCTCAAATAGATCCCGAAGTCAGGATCACCGTAGTAGATATAGAACTCTCCATTGTGGTAGCGGATGGAGGGCGCCCATACACCGTTACCGTGCTGCGGCTTGTTGAAAACCTCGACTGGGGTTTGCTGCGTGAATACATGCCCGATAATGGTCCAATTAACCAAGTCCCTGGAATGAAGAATCGGTAGTCCTGGCGCAACGTTGAAACTTGACGCTGTCAGATAGAAGTCGTCACCAACCCTAATAACATCTGGATCAGAGTAATCGGCGTGAATAATCGGATTTTTGTAAGCACCATCCCCATTATCGGCGATCCAAACCTTGGATACCGGGAATGAATCATGCCGGCTTTGCGCTTTCCCTACCGATAGAAGCGAAAGCACCAAGAGTGAGACGATACATCGCCGAGAAGCGGTATCGAGTTTCATTCGTTATGCATTAACACTAGATGTGAGAAATCCGTCCACCGCGACCTCAAAAGCGCCGCCGAGTCCTGCGCCGCTCGGTTCGCCTGGCTCGACGGACCAACCCTGTAGCTTGTCTGCCATGCTTTGAGCCACCGCCTTGTGAAGCGGTTCTCTAATAAAGCGCCAACCGTAAACAACTCGTCCACTTAGGATGACTTGCGGAACCCCAAGTCCCATGATCACGTTGCCTATTCCTATGCCTAAGTACTCTCCAATTCGCTCGAGCGTTCTCTGCGCTCTTAACTCGCCAGCCTCCGCACGGGCAACAATCTCAACATAACGCGGAGCCCTCATATCGCCCAATCTGATGCGGTCACCCATGTAGAGTGATGACGCCGAGGAAGCAGACGCATACATCTCCCAGCAGCCACGATTGCCACACGCGCAAGGCTTACCACCAGCCACGATAGTCATATGGCCAAACTCACCTGCTATTCCCTCGCCTTGACCCGAGCCTCGGAACACTTCACCTCCCAACACGAGCCCCACGCCAATACCAGTTCCAGATCTAACCAGTACAAAGTTATTTGGCAGCTTACGATCTGGATTTGGCAGCCGCAGCCTGGCTTCATACATTGCGGCAGCAGTTGCATCGTTCTCAACCACAATCGGTACTGCGCCGTTTTGACCACTTATGGATTTAGTGGTGAGTTCTCTTGCGAAATCGATGTTGTGCCAACCCAGTCGAGGCGCGTACAACAATTTTCGCCGCTCCGCGTCAGTCGGACCTGGGACACTGACTCCTATGACTCTTAATTTTCGTCCCGGTGCTTCATCGCGCAGTCGTTCCAAAGAGACGCGAAGAATTCCAAGTGCCCGGGATGGCTCGGGGGGAGTATCGAACTCCTCCTCTGCCAGAATCTCACCTCCTAATGTGG
>CAZNPP010000238.1:0-5304 GCA_964574785.1 uncultured Chloracidobacterium sp. | reverse complement strand
GCTGGAAAAATTGTGGCCCGTGCCTCGAACGTTTCGTGGTCCAATCCGAGAGTGTTGAACTCGCAATTTTTCCAGCTTCTCCGCTCGCGGTTCTGTAACTGGCTTTCACCTTCAGCTCTCCGTCCGGCAAATCGCCGGCACCACGGCCATGTGCAGTTCCGAATCATATGCGACATTTCTCATAGGAGCATACAGCTATACTCATACGCGGGTGAGATTGCGCGAGACTACTCCTTGAACCGAGACTTGGCGAGGGAGAATTCAAAATTAGCCCTTCAATGATCGCTTCACATATGATAAAAACTTTGAACTCATTAACTCATTAATAGGACACGTTCGCACCAAGACTTGGTGACCGGAGGATTCCGATGTCAGATGATCATGATGACAAAGAAGGTACGTACCAGGAACAGCGTCACGATCCCAGTAGACGACAGTTCTTAAAGGGGGTAGGAGTCGCGGGCGCAGGAGCTGCCATCGCGGATCATCTACTGCTCAATAAGGAAGCTAAGGCAAACGAATCTCAGCAGAGTTCGGGCGCTCGTCCAGCCGCGGGGACAATCAATCTTGTCCTCAAGATAAATGGCAAGAATCGTAATGTGACTGTCGAACCGCGTGTAACTCTGTTAAGCGCCCTACGTAATTATCTCGATCCCCCTCTTATTGGTCCAAAACTGGTCTGTGATGCTGGAACCTGTGGCGCCTGCACAGTTTTAATGGACGGAAAGCCCGTCTATTCCTGTTTAGTGCTTGCCGTGGATGCTGTGAATCGGGATGTGACCACAGTTGAGGGTTTGGGTTCACCTGACAAGTTGAGCGCAGTGCAGAGTGCCTTCGTCCAACATGACGGCTTGATGTGCGGGTTCTGTACTCCAGGATTTGTAACAACGATCTCTGCCTACCTGAAGCAGAATCCGAATCCCACAGTTGATCAAGTGCGTGAGGCCTGCAAGGGCAATTTCTGCCGCTGCGGTACTTATCCGCACATCTTTGAAGCCGCGCTCGCTGCCGCGAAGGCAAAATGAATTTGGGGTGCGGCGGCCTGCCGCCGCTTTCGACTCCCAACGGAGAAACTTATGCAACAGCAACCAACAACACCTAAGAAGAAGAAAGTTAAAGTCACTAGAGTAATTGATGGCATTGAAACTGAGGTAGAGATCGAGGTTGACGATGTAGCAGGTCCAGTTTGGGGACCTAATAACAAACATACTCTGCTGAATACTGATCTGGCTCGTGTAGATGGCCCAATCAAAGTAAGTGGGGTGGCTCAGTACACTCACGACAAGCGAGTGCCAGGAATGCTCTATGGCCGGATCTTAACTTCTCCACATGCTCACGCGCGCATACTAAGTATCGACACTTCAGCGGCAAGAAAAATCCAAGGGGTCAGAGCAGTGGTCAGCATCACCGATGATGACGGTTCTGCTGCACCCAAGGAAAAAGGGCAACCTGTTGCATTATTTGCTGGAATGCCTGTAGCGGCAGTTGCCGCCGTAACGCCCGAGATTGCTGAGGATGCCGTGCGTGCTATCAATGTGAAGTACCAGGTGTTGCGCCATGTAGTGCGAGCCGACGATGCCATCGAGGAAGATGCGCCGAAAGTTGAGGAAGGCGGTAACCTCGAGCCCAAAGGAAAGCGCGGTGACCCGGAAAAGGTGGCAGCGGCACTCGCACAGTCCGATGTCGTTTTAGAGGTTGAATACCGGACTCCAATTGTTCATCACGCTTGTCTTGAGACACACGGTCACGTAGTTGACTATAACGGCGGAGATACAGCTACCATCTATGCTTCTACTCAAGGTACCTTCACCATTCCTGGTGATTCAGCTAAAGCGCTGGGTCTTCCTGAGAGCGCGGTGACTGCGGTTGTCGAACATATGGGCGGAGGGTTTGGCTCAAAGTTTGGCATTGGTGTAGAAGGTCAGATCGCGTGTCGACTGTCTAAACAAGCCAAAGCCCCTGTCCATCTTATGTTGACGCGTAAGGATGAATTCCTGTTTGCCGGTAATCGCTCAGGATCATGGCAGAAATTCAAAGCTGGAGCTAACCGTGACGGTACCTTCAACGCTTTGCATGCTCTGCAGTATCAACTGGGGGGCTTGGCGGATGGTTCTCAGGCCCAGCAACCTTACATCTACAACGTAATGACCCACTCGAACGAACGAATTGCGATTCATACTCATGAAGACGGTTCGCGTGCTATGCGGGCGCCCGGACATCCACAAGCCTGCTTCGCAATCGAATCAGTTGTCGATGAACTGGCCTATAAGCTCGGTATAGATCCCATTGAGTTCAGGAAGAAGAACTTAAAGGATCCGGTTTATCATCGGCAGCTCGACAGAGGCGCAAAAGAGATCGGATGGCAGCGCCGCAACAAGACTCCCGGAGGTGGGCCAGGTCCGCTAAAACGTGGCATCGGTTGCGCGGTTGGAACATGGGGCGGCGGCGGCAACAATCAATGCAAGGTTGATGTGACAATTTCCCGCGATGGCTCGGTACTGGTTGCTGTTGGTTCACAGGATCTGGGAACCGGAACGCGGACCTTTACGCGAGCCATTGTTGCTGAGGAACTTGGTCTGGGCATGGATCAGATTGTCGAACAGATTGGCAACTCGAAACTCGGCAGGGCAAATGCTTCAGGTGGCTCGACAACTGCTGCATCACTTGCGCCTTCAGTTAAAGACGCGGCAGTTAAAGCACGACTGGCTATGGCGGAAAGGGTTGCTTCATTGCTAGATGGAGCAAAGACCGAAGAGATCAGGTTTGCAAATGGGTCAGTAAGCGCAGGCAGTCGCTCATTATCCTGGAAACAAGCATGTGCAGCCTTGCCGGCTGCTGGAATAGTAGGTCATGGCGAATGGGTCTCGAGCCTGCAAGCATCCGGTGTTCGAGGTGTCTGCTTTGCTGAAGTGGAAGTTGATGTTGAGACCGGTCATGTACGTCCTATCAAAATGGTCCATGTTCAGGATATCGGGTTGCCGCTCAACCGGCTCGCCTTGAGAAGCCAAATAAATGGGGGAATGATTCAATCCCTCGGGATGGCCCTTTGGGAAGAGCGAGTGATGGACGCTGATCTTGGAATTCAACTGAATCCAGGGTTTGGCGATTACAAGCTACCAGGATCGCTCGAAATGCCCGAGCTGGTTGCGATTATTGATGACGAAGACCCGCGCGAGGCAGTTATCGGAGTCGGTGAACCAGCAGTTATTCCGGCCGTAGCAGCGATTCCTAATGCAGTATTTAACGCATGTGGGATTCGGGTAAGAGAACTGCCAATCACTCCGGACAAGATATTGATGAGTCTAATGCAGGAGGGTAGAACGGTATGAAGACCTTTGAGTGGGTGAGTCCAAGCACTGTCAGTGAGGCCGTTAACCTTCTGAAATCAGCGCCCGCTGTTAAGGACATGGATGACGAGGCGCGAGTAATCGCTGGTGGTCAGGATCTTCTGACTACAATGAAAGACTATCTGACGCGTCCGACTCGAGTCGTCAATTTGAAGAGCATTAAAGGGCTCCACCGAATCGAAGGTGATGCTCGGAAGGGCCTTCGCATAGGAGCTCTGGTTACGCTGGCCCAGCTTGAAGACAACACTCTCGTAAGACGTAGTTTTCCCGGGTTGGCTGAAGCAGCACACTCGGTTGCATCTCAGCAGATACGAAATTTGGGAACGGTTGGAGGCAATCTCTGCCAGCGGCCACGCTGCTGGTACTACCGTCTTGAGGAGGCGTACTGCATTAAGAAAGGTGGCTCAGAATGTTTTGCCGCCACAGGTGAGAATAAGTACAACGCAATATTCGGTGGTGGACCTTCTTTCATAGTCCATCCATCAGATCTTGCGCCAATGCTTGTTGCGCTCGGTGCTACAGCAAACGTAACCGGTACGACAGGTAAGCGCGCTATCCCTCTGGAGAAGTTTTTTACGCTACCAACGGAGGGCAATATCAGGCGCGAGAACGTCCTGCGTAACGATGAAATCATTACTGACATCCAAGTACCGTCTTCACCTTATGCGGCTAACTCAACTTATCTAAAGTTTAAAGAGCGAGACTCTTTAGACTTCGCTCTGGCATCTGTGGCAGCGGCTGTTGCTCTCGATTCAAAAAAGACTGTGAGTCAGGCACGTATTGCCCTGGGTGGAGTTGCGCCGATTCCCTGGCGAGTGCCTAAAGCGGAAAACTATTTGATAGGAAAGACTTTAAATGCTGAGGTGCTTGCTGAAACGGCGAAATTAGCGCTTGAGGGCGCCGAACCGATGTCCAAGAACGGCTACAAAATTCCACTAACACAAACGCTTGTGCGACGCGCTTTGGCAAAGGTTGGTGGTGTTGGCGCATAGTTGATCGAATGGAGAGATGCGATGACAAATGAAATGGACTATCATAATCAACCAAAAGAGAGTGCTGGGGTAACAGAAAACGTAAACATAGTTCAGACCCCATTTTGCGGCTCGTTACGGTCTAAGAAGTTCTTCATGCGTGATGGCTTAGCGAATGAAGCAGATGATTATCTTGATGCTAGTAACTATTGCTGGTGTGGAGTGACCCAGTTGGTAGTTGGTCCTGATGGCGGTAAGGCTTCGCCAACGCGATGTGGTCCAGGCAGATCGTGCTACAGTTCAGCGCTCGAAGGTTGAGGTAGTTAACAGGAGGTTTGAGATGCGAGTTATTTGCTGCAGTTTGTTGGTTCTGTTCTTTTTATGTGGGATGGTGTTGACAGCTTCCCAGGCCGATAGCAACAACATTAAGGGCGACTACGTAGAAGTGCGAACGGCAAGCGTTTTTGCCGGAGCCTGCCATTACAATGGCGAACTGACCACCGCTGGTAGGGAAGCGATGCTGGCCTGGAATGTTACTTCCGGCTCGTGGCAAGGAGTTGATCTCACAGGGGTGCGTGCTTTGGCAGTTGTTAGCTCCTCAGCAAACCTCGCTGATCCCTCTGCGGAACGTCGTTCGGAATTGATTGTCCACGAGGCTGCTTCTTATTCGCAGACAATCGCAATTGTGAATGCAATTAAGAACCGCTATGCCACCACCCTCGGGAAAGTAGTCGTCGTGCGCAGCGCTCCAGTTAGTTTCAAACGTGATGGAACAACTTATACTGTCCACTCTCCCGCCGTAGCAGCAATCGATGCCAGCGCGATGCCAGACGATCTCTGCTGCACCATGCCACAACTGGTTTGGTATGAACCGTTCGTTCCGCTGCTTCAGCGTAAAGTAGGTTATACAGGTAAGGCTTTTTATTCTGGCGGCGCTGCCGGTGATCCATGGCAGCGTACTGGTGAGAACAGTACCTTTTACGGGA
>CAZNPP010000237.1:0-5388 GCA_964574785.1 uncultured Chloracidobacterium sp. | reverse complement strand
GCTCGATTGGCTGCTTCGCGTAAATAGCCATCGAGTTGCCGATACGTACTGAAATATTTGCGCAGGACATCCTCTGCTTGCGGCACTGTCAATCCAGTCATCAAGGCAAATCGCTGCGCCCCGATTCCATATACCACGCCAAAATTTAAACCCTTAGCAAAAGACCGCTGATCGGGTGTCACTTGATCTTGCGAGACTCCAAAGACCTGTGAGGCTGTTACGCGGTGCAAGTCAGCACCTGAATTGAATGCATCAATGAAACCGGTATCTCCAGAGAATTCAGCGAGAATACGTAACTCGATCTGAGAGTAGTCTGCGATCACCAGCTTCTTTCCTTCCGGATATCCACTAAAGCAACGCCTGTATTCAACAGCATGTGGCACTTGTTGAATATTGGGATTAGTACACGCAAATCGGCCCGTAGGAGCACCGATTTGACGAAAATCGGCATGCAGTCTTCCAGTTACTGGGTTGATCAGTTCAATCATGTTCTGACCATAACTGGTCAGTGCTTTCTGTACTGTTCGGTATTCGAGTAATGTGGCAACGATTGGATACTGAACTGCAAGAGGTTGTAACTTCCAGTTTCGAGTTGAATCAGGTACTGGAATACCGAGACGCTCCAGCGCCTGTGTCAGTTGCTGATGAGAATCGAGATTAATGTCGGCACGCTGTGGACCAAATAGGGAACCTTGCGGTGATTCTTCCGCCAAAACCTCCTGTAGTTCTTCTGCAAGTTTGGTGCGTCGTTTCTCAACAACAGCTAGCTGCTCAAGCCAACGGTCTTTGTGCATATAAAAACCGGCAAGTTCGATATCGACAACCGTCGAAATGCACTCAAACTCAAGCTGCGCACACTTGATGAGCGAATCTCTTTTTAACCTTTCGATTAGATTCTCACGGAGTGGAAGAAGTATCGCAGCATCGCGCGCTGCATACTCCAACTGAGCTTCCGACAATTCGAAATTCCAATTACTCAGCCTTTCGCTCTTGTCTACGGATTCATTCAAGTAGCGCGACGCTACTGTTTCCAGTCCGTGTCGCTCTTCGATATCGCCGGCGCCAACCAACTGGCTTGCTAATAGCGTGTCAAAGAGCCCACCCAGTTCAGCGCCAAGCTTGTGCTTTATAAACTTGCCATCAAACTTGGCGTTGTGGGCAATCTTTATTGGTCGCGGTGCACTCAACAGCGTTCGCAGTGAAGAAAGTGATTCATTATGAACAAGATCTCCATTATCAAACGCATCGAGATCGATAATTCGAACGCCATCTGGCGCAGCTAGCTGAATCAGCCGAAGCCGAGACGTGTACGGGTCCAGCTCTGTGGTCTCAGTATCGAGACCTATAACCTGACACGATGACAGAACCTCCACGGCTTTACGTAGTTCTTCGGCAGTTCTAATTACGGTGTAATTCACAATCTACTTTGAAGCTTGATACTTGGCGCCGATGAGGTAGCGAACTGGTCTGTTGCCGGGAACAAATGCGGCATGATTTGTGTTTGCTGGAAGAAAGTCTCGGTCGCCTGCACTTAATGTGTATTGCTTGTTTCCTACGGTCAATTCCAGTTCGCCACTGATGATCCAGTGCGACTGGTCCTCACTATGTGAATGTTCTCCATAAACAGTGCCGGGAGCATCGGACCATTCAAAGACACTGTAGCCTTCACCTTCTAGACGTTGTCGCAGTGTCCTCGCATCAGGCGTGTCAGTCCCACTCCATCTTTCGACGCGAAAACTCATGGCTACTTACTCTCCTTTAATAGTCGTATTAACATCAATATCTGCCCTTTATGCTGCGCTTCGTGATCGATTAGGTGATGTAGGATCCAGCGCAGGCTGTGTTCGTAGACCACGCCACGCCGCTCAAAACTAAATATTCGTTCTAAATCCTCATCTGTAAAACCACCAAGCACATCAAATGTTCGCTTACGAATGTTTCTGATTTCGTTCAAGCAGAACTCGGCTGAGTAACCTTTACCAGAAAAAGCATCAGGATCTTTCAGGACATCCCAGTACGGTGCCTGACGTTCTTCTTGAGTTAATTTGCGTCCGGAAACTACACATTGAATCCACCACAATTCGGCCTCGCCAATGTGAAGAACAAGTGCTCCGATAGAGTGCGCGCCAGGAACTGCACGCCGGGCGATCTCCTCATTCGTCAAATCGACAGTTGCCTTATTAACTTGTTCACGAACCTCCTCCATACCGCTTACGCAAAGCCCTATGCCTGGAGTGAAGCCTTCAACTGGAGTGAGAACGTGCCTGGACATCTGTATTGTTCCTTTCGATCAGGTAGTACTATTCTGGGGGAGTCGGGGTTCCTACAAGTAGCAAAAGCAACAAAGCAGCAGTCGCGCCAAGTCCCGCGCTCACCAGAAAGGCGACCGTTGGTCCCCAAAGTTCCCACAGTGCTCCCATTAAGAGAGAGGCGGGTAAAACCGTTATGCCGAAAGCAAGATTATACAGCCCGTAAGCCGTACCGCGCTGCTCGGGTTTAACGAGATCGGCCACCAGCGCTTTTTCTGCGCCCTCGGTAAGGCCAAAATAGATGCCATAGATTAGAAAAAGTATCCAGACGGAAATTGTTTCGCTTACAAAAGCAAAGCCTGCATACACTGCTGCATAAAGCAACCAGCCAGATACTATCAACCGTCTCCTGCCAAGGCGGTCTGAAAGATCTCCCCCTAAAAGAGAACTAAAAACCTTGCTCACATGAAGCATGGCCCAGAGCAGCGGAATGGTGCCAATAGCGACACCTGCGGTTTGTGCTCTTAAAAGCAGAAATGCATCCGAAGAGTTTGACAGAGTAAACAGAGCAATCAATAAGAGAAATCTTTTGAAGTTAGTGTCAAAGCCACGTAGAGAGAGACGCGGCGGCTCACTGGCGATATCGTTCGAAGCCGCAACTTGATGTGAGGATTCACGTACGAAAAATGAAACAACGCCTACAGCAGCAAGAGCCGGAATTGAAGCCAGGATGAATATTTTTGTGAAGTCAGCTGCGGTTAAGGCATTCCTATCTTCAGCAAATAACACTACCAGGAAGTAGCCGATTAACGGACCAAGTACGGCACCGCCGTGATCCATAGCCCGATGAAACCCAAAGGCAAGTCCACGTTGTTCCAAGCCGGCACTGTCGGCAATCATTGCATCACGAGGAGCGCTGCGAATGCCTTTACCAACTCGATCGGTTAGACGAATTGCAAGCACTTGATACCAAGTCGTAGCAAAAGCGAGTAATGGGCGTGCAAAGCTGGCTATTGAGTAACCGAGTACAACAAATACCTTCCGCTTCCCACGTCGATCGCTGAAATAGCCTGCAAAGAGTTTTAGGAGACTGGATAGAGATTCTGCAGCGCCTTCGATTAATCCCACAATTGCGGGTGACGCACCCAGTGTGAGAGCCAGGAACACTGGCAGAAGCGGATAAATGATTTCGCTGGAGGCGTCATTAAGCAGGCTGACGAGACTAATGGCTACGACGTTGCGGGGAAGCTTACGATAGCGACGCCATAGATTTGGGAGGCGTTCTGGCTTTCCTGCTCTCAGACGCGGATCGAATGGATCTGCGGCATCGTTATCTGTATGGCCCATTGAATGCCAATTAGCGAGTATTTGCGCGCTTCGCCGGTGTGGAGCGTTGCTGCTGAGGTGCTGGTTTGGAAGTCAAGCTCGTGGTCCACCACCAGATTAGTGCTCCGCCCAGGAGGGCGATAACAATAATACCAATCATTGTGAGTTTGATAATCCAGCGAATTGCGAGCCTGGCTATCAACAACAGGATGAATGCCAGCACTACACCTGCTATGAGGAGAATGGATTCGGTAGACATTGGTCAGTGGTCAGAAGCCCCTGGTCAGTGGTCCGTAGTCTGTTGTCAGTAGTCCGTTGTCAGTTGTCCGTTGTTATATGTCAGTGGTCAGTTGTCAGTCGTCCGTCACGTACCAAGAGCACAAAGTGCCAAGTGACCAACTGACAACGGACCACTGACAACACCACTGCCAACGGACTACTGACAA
The DNA here is from genome assembly GCA_964574785.1 of uncultured Chloracidobacterium sp. Lineage (GTDB taxonomy): Bacteria > Acidobacteriota > Blastocatellia > Pyrinomonadales > Pyrinomonadaceae > PSRF01. Next base: position 1,367 of record CAZNPP010000237.1, on the reverse strand, counting down.
CTGACAACTGACTACTTCTCATAACTCGCTCTTACCACAGTCTTTATATTCCCACGCACGTGAAAATCGCCTTCGATTTCGACACTCAAAGGATCACAAGCAGCTACAAAATCTTCAAGGATGACGTTGATAACATGTTCGTGGAAAATCTTTATGTTTCTAAACGAATTGATGTAAAGCTTCAGGCTCTTAAGTTCGACACAGCGCTCGTTGGGAACATATTCGAGACGAATCGTGGCAAAGTCCGGGAAGTCGGAAAAGGGACAGATGGCAGTGAATTCGGGGATTTCGAAGGTGATTCTGATCTCGCGTCCAGGAAACTCGTAAGGAAATGTTTCAAGCGGGTAGAGCTTCATCTCAGCTCGAGGCGACGAACGAATATCCAAGCTTTCCTTGTTTTTGGTTGGTAGAACTGCATCAGTTGAAGACATACTCAGATCTTATACGTCCAACGTCCAAAGTCCAAAGTCCGATGTAAGTCCAATGTCCAATGTCCAAAGTCAAGGCAGACTTTGGACATTGGACGTTGGACTTTGGACTTTTTTACGCCGTTCGGCCTTCGCGACCAATCGTGAACAACTTAACTAGCGCAACACCAGCAATGAAACCGCCAATGTGGGCAGCGTAGGCTACCCCCCCCTGAGCTGAACCACTTCCCAGCATGCCCAACCCATTGATTAACTGGAAGGCGAACCAAATTCCTATAGCCACATAGGCAGGAACATCCGTAAGGATGCGGAAGAGAATCACTGTAACTCGACGACTCGGGTGCAGCAACAAGTATGCGCCCAATACCCCCGAAATTGCGCCTGAGGCCCCTAAGCTTGGTATCAACAAACTACCTGGGTCAAAAGCAGCACTGGTGAAGACATGCGCCAGAGAGGCTAGTACACCGCACAGAAGATAGAAGGACATGTATCTGACGTGGCCCATACGGTCTTCAATATTGTCCCCGAAGATCCAAAGGAACAGCATGTTGCCAAAGATATGGGCAATTCCTCCATGCATGAACATCGAAGTAATCAGAGTCAAGTACACGGAACCCGGCGTGGGTTGCAGTCCAGGAATCATTACTTCTTGGCCCGTCGGAACTCTCACTACCCGTGGAGATGTAACTACATCTTCACCACTCAGAATCTCTGCCGGAACCGTAGAAAAGGCGTATGTGAACTGTGTATCTGCTCCTAACTGCTGGAGAAAGATGAACACAACGAGGTTTATTGCAATAAGCGCATAGTTCACCCAGGGAGTGATCGTGCGGCCGGTGTTGTCATCTTTTATCGGAAAGACCATCTGCCCTCCCCATCACGAGTCGTTTTCGATGCCTTTAGCTTCAATCTGTGCTCAGAGTGTTGCGCCAGTGTTAA
>CAZNPP010000236.1:0-5565 GCA_964574785.1 uncultured Chloracidobacterium sp. | reverse complement strand
AATGGTTGCCGAGAGTTTCTGGTTCTCGTAACCACCTCCAGGTGGTCTCACGCTGACTTCTGGCTTCTGATCTCTTTAGTCAAACAACAAACTGAAGTTTGTCGAACTGGGACAAAGTGTCTTCAGCACTTGCCTCAACGGTGTAAGCTTAATAAACTTTCGCTAGAACAATTCAAATTGCGAAATAGTTTACCCGACTATCCTGCGGGAGGTGTTTATGAAGAGTTTAAGTGACATCCTGGCGTGGGTCGTGGGCGGAGCTGCAGGACTTTTTGCTATCTGGAAGATGGTGCTATTTGTTACGGCTAGAGACCCGAATGGCATTCCAGATATGGCTGCTGGAATCCACCATCTTTGGTGGGCTATTGCTGGGGCGATAGTAGCGATCGCTTGCGTAGTGTTTCTTTTTGTACGCCATCCCCGAGTGCAAGAGGAGATTCATGTAACGAAATAAATGGTCTTAGGCCTTTGGCTTTTGGCCTTCGGCTTTTAGTCTTCGGCCTTAGTAACAAGGCTGTAAACGAGAACAAAACCAAAAGCCGAACGCCAAAGGGCCATTTAGTTCGACGTTAATTCTGCAGTCTTCTCCGTAATGTCCTTTTGAGCCCATTCGTTATCGCGGCTTGCTTCACCCGCCTTGTGTCGCTTTGCCTCCTTCATCTTTCTTACCAACTCCATGTGAGTCGAGAAGTAAGGAAGACTTTTACCTATGATTTCTTGAACGCTCGAGAACTCTTTATCGACCATAAACTTTTCGAGTCCCTCCTTCAGTTCTTCCACCATCTTGACGCCATGCAGCATTACCCCAGTACATAATTGAACCGTTGAAGAACCCAACAAGAAGAATTCGAGTGCATCATGTGAGTTTTCGATACCACCAATGCCGCTAATTGAAACCTCTTTTGGCAGGCCTAGGGCGAGTTGGCTAACCATACGAAGTGCTATTGGACGCACCGCCTGCGATGAATACCCGCCCGGAACTGTGTGACCCTCTACTGTCGGCAACGGTCGGAGAGTGTTCAGATCGACACCGATAACCGAAAGGATGGTATTAATAGCAGAAATCCCAACTGCTCCACCACGCACAGCAGCCGATGACGGTTCTTTTATGTTTGTGATATTGGGAGTCATTTTGGCCCAAACGGGAATACGGGAGACCTCAGTCACCCAGCTCGTCACCTCTTCAGTAAGATCGGGATGCTCACCCATCTCTGACCCCATCCTCCGTTCAGTCATGCCATGAGGGCAGGAGAAATTGAGTTCGAAAGCATCAACCCCGGTGTCTTGGACCATCCGCGTCAGTTCCTGCCACCGACTCTTCTCGTACTCTTCCATGATTGAGGCAATCAAGATGTGGTGCGGGTATTCCTTCTTCAGTTGTCGAAACTCATCGAGCCACACATTTATTGGCCGATCGGAAATCAGCTCGATGTTCTCAAAACCGATTACTTCACCGGATACTTTTGAGCGTAGCTTGCCGTAGCGTGGAACAACGTTTACTACCTTTGCTGACTCCAGGCTAATAGTCTTAGCGACTGCGCCACCCCAACCAGCATCGTAGGATTTGGCTATTACGCGCGCGTTGGTTCCCGGTGGTCCAGATCCCAGTACAAAGGGGTTTGGAAACTTAATTCCGTTGACGGTAATTGATAAATCCATTTCGAAAACTCCTGAGAATTAACGGCCCGGACTTCATTAGTCAGCTACGAGCGGACCGTATGAATCTGGCCGGCGATCGCGGAAAAACTGCCACGTGTTACGCACTTCTCGAATCATGTCAAGATCTAAATCAGCGACGACCAGAGCGTCCTTGTCGCGTGGGGCTTCGGCGAGGAACTGACCTCGTGGATCGCAAAAATAACTTTGCCCGTAAAATTCGCCGATGTCCCAAGGTTGCTCATGACCAACACGATTGATGGCGCCGATGAAGTATCCGTTTGCTACGGCATGAGCCGGTTGCTCCAGCCGCCACAAATACTCTGACAAACCCGCCACAGTTGCCGAAGGATTAAAGACTATCTCGGCCCCATTCAAGCCAAGAATTCGGGCACCCTCTGGAAAGTGACGATCGTAGCAGATATAGACGCCAATACGAGCAAAAGCAGTATCAAAGGCGGGATATCCAAGGTTACCAGGGCGAAAGTAAAACTTCTCCCAAAATCCCGGCGCTACATGCGGGATGTGATTCTTGCGATACTTACCCAGGTATTTACCGTCCGCATCGATTACGGCAGCGGAGTTGTAGTAGATCCCTGTGATCTCTTCCTCGTAGATGGGGACAATAAGCACCATCCCGTGTTCTTTTGCCACCTCTTGCATTAAGGTGACGGTCGGCCCTTCGGGAATTTTTTCCACGGCGTCGTACCATCGGGTTTGCTGTTCAGCGCAGAAATAGGGCGTAGTAAAGACTTCCTGCATGCAGAGGAGTTTCACGCCTTGTTCGGCGGCTTGCCCAATGAAGCTGAGGTGCTTTTCAATATTCAGTCGCTTGATATCTTCAATCGGAAGATCGGTTGGCGCGGCATTCGTACACTGAATAAGTCCGCATTTAATTGTGCGAGACATGTATCCTCCTTTCAGGAGACAGGAGACAGGAGACAGGAGTCAGAAGCTCAGTCCTTGAGAGGTCCATCGTTATGGTGATCATGATGCCTGCTCTTCTAACCTCCTCCTTTGAGTTCTGGCCCCATGCTTCTGGCTTCTAACTTCTGACTCCTGACTTCTGACTTCCGACTTCTGCCACTCATGCTCATGAGTGAATAGTAAAGTCCAAATCCGATGCCAAAGGTAATGAACCAGGCATAAGTATACAGAGTATCGAAGAAATTCGGGTCTGCAACCTGCCCTCCTCTAGTTGTTGCAGCCCGCAAAAAACCCGGAATAACCGGCGCCACCGCAATTAATAGCGCAATAATAGCCCGAGCATTAAACCCATTCGAGTAGGAGTACGGCCCGTTGCTTTCAAACAATCCTGCCAGATTCAAACGCTGTTTTCTAAGCACCCAATAGTCACAGATTAGAATTCCGCCAATTGCACCCATCAGTCCCGAATAACCTATCAACCAGGTGAATATGTAGTCACCCATGGTTGCCATGAGTCTCCAGGGCATCATCAGGATACCGATTACGGCAGTTATCAGCCCACCCGTGACGTATGAAATCAATCTTGGATTTAAATTCGAAAAATCATTCGAAGGTGATACCACGTTTGCGGCCATATTCGTGGTCAACTGTGCCATGAAGATTACCGCTGCGGCAAACAAGATCACTAAAGCACTATCAAACCGCTTCATCAGTTCGACAGGGTCTGGAATCGCCTGTCCGTAAATCAGCAATGTGGCGCTCGTGACTGCGACTCCGATAAAAGCAAAGGTGGTCATAGTCAAAGGCAGACCCAAGGCCTGTCCTAACATTTGCGAGCGTTGCGATTTGGCGTATCTCGTAAAGTCGGGGATGTTGAGGCTCAGCGTGGCCCAATAGCCAACAGAAGCGGTTAAGGCTCCCGGGAAGATTACCCAAAAGTTAACTTTTTGCTGTTGCAGGCCCGATGATGCCGCAAGCACCCGTTCCAAGCCGCCGGCGCGCCATGAGGCCCAGATGAGTAGGATCACACCACCTGATAATAGTAGCGGAGCAGCCCACGTCTCCAAATACTTAATGCCTTCAATGCCGCGCATGATTATAAAGACCTGAATTACCCAGAACAGCAAGAAGGCGAACCATGTGTGAAGAGCTACATCCATCACGGTGGCACCACCGAATAGGTTGGACCACCCTGACCAGACAGCGCTGAGTAAAGCGTCGAGAGCAGCGCCGCCGATCCATGTCTGAATCCCAAACCAACCACAGGCAACTATAGCTCTGAGAATCGCGGGAATGTTCGCGCCCCTTGTGCCAAATGAGGCCCGACAGAGCACCGGAAACGAAATACCGTATTTTGTGCCAGCATGTGCGTTGAGGACCATTGGAATAAGAACAATGGTATTTCCCAACAAGATGGTCATCATTGCTTGCCACCAATTCATGCCCTGAGCAATAAAGCTGCCACCGAGCATGTAGGTGGTGATGACGACACTCATTCCAATCCAAAGTGCGGCGATGTTCCAGGTGGACCAAGTACGTTGATTTAGTGTGGTGGGAGCTAGATCCTTGTTCCAGAGCGGGCTGTCAGAAATATCCTGGCGCAACTCCTCAAAGTCGCGTTGGCTTATGGCTCCTTCCGATGTAGTCAATGTATCTATTGACATGCAACAAAGGCTAGCTGCGTCTTTTCTCGTAGACTTCACGAAAGGCCTCAAGTAAAGGGAGCTCCACGGCGTCTCTAGCTCTTCCCGCAGACCGCTTGCTCGCAATAATGTCGCGAATACTTAATACAGGGAATCCGCTTGAGGTATCCATTCGAGACTTTGCCTCCTCGTAACTATTAATGCCATCAGGCGCAAATATGAGATCAATGTCAAACGGTCCAGATTTTATTTGAACGAAATGTTTCCCCCTAACGATCTCTTCTTCGAGCGCGTGGTCCATAATGAACCCGAGATCTCGAAGTGCTGCGACTATCCGAGCCCCGTTTTCGGGATCTTTTCGCGGATAGACATCAACATCCTGAGTTGTTCCTGGATACCCAAGTAAGATAGCGCCGCTCTTTCCGATAAACATGTAGTCTACATTGTGGTTAGCGAAAGCGGCTGCTACCTCTTGCGCCTGGGCAGGATTGAATTTATCACGTGGCATCAAGAATCTGCTTTTGAAGATGGTCAGGCTTGCCGTAACCGAGATACTCTGGCAGGTTTTCCTGACACCAGTTTCTATATTCTTCAGTAGAGTCAAAAGATCGCCAAGGTGCGTCGTCAAGCACTGGTTTATATACGTAACAGAAGCCGTACCGCATACGTTCCTGAACGCTCCGCAACAAGTTGCGTTCGCATTGACGCCGAAAGTCTTCCAACCAGTCTTGGTTCACAGTTTCCTTCAACTCAGTTGATATGCGCAATTAAATGGCGACACAAGTTCCGCGCTTTAGAAAACGACCATCACCAGGTTTACCTTTGTACTCGCCATTATCAATAACAACTTTGCCGCGGGAAAGGACCGTCTCAACAACGCCTTTGATTCTTCTTCCTTCATAGGCGCTGTAGTCAACATTCATGTGATGCGTGGCTGCGCTTAAGGTCTGTTCTTTGTTTGGATCGAAGACTACGATATCGGCATCGGACCCAATTGCTATCGTACCTTTTTTGGGAAACAGACCAAACATCTTTGCGGCTGCTGTTGAGGTTAGCTCTACAAAACGATTTAGGCTGATACGGTTTTCGACAACCCCGCCGTTATAGATGAGTGGCACGCGATGCTCGACACCGGGAGCGCCATTGGGAATCTTTGTGAAGTCTCCGAGCCCGAGTTCCTTCTGTTCCTTCATGCAGAAGGGGCAATGGTCAGTCGAGATCACCTGCAGGTCATCCATCTTCAAGCCCTTCCATAACTCATCTTGATTTGATTTCTCGCGTAGTGGCGGTGTCATCACGTACTTCGCGCCATCAAATCCTGGTTCGTCATAATTATCAA
>CAZNPP010000235.1:0-5566 GCA_964574785.1 uncultured Chloracidobacterium sp. | reverse complement strand
AAAAGTTCTTTGGATAATGCATCAATACCGTAGCGCTTATAACCTATGGGGAACGCCATTCGACGATCTTTCAGTGCATCCAGAGGGAATACGTGTTCGAGAATGGATCCACGAGTGCGATAACAAGCTCATTCCAGAAGCTCGGAAAGTCTTTGCAAACTCAAGAACTGTTGCTGAACGACTAAGGCGGTACAATAATATTGAGAGTCAACCCCTTTACCATCCGCCACCGCTTGCTGAGTTTCTGAAAAACGGCAATCAGGGAGACTACTTCTTTTATCCCAGTCGCATGGAACCACAGAAACGGCAAGATCTCGTGTTGGAAGCTCTACAGTTCGTTAAAACCCCTGTGAAACTGATACTGTCCGGCAGTACGAATCATTCGGGCCACTATGAATCCCTGATCAAGAGGTATGGCATCGGAGATCGCGTCGAAATGCGCGGATTTGTTTCGGACGCCGAGCTTCTCACGCTCTATGAAAATTCGCTTGGAGTCCCATATCTGCCATTTGACGAAGACTATGGTTATGTGACGCTCCAGGCAATGCTAGCCGGAAAACCGGTAATTGTTGCGAGCGACGGTGGCGGCGCTACTGAGTTCGTCGAAAACGAGCGGGAGGGATTAGTCACGGAGGCTGATCCCCGTGCGCTCGCGGAATGCCTGGATAAGATCAATGCGAATCGCGAAGCTGCGCAGAGCATGGGCCAGCGAGGTCGAGACAAAATACTTGCGCAGAAGCTCTCGTGGGGGAAAGTTGTTGAAACGATCATCTCAGCAGCTGAATAATGGTCGGGTGGTTAAGTGGTGAACATCAAGCTGACATACCGTGACCCTGGCAGTATGCGTGGGTAGGGTGTGGTAGTATGATGACCCCGAAAAGCTAGCGCATTTTTTGTTAGCAACATGGCCGTCCACACACTGAGACACATCTCATTTATACATGCGCCAGACTCGTTTCTTGCCGAAACGCAGCAATATGGCGCTATGTTTATGCCGGTCTGGGCCTACACTCTCGCGGCTTATGTAGATAAGCCGGAGCAATACGAATTGCAACTTTTTGATATGCGGTTTGATGACGTCGAGCACGTTACCCCAGCCGAGCTCTTCGTCTTCAGTGGTATTAATCAGGACTACGAAAGCATCGTCCGCACACACTCCCGGCTCCGTGAGCGTTACCCCGACGCAACGTATATTGTGGGCGGGCCGATTTCCTGGTCACTGAACCAAGCTGGTGAAATCTGGAAGCTGGAGATGTTCGATCACATCTTCATTGGTGACGGTGAAGAAGCCTTCCCCCACTTCATAGAGCGGTTCGACGAGAAAGGTATTCTGCCGCAAATCCTGGAGACTAAAGCGCGCTTCAATGTTTCGTGTGCGCGGCCATTCTATCGCCCTTTTTTGGACGCAACGTACCGGCGCTACTATGGGGCCGTGCTGGAGGTGTCGCGTGGTTGCCCTTTCCTTTGCGAATTCTGCGATATCCGTGTCCTGCCCGACAACAATCGAGCTCACAACTTCTCTGTGGATCATATTGTTTCCGAACTGGACCATATGGCCGAGCTGGGCATTCGTCAGGTGCTCTTTGCTGCCGACAACTTTATTGGCGAGCAGCGCTGGGCCGAGGAAGTGCTTGATGCAATCATTTCCTGGCAGGAAAGAACCGGGCGCCGTGTTGCACTATACACCTGGCTGACAATCAATCTCGCCAGGCACCCACGACTAATGAAGAAGTTGCGACTTGCGAACTTCGACATGCTCTTTATCGGCGTCGAGAGTTTCAGCAACAATTCCCTGCTTGAGACCGCCAAAGTTCAGAACACCGCAGGCGACATGATTGCTGCTATTCGCGAAATCCAGTCTTATGGTTTTCCGGTAGTAGCGGGATTGATTTTTGGTTTTGATTCAGACACCCCGGATGCTTTTGAAATGACACTGGAAGGAATGGCCCGGGCCGGACTTGTTTCCGGAGATCCGTCCCTGCTAACCGCGTTGCCGGGGACACCTCTATTTCGGCGCATGAAGCTTGCCGGAAGGCTACGCAACAACAAGAACAGCCTGGGCGGTTATAAATACTGCACAAACATTCGCTATCTGATGCCAAGAGACCAGATGGTCGCGGGCTACCAAAGGTTCGTCAGCCGGTTCTGCGACGGCGATTATCAGTACGAGCGGTTGAAAGGCTTTCTGGACAATTTGGATCGCGGAAACTATGTGCCTCTCAAGTCAAATGGTTACGGCAGCCTGGGTAAGTACGTCAAGATGGTGTTTAAGAGTCCTCGAGCGGTCCGTATGTTAACTCAAAGACTTTACCGGTTAATCGCTCGACCAAAAGTTGCTTGGTTCGCGGCTCGCGGGTTCTTGCTCACAATTTCCCGAATGCGCAGACACGGTGGGTTGTTCTCTGTATTTCAGTTCTGGCTGTTCAATTGGACCAATGCGATGCTGAAGTATGAGGGGCTTTCGGAACGTGACTTCGACATTGAATCAGTGCCGGAAGGTTTTGATCGGGAACTGATTTTACCAGAGCATTATGTAGATTCGGCTGATGAGGAGATTCCTCTGACAAAGATTGCCGCCCAGCAGCGAGTAACCATGACCCAACTGCGCCGCCTGACTGTCGTAAAATAGCGGAGGCACTTCCTCAGCTACCAAGAACCGAAGCCATTTGGCGAAGAAGCTCTCCACACAATTTAGCTGCTTAACGCTTCGCCAGCGAGCGCATGCTCTCTTTGTGCGCGCCGAGTTCGGCGACCTTATCTTCCTCATTTACACCATCGTGCTCATCAGGCAGTGGGTGTGGGGGCTGTCAAATGAACTGGCCTGGCCACTAACAATCACAAGTGCTCTTCTTTGCTGGCTGTTCTACATCTCTCGAAAAGAGACGCAGACCGGGACCGGCTTACCTTTCTGGTTAATTGTCGGCATACCTCTACTATTTGCCTTTGCCTTACGAATGCCGTTTCCCGACTCCTCATTCGATGTCTGGAGCCTGCGTCTCTTTCACGGTGACAGAGGACTTCTGGGATTCATCTATCTGCCAGATGAGTTTTTTCCGACGGCCGCCCCTTTCAACCCGACGCCAGACATGGTAACTGGCATTTTTCGACACGTGCTTGGTTATAGACTGGGGACGGTCGTTAATCTTCTCGTGCTTTTGTGGGCTGGCAGTATCCTCGACCGGCTTCTTCGGCCAATGGTCGCGAATTCGTGGCTCCGCGCAGCCACTGTGCTTCTGTGTCTCTGGGCAGAACACCTGCTCTTTGAGATCAACAACTACATGCCGGATCTACTTGCATTGCCGTTGCTCCTGGAAGCGACCCGTATAACGATTGAGAACAATCGAGTGTTTGAGCGACGCAGAGTTGTGCGAGTAGCGTTCCTGCTCGGCCTGGCGATGGCTTTCAAACTATCTAACGCTGCAACGATTGTCCCGCTGGTGCTCATCTGGTCGTGGCGAGGCTTGCAAGCGGTTCCAAATCTAAAACAATTAGCGCCCACCACCGTCACTTCGTTGCTGGTATTCGCTGCACCACTTATTCCCTTTTCTGTTTGGGTGTACAAACTGACCGGCAGTCCTACGTTTCCGATCTACAATGGTGTCTTTCGATCACCTTTCTATCCGCCTTTCAATGGCTGGGACGATCGCTGGGGCGGGTACGGCGCCTTTGAGATTCTGCTCTGGCCCCTACTGATGTTCTTCAGTCCGGAACGCACTTCGGAACTTCCAGTATATTCGGGTAGGCTCACACTCGGATTCTTGCTGGCGATTCTCTGTCTCTGCATTTGGAGACAAGTAGCGCGCTTACGGCTTTTCTCTTTAATTATCCTAGTAGGCACCTTCCTTTGGTCTCTGACAATGGGTTATATCCGCTACGGTCTTTTCCTTGAGGTCCTGTCGGGACTATTAATAGTTACTGCAGTCGCGCACTTGTACTCTTCTCAGTTAACTTCTCGTTGGCGTCAACTTCTGGCGATGAGCCTATTAATACTGCTAGTTGTTCAGTCAACCTTCGCATCAATTTATCTCTTCCGAATGGAATGGAGTATGCGACCAACAGTTCTGGAACGACTCGATTCTTCAGAAGCAGAGTTAAAGTACGTCTTACATGACCGCTCAACCCAGGCGTTGTTGACGCCCAACGAGAAACAGAAGTTCGACAATGTTGAGGTTTGGATAGTTAGTGGGGCAAAAACACCAAGCTTGATGTTGCAATTGAATGACCGGGCTCGCTTCATAGGCGTCCGTTACCTTGGACTCTTGCTCACCGTACCATCCCGCGAGTGGCTCCAGCGCTCGCTTGCCAAGGTAGAGGGTAAAGAGATGTGGTCAATGGCGGTGCCCTCCGATTATGGCGAGGCAGTATTCGCGTTACGGAATGCCGGTTTAGAGGTCGGAAGCATTGAAACAATGCTTGTTCCTTTTCACGCACCGATTACCAAAGTACAGGTCTACTTTTTTGAGGTCTTGCGCCGAGACTCAAGCTCGCCGCCGCTCAGGAAAACTCAAGGGCAAGCCAGCTTAGGGCCCGATGGTTACCGGGCACGCCTTACGCTTGCGAATCCCAAAACTTCATTAAAGCCCGGGGAGGAAGTAACGCTCTTCGTGAGAATCGAGAACTTGAGTAATATTCCCTGGCCAGCTCAAGGACAGGCGGACAACACTTATCGCGTTAATCTTTGGGGAACATGGACGGGCCGAGACCTGGAGACCAACCCGGACACAGGCTTAGCTTTACTTCCTTACGACCTCGGGCCAGGTGAATCAACAGTGGTTCCCCTGTCGCTAAAAGCACCACTACTGCCGGGTCAGCACAATTTGGAAATAGGATTGGTTCAGGAAGGCGTAACGTTGTTCAAGAACCAGGGGTCAGCTCCAATCAACCTGACTGTCTTGGTTGAATTCTAGTTCGCAGTCCGAATTGCGGCTATGTACAAAGATCGCAGAATCGCCGTTGTTGTCCCAGCTTTTAACGAAGCGCGCCACATTGAGAGCGTGATCTCGGGAGTTCCTGAATTTGTCGATCACTTGATCGTGGTGGACGATTGCAGCCAGGATGAGACGTTTGAGCTGGCGAAGACTACCAATCACAGCTCCTTGATGCTTCTTCAGACCCCGACTAATCAGGGCGTAGGGGGAGCTACCACGCTGGGCTATTTGAAAGCACTGGAGCTGCAAACTGATGTAGTAGCTAAGATGGATGGGGATGGGCAGATGGATCCAGATCGGTTGACATATTTGCTTGATGCAATCATCGAGGGTGGTTATGACTACGCCAAAGGGAATCGCTTTATGGCGCGAGCGGGGCTGGCGCAGATGCCAACTTATAGACTCCTCGGCAACATCATTTTGACTTTTGTCAATAAAGTAGCTTCTGGTTATTGGCATATCTTCGATCCCCAGAACGGTTACACGGCAATTAAAAGTTCGACTCTCGCTCTCATCGACTTTACTCACATCCACAAGCGGTATTTTTTTGAGAATGACATGTTGATTGCGCTGAACTTTCAGAATGCCAGGGTTAGTGACGTACCCATACCTGCGCGCTATGGCGACGAAACTTCTCA
>CAZNPP010000234.1:0-5640 GCA_964574785.1 uncultured Chloracidobacterium sp. | reverse complement strand
GCGGAACCTGAAAGGAAACGCCGTCAAGCGCTCGCACTGACTCATTGCTCTTGGAACGATAAACTTTTCGCAGATCCTGAATTTCGATAGCATTACTCATCGCCAATGTCCTCAAGTTACGCACACAAAAAAAGGCGCAAAAAAAGTAGGTTAGTAAGGTTCTTCTGATTAACAACCGCTGATAGACCGCGGTCACTCGGCCTCAAGGAAATAGAGGCTGAGCTTCCCGACCTGTCGTCAGGTATCAATACCGGTCGCTCTGAAATCCTCGCGACCGGCCTCAGATTCTCTTACAAACCTACTTTCATCGCGCACTCTCGAAACCCTAATACGCCGAAACCTCAATCTTGTTTCATGAAAATCAATTTGGCTGAAGCATAGCAGTGTAACGGCGTTGCATCTCGTCCGGCGAGACCTCTTCTATGCTATGGCCAATGTTCCACCGATGACCAAATGGGTCACGGATTGTCCCGGAACGCTCACCGTAGAACTCGTCTTTTGGCTCACGTTCGACCGTGGCGCCTGCTTCTATCGCTCGCTTGATGACATCATCAGCGTTGTCAACGTGGAGATGGATTGTAACTGCTGTGCCAGCATATGCCAACGGACTCTGATATCCAAACTCAGGAAACTCGTCAGCAAGCATCACAGTGGTTCCACCAAAATCGAGTTCTGCGTGCCCGATGCGGCCACTGGGTTCGACGAGTCGAAACTTCTCATTGGCGTCAAAAACTTTCTTGTAGAAATCAATGGCCTTGCCTGCATCTTTAACGCAGAGGTAGGCGAACAGTTCGTGAATCTTCATTCTTTAAAGTACTCCTCTTTCGAAATGGGAGCACAAGAATAAGAGCTTCATGCTCTAATGTCTTGAACAAATTTTACCTCGGTCGAGCGCCGAAAAAAATAAGAGTAAGGGAAAAGTAACAAGTTAGGGGAAAATAACAAGTTAGCGAAAATAACAGGTACGGAAGGGCAGTTTACTCCCGCTCGTACCAGAAGCAAGAGCGGGAGTAAACTGCCCTTCGCTACCTGAAATTTGATCGAAGAGATAAGAGTCTGGACTTGTTGAAGACACAGGCGACTTTCCAACTCACCGCAAAGGAAGATGATTAGGCGAAGAAGGAACAAGGCGCAGGTACTCGCCTGGTGCCATCCCAGAGAATTCTTTGAACTGGCGTGTAAAGTGCGGTTGGTCGCTGTACCCAGCCTCAAGCGCCAGATCCAGCAAAGAAGCTGATGGACTAAACGTTGCCATTTCGATCACTCTCTGAAAACGCTGAACGCGAGTGTACAGCTTAGGAGTGATTCCAACCGCTTGAGTAAACAATTCGATGAAGCGCCGATGACTATAACCTGTCCGTTTAACGACTTCATGAACGCTGCTTGTTCTCGTAAACTGCTCAAGCGCATCGGCTACTGCCGGGTGTAAACCATGAACCCTCGGCAACTTGCTCATCAGAAAGTTCTCGAAGATGTCCAACTGCTGGTCCAAAGAGTCCGCTGTAACCAGTCTTTCAAGGATCTCACCAGCAAGACTACCCCAGAGTTCGTCGAGCGAAGTGTGGCGCTCGGCCAATTCATCTGCGGGTGCACCAAACAATAGCTCTGCGGCGCCTGGATTGAGCTGTGCACCAACCGAGGCGGATGGTACTGAGGTATCTCTGATGTATGAAGAACTCCGTGCGCCTCCAACAATCGTAAAGCCCAATGAGTGTCCGGTGAAATCGCAAATATTATCGAAAAGACGAAGAGGCACGTCCGAGAGCCGGAAAACAAGATGCATCAGACCTGTTGGCAGTACACGCTCTCGCTCCGCGCACGGTGCTGAGTCTAAAGCATCTATGGCCCAAACGGTCCTAACGAAGGGACGCAGGACCGGGTGTGGAGCGCGCGTCAGCAACATAAGTATCAAGCCTGTTCACCAAGTCTCAGACTGCGACCAACTCTCGCAAGCCAAAATATTGCAGGCCCGCAAATAGGGCTACACCAAGCGCCTGAACAACGACGAAGGCATAACCCAGCTCGGTCGGAGCAACCCACCCGGTGAATAGCAGCAGTATGCTATCGAGTGTCCAGAGCAGGTTTAGCGCAATTACTGCCGCTATCATTTTTCGTGAGAACGTGTCCCGTGCTGACACGTAGACCAGCCAAACTGCAAAGGGCATCAGGCTGACACCTGCATAAAACAACAATCCCGCCGGCAAACCAAGAAACTCTTGGAGAGTACTGGATCCGAACATTAACAGCAATCCAGTACCAAAACAGGTTACTGCATCGGCCATTAGAACATACTTGAGAAACTTCGAGATGCGATACATGGCACTGACCTCCAACTAAAGAATTGAACCTGACACTGAACAGCATCATTTCTCAGCCACCGACCAAAGACAATTACCTTGGAAGTAATGGAAAGAGATTTTTACCGTGTGTTAACTTGAAGGGATAACAATGAGCACACAACTCCCGGCGATTGGTCACTTATTACGAGATTGGCGCAGGCGTCGCCGCCTGAGCCAACTCGACCTGGCTTGCGAAGCCGAGATCTCCTCGCGGCATCTGAGTTTCGTTGAAACCGGCCGGTCGCAACCGAGCCGCGAAATGGTCATGCGCCTCTCCCGCCACCTGGATATTCCTTTGCGCGAGCGCAACGCACTGTTGGTCGCAGCCGGTTACGCCCCAGTATTCAAAGAGAGGCCCCTTGAGGACCCAGGACTTACGTCAGCACGCAGGGTTGTTGATCTGATACTAACCGGACATGAACCGTACCCGGCACTAGCTGTGGATCGTCATTGGACCATGTTGGCCGCGAATCGTACGGTTGCTGTTTTGCTGGCTGGCGTCGAGACCTCTTTACTTCAACCGCCAGTCAATGTCTTACGTTTAACTTTGCATCCGGATGGGTTGGCGGACCGCATTGCAAATCTTCCGGAGTGGCGATCGCATCTACTGGCTCGGCTGCGCCGTCAGGTAGAAGTGAGCGCCGATCCGGTGCTGGCCAGTTTGCGGGACGAATTGGAGAGTTATGGGACGCCTGGAGTCTCTGTCTTCGAGGCTACCGAATACGGAGGTGTAGCCGTCCCCTTCCAGCTCACCACCGATCTAGGGGTTCTTTCATTTCTAAGCACTACAACAGTTTTCGGCACTCCGGTTGATATCACATTGTCGGAACTAGCACTCGAGTCGTTCTTTCCTGCCGATGCCTTCACGATAGAAACGCTGAATCGGATCCTGCAATCGGCCAACTCACACTGAGTCGGTGCCGGGCACAGCATCAGACCCTCTACTTCACTTCCGTAAAATTGAGTTTTTCCGCAAAGAACTGCACAAGTCGCGTCTCGATGCGTTGCCTGATCATATCGCTGTGGTTCCCGCGTTCATACACTTCGAAGATGTGCGGAATATTTCGTTGCGCCAGGGCCTGCGAGAATAGCCGGCCCCCTAATACGATATGAGGAAACTCCTCTTTCTCACCGTAATCGATGAAGAGACCACGCAGCTTTCGCAGGTTTCCTTCATTAGCCTCCACCATGTAGAGGGGAATTCTTTCCCGCCATTTATCATAGGCAGGTTGGTTCCTTTCGAAGCATGGTTTAGGCGGCTCGGTCGGCGTGGGGCAGTTGCCGGCGCGAAATGGGAAGTTCACCATGAATGGACCAGCTTTCGGATCGGGGGAGAAAGCAGCCGATAATGCAACGAACACGAGACTGTAGAAATCTTCCAGCGATTCAGGTCTGAGTTTTATTTCGTCCTTTGACTTTAGGTTTAGAACCTTTTCCCAAACGGGATTTGCTTCACTCATATCAGCCTCAAATGCGAGGCAGCAGGGCGCCAGTGCATAAACCGCGCCGAATACTTCCGGATGCTTCATTCCCAACGAGATCGCGCCGAATCCTCCCATCGAATGCCCACCAATGCCGCGACTCTCTGGCTCGGCAATGGTTCGATAATTTGCATCGACGTTTCCGACAAGATCCTTGACGATGTAGTCCCCCCAGTCGCCGGCAACCGTGGAGTTGGAATAGAAAGCGCCTCCGTAAGCATTCCAACCATTGGGTGCAACAACGATTACCTCGCCAATCTTGCCGCTCTTAATCATCTCGTCCATAAAAGGCTGAAGCCGCAGTCCCTGATAGATCCCTGTATTCCAGCCTCTGCTTCGCCCGAGAAATCCGTGAAGTAGATAAAGCGTCGGATACCGCTTGCCCGGGGCGGTGTCATAACTTGGCGGCAGGTATACGAGAACACTCTGCTCTTCCGGATCACCCAACAAATTTCCCTTTAGGGAAGGGGCCGTAACGTTTGTCTCCAGCAGTCTGCCTGTCGATTGCTTTTCCTGAGCGATAATGTTTGAGACGGAAGCGCTAAGGCAGACGCATAGAAGGATCAGTCGAACCATGCTGGCGGTTGGCATGTTGTCACTCCTCTATCAACGGTCTAAGAGTTTTCAATGACTGCCTAGATTCTACTCGTGAAATTCAGGATTGTCGCTACCCTTGAGTATCGGACGGTAGAGATATCTTAACCGGCTGGCCGCTGCGTGCAGATTCGTACATCGCCTGGACCACTGCAACACTGCGACGGCCTTCGCGGCCTGAGCAACGCGGGGTGTCATCAGTCTCAATTGCTCTCAGAAAGTCTTCTATGATTCGTTTATGGCCGTTAAATTCTGAAACGACCGGCGACGTTGAACTGACATCAGCGACTTTCCTTCCACTTGCAAGTAACTCCGATGAGGGGTCGCAAAGATCTGCACTCACAATTCGATCTTGCTCAAGAATGATTGTGCCATTTGTGCCTGATGCCTCGAGACGACGCGAATATCCGGGGTAGACTGAAGTCGTGGCTTCAAAAGTCCCCAGAGCGCCGTTGGAAAATTCCATTGTGGCAACCAGCGTATCTTCGGCCTCTATGTTGTGGCGTGCGGTTTTCGCCATAGCCGAGACTTGCTTGATGTCTCCCAGCAGCCACAACAGCAGGTCTATGGTATGGATACCCTGATTGATTAAGGCGCCACCGCCGTCCAACGCCCACGTGCCTCGCCAGCGCGAATTGCTGTAGTAGTCGGGTGGCCGGTACCACTTAACACGTGCTGAAGCCAGAATCAGGTTTCCCAATTCTCCTCCGTCAATTGCCCTCTTTAAATTGCAGATCTCTGGAGCCACCCTATCCTGGAAGAAGACGCCAAGCTTCACTCGGGCCCTCTCGCACTCCGCAATCAGCGCGTCGGCGCGTTCGGTGCTGATATCGATCGGCTTCTCTACCAATACATGCAAGCCGTTTCGCGCCGCAGCGATTCCCTGCTCGGCATGTAGGCCAGATGGGCTGCCGACGGCGACCAGGTCAAGCGGCCGGTGCTTAAGAAAGCTCGTAAAGTCTGTATAAGCAGTGGCACCGTATTCCTTACTCAAGGCAGCACACTTTTCGCTATTACTCCCATAGACCGCGGCGATCTTCAGACCGTCGATCTGATTGGCAGCACGGGCATGGGTAACGCTGATGTTGCCGCCCCCGATGATACCCAGATGAAGCATTGTTTCTTGTGGAGATTAGATTAGTTAGCGAAAGACCGCCAATGTGCCTCAATTTGCTCAGGGGTGGCGCGTGCGGAGATGATGAGAACCAGGTATCTGAAACTAACAG
>CAZNPP010000233.1:0-5654 GCA_964574785.1 uncultured Chloracidobacterium sp. | reverse complement strand
TCCCGGCGCGATTCCAACGCGCGACCTTCCGCTTAGGAGGCGGACGCTCTATGCAGCTGAGCTACGGGAGCCAAGGATGGTAAATAGTAAATCGTAAATGATAAATCGTAAAATCCCCAGAATCCCCAGAAGAGAAGGGAATGCAAAATTCGTGTCGGGTTCGTGTGAGTTAGTGGATAGTTGCTTTTGCAAAACACCCGAAATTCACGAACAACTCGCAGCCATCCATTTTCGTTTCGCTCCGATGCGTTGACGGCACTCACCAGTTCCACAGAGAAGAATCATCCTCTGATGGTCCGCGGCTCGAATTAGAATCTTACAAGTCGCCCGCCTTGGGCTGTAGTGATCAACGTTTTCGATGGAGTGTGCTCAGCGACTGATGAGCAGACTGCTGGAGGGGGTTTCTTTAACTCCGAAGGGAGAGAAGATTCAAGGGCAGTTTTTTCCCCTGATGTTTCAAGGACTAGATTCTAATTGCTGAGCGGATGTTGTCATGGCTTTTAAGCCTTTCAGGAAGTAGATACTGAACCTTTGAGGTCGCGGCTGAGGTCGCCATCTTTGCTAGCGCATCACATACTTCTTTGCTTCCCGTTCCAATCGTGTCGCCTCTCTCATCCACGAGCGCGAATAGGTTTGCCCGGCCATCTAACACTATGACTCTTGTACGCATTCGTTCTCACTCTTCCTCAAGGCCATCGAATGACCTTCTTCTTTGGTTTGTTCGAAATGATCGAACCATCAAGCGCTTGCTGAGGTCTTTCTGCGGTAACGTTCTCGATCACCCGCCTTGGTTTTTCTGGGATGGAGCTCTCCGTTTGCCCACTGCTGCTTATGATTAATGGAGCGGGCTCAACCTCCAATTCGCTTAATCCTGTTTTTCTTGCTTCCGTGCCCATGTGCACTGACTTTGGCAAGCGCTGATTTTGTATTATTCGAGGATTCCGCTGATTACCAGATTCTCGTATTGCAGTCGGGTTCGCTTTCGCTGATTCCTCCGTAAATTTTTCATCGGCTTCTCCAGTTACATTCGGAATGACGGCCGGCTCTAGTGCGGCGTTCTCTGAAATGGGAGAAATTGGAGGCACAAGCACTGGATCTACCGCTTGTGTCTCCACACTTGCGAATGACCTTCGAAAAGAGGTGAACAATGCGAGCGATGTACCAGTAGCAAGGACAAGCGTGATCACGGCCATTGCTACTTTAGACCACCTCGCGTAATTCCGTTGTGCTGAGACAGAGTCAGGCAAAGGGGGCGGCACCTCAGGCAAGTATTCCAATCCGTCTTCAGGGAGTGCCGGCGCTCTTTCCTCAACCTCAGGCTTATGTCTTTCTTTAGTTTGCTGAACTGCATGGTGAGGTTGCGGCAACGGAGGCGGTGATAGTTTCGGTTTTGGCGTACTATCTCTAAGGAGCGTTACAATCTCTTTGAACCCTCGAGCACTTGCCCACATTTCCGCCGATGTTCCAAATCGGCTTTTTGCAGTCGTGTCTGCGCCTCTCCTTAACAAAAGGCGAACGGCTTCAATGTGTCCGAAGAAGGCAGCAAATGAAAGAGCTGTAAAACCATCCGACCTTTTGGCGTTTAGGTCCGCTCCGCGGTCCAGCAAGGATTGGATTATATCGAGTCGTCCGTCGCAGGAGGCGCGCATCAGAAGAGACATTCCGTTTCGGGTAACAGCGTTGACATCCGCTCCACCCTCCAGAAGAATTCGCACCTTCGAGTGGTCTCCCGCCTCAACAGCAACACTCAATGCTTCAAGAGCGTTGGATGTCAGACTTCCCTCAGTTTTCTTGGGTAATGCCTGCATTTCCTTACCGCCTTCTTCAATTGGCAACAGTTATTCTGTCGCCAGGCCGTATTTGCTCATCGGGGCGTTTGCCTTCATTGATTTCTTTCAGCTTAAGTCGAGTCACAGAGAGCAAACCATTCTGGTTCTCTCGAGCAATCTGGACTTCTTTAACTTTGCCCGAAAGGCCGCCAGCCATCAAAATCGCCTGAGTTAAAGTTAGACCAGTGCGATGAAGCTTCTCACCTGGAGACTTCACGCTACCCCCGATGTAAAAATATTCCCTAATGTTTGGCTGAACCATTACTACGTCACCGGGCCGGACCAAATGGCCCATCGCGTTTGTATCTGAAAGGTCTAGTACACGTGTTTGCTGCGTTTCATGTGAGATGATGGTCACTCTTCCAGCCTCTTGCAGGGGTTGTGCGTCCGCGAGAACTACGTAGAGCGGTATCGCCTCGCGCCGTAGAATCTTGGTCCCAGGTTCTTTAACGGTCCCGCTCACTAGTATCGTATGGCTTACGTATTCGCGTACTCCGACTAAAATTTCTGGTGTTTCATTAGCTGCGCGATTTTTCAAGTCAGTTGCAAAGCGTTCGCTAATCTCGTCAGTGGTAAGGCCCTCGACTTTCATTGGATAAGAGAGAATTGGATGTTCAAGTAAGCCGCTGGCGGTAACAGTGAACAGAGTCGACTGCGCGCCTGGATCTTCGCGCAGACGAACATCGAGAACATCACCTACACCAACCCGGTAAATTCGACTAAGGTCATCCTGGTCTTTTTTCGGCGCGGTTGTTGACAATCCAGCCGAAGCCGTTGAAACACCCGTCTGCTCAAGTGCGATGTCAGATGTTGCTCTTAGTTGTGCCTCCTTGTTCCAAACTGGGACGCTCGTCGTGTTCAGATCTTCAGTAGCTTCAAGAAGGCGAAGCATCGTTAACCCCGAACCCTTCCCATCCGGAGTGACATTTACTTCAGCGCTAAAAGCCAGATGTTGCAACTCTGGTTCAATAATTGAAGCGCCCGGTATTGTTAACGCCTTTTTTGCTCGGTGAGGCGGGGGCGGTAATCTTATCTCGTTGGCTACCCATTGTAGACTTTGGTCAACAGTAGTTGCAGCCGGAGACTGTGGTTTAAGATGTAGTGCCATCTTAACTGGCCGGGACTTAACGGACGGGAGGAATAGCGCTTTACTAGCATTTCTAACTGCGGTTGCCGGACTATCACCACCAGGTGTTTTGTTAGAATTCGAAGAACCTGGTCTTATCTCGCCTTGCGTTTCAGCTTGAGAATTAAGGGTCCTTTCCTGGTCTAAACGTGAGCGATTATCGAAGCGCAACATCGCATTGGCTTCTGCGAGTTTACGATAAGCTTTTTCCTTGGGCTCAAGTCTGATGGCATGCTCGAATGCAACGATGGCCTCCTGCCACTGGCCAAGATCTAAGTAGGCCAGACCAAGTCCGTAATATGCGTCGGCAAAGTAAGGGTCGAGCCGTATGGCCTGTTGGAATGAAGCTATTGCCTGACTGGAGAGTTTTGCTCGTCCGTACCTTACGCCTTCCTTATGAATCCGCTTTGCCAAAGCGATATCAGCCTTGCTAACTGATCGAGGATTTGTTTCTGAGGCATTTTGACTTGAACCTCCGTTGTTCGCCTGGCCGTGGGTGAGCATAGCTAAGCCGAAGGTTGTTAGCAGAAAGAGGAAAGTTGAAACTGCAGTTCTCATGTTGACCCTCGCTTTCGACTGCGGCCAAGCGGCGCCGGCCAACTGGTGATGCATTGGGAAGTAGAACGGGCCGGTTGGGAGATTGCACCGGCCTGTTACTTCGGCTTTTGGATTAGGAGTTTACTAGTTATCCTTGTCCTTGGTGGTTGATTTGTATCTCTTTCTAAGTCCTGCCGCTAGTCCGGCTAGTCCTGATCCCAGCAGCATTAGGGCTGCTGGTTCCGTGATGACGGTTTGCTGGGCGCCAGTTATGACACCCGTAACTCTTACCGTGCCTCCGGGAATCACTGAGACATCGTTGACCCTGAACATGAAAGAGCCTGAACCTGCGCTGTTGGAGAATGTAAACATAACGGCGGTGTTATTGAAGTCAATATCTACACCACCTATGTCGGTAGTCGTTACGTTTCCCTCCAGTGTCGCGGTAAAGATCGTTGACTGTCCTCCAGTTATGCCGGGAGGCGCTGTGAATGTGACTTGTAATCTGAACGTTTGTCCATTGTAATCAGCCGCTTGGCCAGTTAAGGTAAAGGATCCAAGATTGTCAACGTTTGCTCCTCGGTTAGCAACATTGCCTATGCCCAAGAAACCCATTGACGTAGTTCCGCTAAAGATCGAGCCGTTGTAAGTTAGCCCGAGTAAAGTTGCGGTGTTGGCCTGTCCAGTTGACCCTGGTACACATGCCGCACCGAAACATCCCCTACTGCCCGAAAATGTGACTTCATCTGCTCTAGCTTTTCCTGGAGCAAATATCAGCACAACCAGAGCTGTAAGGCACAGAGCAAATAGTCTAACTACCGTCGGGATAGTCTGATTCATACACTGATCCCCCTTTTTGAGAGATTAACTTACGATTGTTGAACTCAGACTCAAGGGGTGGGAGAGAAAATGCGGGACAAGCGCAATTGAAATAAAGCCCTTCGGTCTGACGATCCGCATGCCGCCGCACCGGTTCGCGGAATGGACTTTTCCGCGTGCTTAGTATCAAAGAACCGACTGAGCCTCGCTAGGAGAGCCCAGACGACTTTCGGGGCACACTTTAAACACGCAGAAAACCCACAGCGACAAAGAAAAAGCCTGTCGGGGATGTGCGTAGCACAAGGTCGTGTGGACGGGGCTAGAGTTAGCAAGAAGTATTCCCTATTTTGAACTAGCGGGTCTCGTTAGGGGCATCTTTATTAACGTGCTTCTCAGCAAACTGCACACATTTAGAGAAATAGTGTGGAAGGCTGCGGAAGCGTGACCAGAAGGACCATCGTAGAACAAACAAATGCAAGCTTTGTCATAAATTTGTTACTAATTGTGTATCAAGCGTCCACACCAAAAGCGCCGGAAATAGTGGCAATTTAAAGCAACTGTGCGCCCTCGCGCTTTTTTGAATACACGTTTGTGAGTCTGATGGTTATACGCAGCGATTTAGTACAAGGCAAGTTAAGAGTGCACATAACCCGTACAGGAAAAGCCGACTCCTGCGTCAATTTATGAGAAGGGCTTTTATCCACTAGTGTCACTAAATAGGACGATGGTGGCGCCCGGACCGCCAGCCTCCGGCGGCGCGTCACCCCAATGCGTTACATAGGGCGTCTGCGCAAGAATGGACCGGACCAATTCACGCTGAACTCCGATGCCTTTTCCGTGTATGATTCTTACCGTCTCAAACCCCAATCGTCGGGATTGTTCGAGGTACTCCTCGACAACTCGTTTGACATCCCGGGGAGGAATGGTGTGGAGATCGATCACATCCGTGATTTCCACAACCACGGGTTGAGGAAAGGGCTCGAAAGCATCAAGATCATTCTCCTTTTCTAATCCGTTCAGGTCGGTGTTTCCTTGAAGAATCTTTCTTATCCAATTAAGCATGTGCTCTTCAGGGGTCAGAAATCAGGAGTCAGCAGTCAGGAGTCAGAAGATTGAAGCCTCTGAAAGGATCTTCTGGTCTTCAGTCTTATGATCTCTGTTCTTATGACATCTGACTCTTTAATCCTCACTTCTCTCACGAAACTCACTCGGGTCAATAAGACCAAAAACAGGAGCTTCTGTTCCTTGCAACCGCCTTCAGGAGTGGTCCTACGCTGACTTCTGACTCCTGACTTCTGACTTCATCTAATTCTAATTACTCATCTTGACACTCTAAATGACCC
>CAZNPP010000232.1:0-5660 GCA_964574785.1 uncultured Chloracidobacterium sp. | reverse complement strand
CTGCCGTGGCCGAGCTATCTTCTGCTCAGGATCCTGCAACAACTCAACCCATTGTGCCAACCATCCGGACGTCCTTGGTATCGCAAACAGCACCGGGAACAGGTCCACTGGAAAACGCATTGCCTGGTAAATGATTCCTGAATAGAAATCGACGTTGGGATAGAGTTTTCGCTTTACGAAGTACTCGTCTTCTAGAGCAATTCGCTCAAGTTCGAGTGCTATATCGAGCAGAGGGTCCTTTCCAGTAACTTCAAACACATCGTAAGCAACCTGTTTAATTATCTTCGCCCGAGGATCGTAGTTCTTGTAGACTCGATGGCCAAAACCCATCAGCCGAAACTCGCCAGCCTTTACCCGCTTTATATAATCAGGCACCTTCTCTACTGAGCCGATTTCGTTCAGCATCCTGAGCACCATTTCGTTTGCGCCACCATGCAGTGGGCCATAGAGTGCAGCCGCCGCGCCTGCAAGTGCAGAGAAAGGATCCGTATGCGCACTGCCAATACTTCGCATCGCATTTGTGCTGCAGTTTTGTTCATGGTCCGCATGCAATATGAAGAGAACATTCAAAGCCCGCTCGAGCACGGGATTCGGTTCATATTTCAATTCAGTCGTCTTAAACATCATGTTGAGGAAGTTGCCTTCGTAACTGAGGTCGTTATCCGGATAGGCGTATTGCATGCCGATGCGATGGCGAAAAGCAAAGGCGGCAATTGTTGGCACCTTCGCTATGAGCCGGTAGATCTGTTTGCTGCGAAGTTCCTCGTTGAAGATCTCCTTGGCATCCGGATAGAAAGTAGATAAAGCTCCCAAGGCCGCTTCAAACATACCCATTGGGTGCGCGTTGTAGTGGAAGCCGTCTATAACCTTCTTAATGTTTTCATTGATGAATGTGTGATGCGTAATATTCCCCGTCCATTCTTTAAGCTGGGCCTCTGAAGGAAGCTCGCCGTGAAGGAGCACGTACGCCACCTCAAGATACGTACTCTTCTCTGCAAGTTGTTCGATGGGGTACCCACGATATTCGAGAATGCCCTTGTCACCATCGATGAAAGTGATTCTGCTCTTACATGACGCCGTATTCATGAAAGCCGGATCGTAAGTCATTAAGCCAAAATCATCATTCGAGATTTTTATCTGCCGAAGATCCATGGCCTTAATCGTTCCGTGTTCTATAGGAACTTCATATTGTTTCCCAGTGCGATTATCAGTGATGGTCAATGTGTCAGCACTCATAAGGTCTCTCTCCTCAATCGGGCAGATGTACGGCAGGATTGCAATGCAGATTAACTCCGAGAGACCAAACATTACAAACCATGGCAGTGTGTTAATTGAGCTAGTAACGCTATCAGAAATGCTCTGTCACGTTGCGTCGCAACCCACTAAGTCTTATCTTTTGGTAGATACTGTGACTGTTTGGCTCGCGATGCGCTACTGAGATGAACCCTGAAGCAATGTTGAGTTGGCTCACTGAATCCATAAACGGCTGTATCAAACTTGCTCTTGCTGAAGATATCGGCAGCGGTGACGTCACAACAGACAGCATTGTGACACCTGACGCGCTGATACGCGGACGCATTCTCGCCAAGCAAACAGGTATAGTCGCCGGACTCGATATTGCTCACCAAGTCTTTCACCAACTTGATCCCCTTATTACTTTCAGGGCTGAGAGTGATGAGGGTGCGGAAGTAAACACCGGAGATGTTGTTGCAAATGTTGCTGGTCCAGCTCGGGGGCTTTTAACTGGTGAACGCACGGCGTTGAATTTCCTCGGCCGGATGTCTGGGATTGCCACATTAACACGGCAGTTTGTTAGGGCCGTGGCAGGCACTCGGGCACGCATACTCGACACCCGTAAGACAGCCCCTGGATTGCGGGCAATTGACAAACTTGCGGTGCAAAGAGGTGGTGGATCCAATCATCGCGTGGGACTCTATGATATGGTTTTAATAAAGGACAACCATATCGATTATGCTGGTTCATTGAGAGAAGCCGTGAAAAGAGTGCGGGCGGGCGGAACAAAGCTTGAAATCGAAGTTGAAGCACGTACCATCGAAGATGTAACTGAAGCACTAGAGTTGAGAGTCGAGCGGATCCTGCTTGACAATATGTCGCCTAAGGTTCTACGCGAAGCTGTTGAACTCAATCGCGGGCGAGCGAAGCTTGAAGCGTCAGGCAATGTCACACTCGAAAATGTGAGGGCGATCGCCGAAACCGGAGTAGACTTTATCTCGGTGGGAGCACTGACTCATTCAGCTCGAGTGTTCGATGTTAGCCTGAAGTGGACTTCACCGGATAGCGAACTACTAAGATGAAACTACTTGAAACCGCGCACGAAACCTCTGCAGAACTGATGTATGAGCAGCTAAAGACGATGCTCGCAGACGTGGTGCCTGACTTTGAGCTGCGCATGAAAGCGGAGTTGGCCGCCGAGATAAATCGGCTGAAGCTGGAGAAGAACGCAGTGATACTCGGGCATAACTACATGGAGCCTGCGCTCTTTTACTCCATTCCGGACTTTGTTGGTGATTCACTCGATTTAGCGAGAAGAGCTGCAACTACTGATAAAGACATCATAGTCTTTTGTGGCGTTAAGTTTATGGCGGAGACGGCCAAGCTCCTGAATCCTAACAAGACTGTTTTGCTGCCGTCAGAAAAAGCTGGGTGCTCGTTGGCTGCAAGCATTAACGGCGAGGATGTACGCGAATTAAAACGACGTTTTCCAGGAGTTCCGGTTGTAACTTACGTTAACACATATGCTGACGTTAAAGCGGAGTCCGATATCTGTTGTACCTCGTCGAATGCCGTTGCAGTCGTTGAGTCGCTTGGCAGCGATTCGGTTATCTTCATTCCAGATGAGTACCTGGCAAAGAATGTCGCACGCGAAACTGGTCGCCGAATCATCTTTCCAACGATGGATCCTCGAAAGTTGTCCGACGGCGAGTTACAGTACGAAATGATCGGTTGGCCCGGTCGGTGCGAAGTTCATGATAAATTTACGGTTGAAGATATTGAGAATGTTAGAAAGCAGTTTCCTGATGTCGTAATCCTTGCGCATCCGGAGTGTAGTCCCGAAGTGGTTGCCGCATCAGATTATTCCGGCAGCACTAATGCCTTGATCAAATATGTCGAGAAAACCGAAGCGCCGCGCTACCTGCTTTTGACGGAGTGTTCGATGGGCGAGAACATTGCAGCAGCCAATCCAGACAAAGAGATGCTAAGACTCTGTAGCGTCCGCTGTCCTCACATGAATCAAATAACGCTCGAAGATACTCTTGAATCGCTTCAGAAGATGCAGTATGTCATCGAAATCCCTGAAGATATTCGCGTCAGAGCGGCTCGCGCCGTTGAACGCATGATCGCAATCGGGTAATGCTTCACTTCGGAAGAGCTTTTGGCAGAAACTGAAGTTCTCATAATAGGCTGCGGCATCGCCGGAGCAACTACCGCACTGAGACTCGCACGCAATCCGCGGCGGCGGATAGCCATAATCACTCGCGCTCACGATCCGCACGAATCCAATACTCTCTATGCTCAAGGAGGAATCATTGGTCGTGGGATCGATGATGACGCCGAGATCTTACTTGAAGACATTCTCACCGCTGGAGCCGGAGCAAGTTTCCCCGCTGCCGCCCGCATCCTGGCGGAAGAGGGACCGGGCCTTCTTTATGAGATTTTGGAAGGGACAGCAGGAGTCGAATTCGATCGGGATTCCTCAGGTGCTCCACTATGGGGCAATGAGGCCGCCCACTCTCGACGCCGAATTCTGCACGTAGGTGATGGAACGGGAAGGGCCATCATGGAGGGGTTGCTCAGTGCTGTGCGAAGATGCCCAAATATAACGATCGAATCAGATGCTACCGGCGTAGACCTCATTACATTCCCCCACCACTCGCGAGACCAGCTTGATAATTACCGACCCATCGCTTGCCACGGAGCATACATGTTCAACCGCAAGCAGCAAACGGTCCATCGTTATCTTGCCAGCACTACAGTGTTGGCCACAGGCGGGCTCGGACGGATCTACCGGAATACCACTAATCCTCCTGGTGCTCGCGGGGATGGTCTGGCCATGGCAAACCGCGCTGGCGCCAGGATAGTTAATGCCGAGTATGTTCAGTTCCATCCAACGGCTTTGGCTGCGCCAGGCGCTGAAGGCTTACTGATTAGTGAAGCTGTCAGGGGGGAGGGTGGGATTCTACTTACTCCTGATGGCCGAGCTTTTATGGCCGACTACGCTCCGGAGTGGAAAGATCTCGCTCCCCGTGATGTTGTCGCCCGTGCGATCCACCATGAGATGGAGACTCATGGCTACTCGCACGTGCTGCTCGATATTGCTTCGCGCATGTCTGCCGAAGCGATTCGCAATCGCTTTCCTAATATCTATAGTCAGTGTCTCAAAGCTGGAATCGATATCACTCGTGAACCGATTCCAGTGGTCCCTGCCGCCCACTATTTCTGTGGGGGTGTGTTGGTGGATGAATGGGGACGTTCGAATATTCAGAATCTTTACGCTGTTGGAGAGATTAGTTGCACAGGCGTTCATGGAGCAAATCGACTGGCATCGACCTCGTTGCTCGAGGGATTGGTTTGGGGTGCTCGCGCGGCCAAACATATCGAGCAGAGATTAGGTGTGAATGACGCGATACCTAAACCGAACTTTACGGATGTGCCGCCATGGGACGAAAGCGGGTTAATAGCTGAATCCGATCCGGCCCTAATCCAGGGTGATATGCAAACCATTCAGAACATTATGTGGCATTACGTAGGTCTGGTCCGCAGCGGTGACCGCCTTTCTCGAGCCATCCGTGAACTAAGACATCTATGGAATGAGATCGAGACGTTTTATAGAACAACCAAACTTTCCGACGGATTAATTGGGCTAAGGAACGCGATTGAGGTAGCTTTGCTCATAGCGCAGGCGGCTCAACACAACCGGCAAAGTCGCGGGTGTCATTATCGGCAGGATTCGGTATCTTTCGAGGGAGATCGTTTGATCTAAAGTCTCAGCCAAAAGCACCGCGAACCTTTCTAACGGTGCCATTCAAGAAACGAAGTATTCTAGGTACGACAAAAATTGAGATTAGTAGGAAAGCAACTACTACGACAATCAGAACAACGGGCAGGAAAATTGCCAAGAGGATCGAGCCAATCGCTATCACGTCCTCGGCAAGGCTGACCACAACATTTGAGACAGGCTCTGGACTTAGGTTAACTGCAGCTCGCGTGCTCGCCTTTAATCCATGTGCACTGAGAGCCAGCCCGCCTCCAAGCAATAGCGCCACAACCTGAATGCTGCGATCAAAATCTCCAAAGGCAGTTGCAGCCAGAACAGCACCCGCAGGAATCCTAATGAACGAATGAGTCACATCCCAGGCGCTGTCCAGATAGGGTATCTTGTCGGCAAAGAATTCAATGGTGTAGAGCGCCCCCGCGATTCCTATGATCCACCAACTGGTTAAAACATCAAGCTCACCTGGTAATCGCAGATCCGCGAAACGTCCAAGCAAGCCTAGAGTGGCGACAGCGGCATAAAGATTAATGCCTGACACCCAGCCGGCGCCCATAGCGATTGCAAGTGTGCCGATAAAGTTCATGGTGACACTCCTAACCTAATAATTATACGAATTGCACCCTCACCACGGTTCATTTTTATGTGC
>CAZNPP010000231.1:0-5686 GCA_964574785.1 uncultured Chloracidobacterium sp. | reverse complement strand
ACAGCATCGGAAACTTCCCTGGCCGTACGATTCAGCTCAGGGCTAAGCTGATCTTCTAGGCTATTCGGATCAAGCAGATCCTTTGGGGAACCCATCCACAATGGGTTCCCAATTTTGTTATTTTTCAGCTTCTCCGCTCCCTGTTCTGTAGGCGGACGCGCGCACGATGTTCCTCTCTCACAAAATAAGAAAAATTAATCCAATTTTAAGACGCTCTAAAGACATTTAGTGCCCCACTGAAACATGATAGCTCAACTGTGAGCACCTTTTATCAGCTAGGTAAGACCACCATTCCAGAGCGCCCCACAGAAGGCGCCGCCATGCAGCTAAAACTGGGGCGAATGAAAGCCCTGGCTATTGCTCTCTTGTCTGAGTTCGAGGAACTGGGTGGTCGAGAACCACTTGATATCAACAGCGGCATCAGTTTGCGGCACGAAGTTCGACGTTATGAAACCCAACTGATAATACAGGCTCTCGAGGCTACGGGCGGTAATCAGAAGCGAGCAGCGAGGCTCCTGGGATTAAGACCGACGACGCTAAATTCAAAACTCAAGCAATATAGATTGCAGACGAAATCGAAAGACTAACCCGGAAAACCTTTCGCAAGGAAAGGGGGGCCAGATTGTTATGTTGGCGACGCAGCAACATCGACTAAAGCTCATTGAACCAGAGCCCCGGCCGGATCTTCCCACTCTGGCAACACCTGCGGACCTTCGCGAAGTAGTGCAACTCTTGAAGACAAAGCCTCGAGGTATACCAATCGTCGAAGCTGCCGATGCAATAAGAAAAAGACTCTTGGACTCAAGAAAACTAATTGCTTACGAGCACTGGGGTGTTATTACGCGTACTTCTGATCGAATAACTCTGACAACATTGGGTTGGGAGCTAGCACGGGCACTTAAGCCTCAAATCAGCGTTTTCCGCAACATACTTCAACGTGTTGGACCTTACAGGGCAATGCTTGAGTTCATTCAGCAGGATCGCCTTGAAATCGTGACTTTTGCAGAAGTAGCTATTCACTGGCAATCCAGCTTGCCGGAGACAACTAAAGAATCAAATCCCCGCGAACTCGAAGGAGGAGTGGCCTGCTTTTTCCAGTTATGCCATGCGGCTGAGATAGGTACAGCAACTGCCGGACGCAAAGGACAACCGACAAGGCTCAGGGTTGATCGCAAGGAACTTGCCGCATTCCTCCTGAACGGGCCGACTCCGGTTGGCCAGGAGCCAGAAGAACACCGGGAGTCTGTGAGTCAGAAAGATAACGGCATGCTCAAGACCAATTCTGCTGACGCTGCTAGAGTTTTCATCTCTTACGGTGAGAATAGTGGGATTGTAGATCGCCTTCGTGAGGCTCTGGAAGTTTCCGGAATAGATTGTGAAGTGGTGCAGCGAAACCAAGGTTCCGGAAATCTTGTAGCGGAAGCGACGCTCGAGGCGATTCAAAAGTGCCAAATTGGTTTAGTCTTGATCACTGAAGCCGACTTCAGGAAAGATGCTGATGGGAATATTGTTCTCGATGAGAAACTGTTGGTTGAGATTGGAGCCGCGTTTGTTCATTTCGAACGGCGTGTCGTCCTGCTTTGCAGAAAAGGGTATCCTGTCCCTGGCGATTTAGGAGACCTCCAACGTTGCGAGTTTGAAGGAGAGGATCTAACCTGGAGCAAAGGAATTGAGGTACTGCGGGCTATACAGAGATTCCGCGATAAATGACTAGAATTCAGGAGACAGGAGTCAGAATGGGTGAATAGTGAATAGTGAATAGTGAATCGTGCCACTATTCACGATTCACGATTCACCCATCCTGACTTCTGACTTCTGACTTCTGTCTTCTCTCCAGAAACTCCTTAAGGCCCATTTTTCATTTGTAACTCGTCATTTTTCATTTTTCATTATTTTTCGTATTTTCCACATTTTCCCAACGCTCGTTGAGCATGCAGACGACCATCAAAACTACGAAGACTGGCAAATGAAAAATGGAAAATGACAAGTTACAAATGACAAATGGTTGCCGAGAGTTTCTGGTTCTCGCAACCACCCTCAGGTGGTCCAACGCTGACTTCTGACTTCTAGTCAAAGACTGTGTCCAACCGAAAACACGTCCACGAAGAGATCTTTCCGGTAACCCCGGAAGCTCTGTTTGCCATTCTCCACACACCAAGCGCGATACGAAATTGGTGGGGCGCTGCGCACGTGATCGTGATGCCTGAGGAGGGCGGATTTTGGGCTGCCTCATGGGGTGCTGATGAAGATGCTCCTGATTACATTTCAGCAGCTACGTTGAAGGTTTTCGATCCGCCCAGGCGAATTGTCTTCGGCGACTACAAGTACTACTCAAAGGCTGGGCCTCTTCCATTCCAGGCTGAATTCACTACTGAATTCATTGTTGAAAGCGCTCCAGGAGGAAGTCTGTTGCGGGTCATTCAGGATGGCTTTCCCGCCGATAAGATTGCGGATGAGTTCTATGCTGCTTGTGAGACCGGATGGCGCGAAACGTTTAGGGGTATCAGACGAGTGGTGAATGGCGAATGGTGAATGGTGAATGGTAAGTGGTTACCAATCACCATTCACAATTTACGATTCACCATTTTCACCATTCACCATTCACGATTTACCATTTACCTCCCCTGAAGGCTCTTCTTAAGCACTGCCACCAAATCAACAACTTTACCTTCATCGCGCTCAGCCTGAGTGGCCTCAACTACATCCTTGCCGCGCGATTTCTTCTTCTTAATTAACTTAAGAATCTTCTCTGTCTGCTCGTCCTTTAATCGTTCTCGGGAGAGCCGCGTCTTAGACTTCTTTTGAATCAATTTTTCGAACCGGGTAACACTAGCCTTTGGCACTTCCTTCTTCTCAGGTAGACCAATGTCCTCAGGAGAGCGCAACTCATCTGCAAATCTCATTGTCTCGGCACGAAGAATGCCATTCTCAGAAATAATGGCGACGAGATATTCTTTTCCGCGCATCACGAAAGTAGCGATCCCAGCCTGGCCACTCGACTCCATCGTTTCTGCCAGCAGCCGATAAGCCTTATCAGATCCACCAGCCGGCAACAGGAAGTACGCCCGTTCGAAATATAGCGGTGGAATTGAACTCTCAGCGACAAAGCGCCGCAAATCGATGTCACGGGTCTTTTCTGGCGCCAAGCGCTCAAGTTCTTCGTCCGTGACTACGACGTACTTGTCCTTATCCACCTCGTAGCCGCGAACAATCTCATCCGCATCAAGATCTCTCTCAGTCTTCTGTGAATAATAGCGCCGCACCAACGGCTCACCATCAGGACTGAGGGATCGTAGCTGAACCCGATTACTGCGATTGGCAGGGAATAGGTTTACAGGCACACTAACCAATCCAAACGAGATTGTCCCCGACCAGAATGGCCTTATGTTCGAGTCCTGATCGTTCTCGGATTCAGTTTTCCGTTTTGCTCTAGGCAGCGCGTTTCTCCTTCTTCAATGATGCGATGCTCTTAGCAAGAACATTATCGAGAGACGCAGCCTTGCGCTTAGCTCGCACGGGCCGCAATTTCGGGGCTTTTCCTTTTGCCTTCTGCTCGATGAATTCGAGCACGCGCTGGCGATAAGAATCCTGGAAATCTGTGGGCTCGAACTCCCCTTCGAGTAGTTCCACGAGTTGTTTCGCCATATTCAGTTCTTTCTTGTCCAGGGCGCGTCCAGCGGGTGTGGGCAGGTCTTGTGCGGAGACAACCTCTTCAGCATTTCGCAGGGTGAAGAGCACGAGATAGTCATCAAAAGCCCGCAGTGCGCCAACATAGGGTTTATTCCGCATGACCCAATGAGCAACGCCTTCGCGATCTTTGTTGCTCAGGGCTTTTGCGAGTGCGAAGTAGTCTTTCTCATTCCCATCTGGTCCAAGATAGTAAGGGCGTTCGTACCATTGATGATTGATCTGTTCTGGCCGAAGAAACTCAGTTACTTCGATTTCGCGCGACGCTTCAGGCTGAAGAGCTTCCAACTCCTCATCCTTGAGGACTACAAATGTTCCTGACTCAACTTCGTAGCCTTTTTGGATTTGATCGTTGGGAACTTCCTTTCCCGTCTCTGGATCGACCAAGTGTTGTTTCACCCGCATCTTGGCGCGATCATCCAGGAGGTGAAAGCGGACGGTTCTGTCTTCTACTGCTGAATAGAGCTTCACGGGGATAGAAGCGGAATTGACTTTCAGCTTACCTTTCCAGATTGCGCGCGCGGCCACTGCGGACGTCCTCACTTTCTGATTGTGGGAAGCAAGTCGGACAGAGGAACACCCCGGTTAGCTCTTCCTGTACGCATAATGAGCAGACCGGACCGTCGCAGTGTGCGCACCAGTACTCCGTTTGGTAAGCATACGTCTGACTGCATGCCGGACAGATCTCCTCGGCACGGGGTAGCCACCACGGCGGTTTTCGATTTGACTTTGCCACGATCTGAGGGGGGAAGCAGTTTTGGGTCCAGAGGCGTTTTGTCAGTTGTCCGTTGTCCGTTGACTGTTGACTGTTTGTTGTCTGTCTGAATATAACTGACAACGGACAACGGACAACGGACAACTGACAACGGACAAACTATGACCCGCATCGTCTCTTTTCTTCCTTCTGCCACCGAAATGGCTTGCGCTCTTGGTTTGATTGATTCTCTGGTTGGAATCACTCACGAATGCGACTATCCCCCTGAGGTCAAAACAAAACCCATCGTCGTCCGCGCCGTTCTGCCGATTGAGTCGATGAGTCAGCAAAAGATCGATCAAGCGGTGTCCGAAAGGCTGCGTAATGGTCAAAGTCTTTACCAGATCGATGAAGAGCTTCTTACCAAGCTCGCCCCAGATTTGATTCTGACGCAAAATCTCTGTCAGGTTTGCGCGCCGTCAGGTAACGAGGTAACGGAGGTCTTAAAAAGTCTGCCGAACCAAACAGAGATTCTTTGGATGACGCCAAAGACACTTGAAGAAATTGCAGGAAATCTTCGTGAGCTAGGCGCGGCAACTGGGCGCTTACAAGAGGCTGAAGCGTTAATTAATGATGGACGAAAACGCCTGCAGGAGCTTGCTGAAAAGACCAGTCGGTTACCTTATCGTCCGCGCGTCTTTTGCATGGAATGGATCGATCCTGTATTCACGAGCGGTCACTGGATTCCTGAGATGGTGAGAATTGCCGGCGGTATCGATCGGCTCGGTCGTGAGGGAGCAGATTCCGTTCGTATCTCATGGGATGAAGTTCGAGATTGGGCGCCAGAGGTGCTGATTGTTATGCCTTGCGGATTCAATCTAACTCAGGTCATGGAGCAGGTACCACAGCTAGCTAACTACCCCGGTTGGAGTGACCTGCCCGCGGTTAGGAACAGTCGAGTCTATGCGGTTGATGCAAACTCCTATTTCGCTCGCCCTGGTCCAAGAGTGGTGGAAGGCACGGAACTTCTCGCGCATTTGATGCGTCCGGATGAGTTTGCATTTAACCAGCGCCAGCCTGCTGCCGATTTCGTACAGTGCAATCCCCCTCAGCTTCACAAATATCCTCTGCTTTAGCCTAGGAAGTTTCAGTTTTCATTGGACAACCACACAAGAATCCCCTACACGGCAGTGTAGGGATGCCCTTCAGATCCAGCCTACACAAGCAAGACCTCCAAGTCCTGTGGTCCCAATCCCCTACACGGCAGTGTAGGGATGTTTTCAGATCCAACCTACACACCAGAGA
>CAZNPP010000230.1:0-5707 GCA_964574785.1 uncultured Chloracidobacterium sp. | reverse complement strand
GCTCTTCAGTGTTGGTGAGCCCCCAACCTTCGCCGTCGTAACTGAACTCGCCAAGGAGATTCAGAGTCTCAGGATCGTAAACAAACCCCTTCCGCGTCTGCCAGGTCAATTGATAGATCCGATGGCGAAATATAGTGATACCTTCACCAAAGTACTGCGCCGGCAGATCGGCCTTCACAACAACTTTGCCAGTTGCCAACTCGACCTTACGGAGACTTGAGGAGCCATACTGGCCGGTTCCTTCCCAAAGGTATCCTTGATAATAGACCAGACCCTGCGTATAAGCCTTTGGGTCATGGGGCCAGGTATTAATCACTTCGTAAGTGTAGAGATCCGGCTGGCGGCGATTGTTAGATCCTGTCCCTTCTCGATCCCCGCAGGCTACAAGAAATATTAACGAGAGTATGAGCGTTTTAAGAGACGTTGCAGCCACGAGGATAGCTTAACATTTGCGTAATACGACTACATAGAACCAAACCTCAGATAGGCTTTTCCGGGAAACGGAATTATTTTCAACGATGGAATCTACTCGTTGAAGAGTGTGGTCATCAATAGAGAGAGAGCAATAGTTTTCATATTGAGAAAGTTATCAGTACAAGCCGTTTTGGTGTCAAACCTTGATTGCTATTACTTGGTCAGTTCACCTTGAACAGAACCTCGGCATCAACCGGTTCATCGCCATACGTCCCTCCCAGTCTAACTTTATGAGGGAGCTTCATTCCGCCAACATCCTGGTATTCGATCGTGAAGTCCAATGTTGATTTATTGCCTGCGATAATTGGTTCAAAGATCCCCTGGTAACCAGTTAATAGAAAGCCGGCGTCAGTCTTCTTAAATTGAGGCTTGACGATTCTCTTCGCCCTGGGACTAACAAGACTCCATTCGGTAATCAGAAGCTCGTCCGTCATCAAAACCATTATGTCACCCGGCTGAGTCGAGTAGGTGAGCCGGTAGTGCTCGCCCAGTTTTTCAAGTTTGATTGGTGTATTTGAGTCAGGAAAAGGCACGTCCACCATGAAAATTCGCCAGGTACCAAAGAAACCGGCTACCAGGCGATGAAGATGATAGTGAATATCATTAACCACAGTTTCCATTCTAGGGGTAACAATAATAGCGTTGACTTCACGGTTGGTTCTAACAGCGCCATTTGCATCGACGACCATCGAGAATCGTACAGCGCGAAACACATTCAAATTCTCAGGAGTGGCAGTGTGAGCAAGTATGACTTCCCAGTTGGGTTCAATAGTGGCTTTGAAGCCTTTAAAGCCTTGTCTTGCCAGGTTGTAATAAACCCCTCGCGCTCGATCAATCACAACTTGGTTGGGAGTTTCCTGACCAAACGCATTAAAAGAAACTGTGAGGGCATAGATGGTAAAAACAAAGCCTAACGGACGAGCCAATTTTCTCATCGCCAGATTCTTCCGATGGCCAACAGCACGATTAATAACAGACTCCAAAACCTACGGACGCATTCCCATGCTCTTAAACATAAACACCTTTGCCTGCTCAACGGCAGGTAGCCGTTCATTTAAAAAGAGATTGCAGCCTAAATCAGTAACAAATGAACTCAGGACGTCGGCTAGTCTTTCCGAGCGCAATAGAAAGTCTACTGGGCCCGACTTGTGAGTTCGCAACATGTCAGAAAGCTTTTCCGGAATCTCGGCGTACATAAGGTCAACCCCGCCTGTCGCTGCCAACAATTCAAATCCCAAGATTAGACCTGATGCCGAGTCCGCCGCCAGGAGCGCATACGCTAGCTGAGGCCTTTCATTAGGTCCGCCAACCCTTGCGGGCAAGGGAAAAAGATCTATTTCGAGACTGCCGGATTTTGGCAACGCTCGTAAGGTCTTGAGGACAGCGTCGTCGACCTTGAATGGCACCAAAGTCTCAAGGGGCGGCTCGATCGTTCTTATCTGATCTTGCCAGACTAGTTCTGAACCATGGCTCTCAGGAACACGGATTAGGAAATCATTCTCCCTGGGAGGAACATTCAACGGAATCACGCTTTCGTCGGAACTGAACCGCTCCGCGACATCAATGAGCTGGGCGAGCGTATGGATTAGCTGCCGCGCTTCGGCCTTAGTCAGGAACCATCCCAGATACCCGGGCCGACAACTTCGGAAACAAGGTTTCTTTCGGCCAAACTTCAATCCGGAACTCTTAATAGCTTCGCGGTCTCTCTTGTCCAGGTCACTCCCTGATTCAAACGAGAGCTGAAATTGCGGGATTTCCAGGAATATTTGGTGAGCTTGCTCATCGTTTGGATCGAGTTGCAGATGGGATTTGAGGTCTGCCCAGGCATATAAGCCCTCTGGCCCGCGGAATACGGCTACCGCTTCATATTCGCCGAGTAACCCCATCACACTGACAAATCCGATTTCACCAGTCTCAGGATCCTGAACGCCAAAAACATCTTCCTCTTCCATGAATTTCCAGGGTTTGAATTCCTGGATCTTCTGTGCGAGTTGATAGAGTTCTTTGAATTCCTGCGCGGACGGATGCAGCAGTTCTTCTCGCTGACTTTGAGCTTTATGGGCTTTCCTGGGCGGCTCTTTTTGAATCTTGCTCGGAGCTTGCTGATTCGACGAAACAGGAAACAATTCTGCTTGATAGGATTCAGTAGGAGTGGATTGTTGATCCGGTTTATCAGGAGAGGGGCTCTGGTTAGAGGTTTCGTCTTTGGCAGCTTTCTTTCTTTTAGTTGCAGCGCTGGCTTGATCGTTAGTGTTTGGCATGGCGGCCATGATAGCAAGAAAAGTCAGCGGGCCCGATTGTAAAACACCAACTTTGTTCACTGAATTCGCCTGGTAATATGAAGCCTCGGTAATCATCCAAGTGCTATACTAGCGCCGTAAAAACATGGTTACGAGCAAAGATGCTGACGATTACTTCCTCAACCCACCACCGGGTTCGGCGGCTGCCCATGCAGTTGAGTTTGGTATTGATCTGACCCTGACGCTGGAAAACCTGAGGCTCACTCCGGAAGAGAGAATTCGAAAACTGGACGATCACATCGCTGGGATCAGAAAACTGAAGGCAACTGCGCGCCTTATTGGACCAACCGATGAATCAACCAACAAACCTCACTGAAAGACTTAGACACGTGGTTGAGAAACAGATCGAGCTTCTCGGCAGATTCAAAGTTGAATGCGTAGTCGTAGGCGGAGTCGCGGCCACTCTTCACGGATCAGAGATTCCCACAACAGACATCGACGTTTGCTATGCGCGTAACCCGGCGAACCTTGAACGATTGGCCAGCGCGCTCCAATCCGTTAACGCCAGCTTGCGAGGAGCGCCTGCGGATGTTCCATTCATCCTCGATGCAGAGACCTTGCGACGAGGATTGAACTTTACGTTTACGACCGACGTTGGCAGCCTCGATCTCTTGGGTGAGGTACGCGGAGTTGGTTATTACGAAGATGTCTCAGAGGGATCGCTGACTTACGAGCTGTTCGGTTACCCGTTTCGCGTTATCGATATCGGCAAACTAATCCTAGCGAAGCGCGCTGCTGGCCGACCAAAGGATCTGGTTTTGATTCCTGAGCTTGAGGCCATTCAGGAACGCCAACGATTAGAGCGAGGTTGATTCCAGCTCAACACTCACGGCCTGCATCATCCTCCTTCTTATGAGAGGACTTCTTATGCCGCAGCCATTCCTCGATGCTTTCTCGAATAAACTCGCCCATGTCCTCGATTTCGCGCGCTGATTTCTCCCAAAACTCCTTGAACATCTTGGGATCGAAACCAAAACCGTATGCACGTCCAAAGCCCTTTGCTGGTCCAAATTCGTCTTCGTAATAGGACGCAAGTTGCCGCGAAGCCATGGCCACAACAGTTAAAGAACTTCCCTGCGGTAAAGGTT
The DNA here is from genome assembly GCA_964574785.1 of uncultured Chloracidobacterium sp. GTDB lineage: Bacteria > Acidobacteriota > Blastocatellia > Pyrinomonadales > Pyrinomonadaceae > PSRF01. The sequence goes on along the minus strand of CAZNPP010000230.1, from coordinate 1,845 downwards.
CAAAAACCACGCCCACCCCGGGATCGATCTCCTTCAGTCGCGCAAGCACGCGGTTATACTGGTCGGTGCAAAAAGCAGCCGCGTCTTCTTTGCCGCCGGTCCACTCTGATTGCAGCGCCATGCGGGCTGTGCGCCTTAATACATTGATCAACTTAACCAACTCTTTTTCTCTTTCCATACTTGCTCCTAATTCTAGTTTATTCACGTGCCGTCGCCAGTGACACGCATTTCTCGTGTGCAACACAACCGCACTGAAAAATGCCGCCGAGGAAGTGAAGAAATTCCGGCTCGTCCGCTTCAAAGTACGCTAGTAGCTCGCGAGCCGCTATGCGGATGACTTCCGGTGAAGCAGAATCACTCAGCGGCGTAAACAAATGCTTGATTCCCGGCTCAAGCTCGATTAATCGAGCAAGTACGCGATTGTATTGCGCAATGCAGAACTGCGACGCCTCAGGTCCCGGTTTGGTCCAGGCTGCATAGCTAGCCGCGCGTGCAATTCGCCGCAATACGTTTAGTAGTTTTACTGTTTCTTGTTCCATCGTGCTCTCCTCATGTTTCTAATTCATTCCTCCGTGCTCTCCGTGTCTCCGTGGTGGTGGTTTGATTTTGTGCTTCGTAATGTGCGGCTAGTCTAGGGCCTTCGCCCGCAACAGTTTCTTCCCATGATGGATCCTCCACTTAACTGTTGATACCGGTACTCCCATAAATGCGGCAATCCTCTTCAGCGGCATCTCATCAAGAAAGCGCAACCTCAAAGGCATGGCGTAATCAGCCGGTAGATTATCGAGCGCTTTTATAATTGACTCATCCCTTTCCTTTTCTTTAAGCGGCTTCGCCAGTGCTTCAATTTTTTCGAGCAGGGCCTCATCGAATGCCACTCGTTTACTCAGAAGGGTGTTTTCACTCTTACTGAACCGCAGCGCCCGATGACGCGTTATGGCCGAAAGCCATGCGGCAAACTTGCGCGGCTCCTCGATCGAGGGCAGTGCTTTAAAGGCCAGGAGGAGCGAGTCCTGCGCTATATCTTCTGCATGATCGGTACCCACGATGGTCCGCGCGAGTCGCACGACGGCAGGCCTGTATCGCACTACGAGCTGTTCAAACGCCTCCAGGTTGCCGAGAATCGCCGCGACCACAAGCAGCTCGTCCGGCGACTCAAACCGTGTCATCGATACTCCGGTCTCAAATTTCGTCTTCACTGGTATAGAGACATCTTACGAGGAACAAGTTAGGTAAGTTTGGCGGAAAAATTAGGCTTTAACCGTGGGGACTTTCCTTCGCTAACCAGAAACTTCCCAGGAAGGAGTAGACACCACACGCTTCAGCGTCGTGGAGCTTCACTTTCCGCCCACAAGAACAGTCCCATCGTTTCCGCGCATAAGCTTGCGCAAAGGATATCCTGAGTCAGGTAGTGTGTGGGAAGCGTCTGTTAGGTCGAAATTGAACCTCCACGACGCTGAAGCGTGTGGTGTCCGCTAGTCCCCTGAGAGGTTTTTACGTTAGGCGAGACAATTCAATCAGGCTGTTATAGCGAAGCCCCGGCGTACGTTGTAGACAGCGAACCCCTCACAACTAAAATCAGGAGCAACAGCGGCGAGGTCAAATATTGTCTGTTCATAAGTAACATGGCAACAGTCTTCAGCTGTGGTAAGGTGAAGCCAATGCCAAACCTAGTCAAGTGCGAAACGCATGGCGAATCTGAAGAGACATTCGTTTGCTGTCACCTCACAGAAGACGCTGTTGGTTTAGGTTTTAATGGCGGCGAGATTTCGGATGAAAAGCGCTTCCCCGATGCCTGGTGCGATGATTGTAATGTCATCTACGAAACACATGATGGTTGGAGTG
>CAZNPP010000229.1:4181-5789 GCA_964574785.1 uncultured Chloracidobacterium sp. | reverse complement strand
TGCCGAATCTTCATAGCATCTCTCAAAACTGTAAGACGCGAAAAAATGACAAATGATAAATCACGAATGAAAAATCACAAATGAGCTTTTCTTATCATGGCCAATCTACTCATCGTTGACGACGAACTTGGGATGCGACAGTTCCTGACGCATCTCTTTCAGCGAGAAGGACACAAAGTGCGCGTTGCTGAAAGTGGCAGCGAGGCAATGACATTACTCCGTAGTGATCCCGCCGATCTGATCATTTCGGATGTGAGAATGTCCGACATGAACGGTATCGAGCTTCTCCGCTCAGCTCGAGAACTATTGCCAAATGTCGAAGTTGTGATGATGACGGCATTTGCGAATGTCGATACAGCTCGCGAAGCATTTCTACTAGGCGCTTACGACTTTGTGCAAAAACCCTTCGACAATGACTTATTGAAAGAGACGATTGCTCGTGCACTGACGAAGGTTTCTCTCGTTAAAGAGAAAGAAGCGCTCATTGAAGAGAATAAGGTTCTCATACAAGGCCAACGCAGCCGAGGTCAGCTCGGTAATATCATTGGTAGATCAGCAAGCATGCAGGCCGTTTATCAAATGATTGAAACTGTTGCGCAAGTGCAATCAACGGTTCTCGTAACTGGTGAGTCGGGCACCGGGAAGGAATTGGTAGCCAGGGCCATACACGACCTGGGCCCTCGAGCGGAAAAGCCGTTCGTTTCGATTAACTGCGGAGCTTTTACCGAAACATTGCTTGAATCTGAACTCTTCGGTTACGTAAAGGGCTCTTTCACTGGAGCAAATACAAACCGCAAAGGGCTTTTTGAAGCTGCGAATACAGGAACCATCTTCCTGGATGAGATCGGAGAGATGTCCCCTGCCATGCAGGTAAAATTGCTAAGAGTTCTTCAGGAGAGGAAGCTGCGACCCGTCGGCTCAACAACAGAGATAGTCGTAGATACGCGTGTTATTGCAGCTACAAACCGGGATCTCTCCAGCATGGTGCAGGAGGGAAGATTTAGAGAGGACCTCTTCTATCGCATCTCCGTGATTCCGATCGAGTTACCCCCGTTGCGCGAAAGGCTTCAGGATGTCGAAGATTTAGCGGAACATTTTGTAAACAAATTCTGCGGCCAATCTAGCCGGAGCCTAAAGATTAGCGAGAAGGCAATGCAATTACTCGAAAATTATTCCTGGCCCGGCAATGTAAGAGAACTGGAACATACGATAGAGCGAGCTGTTGCGCTCGAGACTACTGATGTTATCCAACCTGAACGGCTGCCTGAGAAGATTACAAACTACAGCCCCACTCGGATCGCGGGTGCTTTTGATTTACCGGAAGAAGGCATCAATCTCACCGCCCATCTGGACCAGCTTGAGAAGACTTATCTGCTTGAGGCTTTGAAGAGAACGAGTGGCAATCAGACGAACGCGTCAGAACTGCTGCATCTCTCCGTCCGCTCTCTGCGACATTTACTTGACAAGCATGGCATCCGTGGCTTGACGGCTCAACTAAGAGATGAACGTAGAAGTCCGGATTCTACCCCACGCCGGCGAACTTCCGATCCTCCAGAGCGTCGTAGGGCCGAGGACCATTCGGACATTGCTGCCGGAGCAGGCGAGAAC
>CAZNPP010000229.1:0-4081 GCA_964574785.1 uncultured Chloracidobacterium sp. | reverse complement strand
AGATGAAAGCCGGTGGCGCGAGAATTCCAACAACTTATTCTCTTAAGGAGCACGAACTACAAAATGAAAACAAACCGCCAAGAAGGCTTCTCTCTAATTGAACTTCTGATCGTCGTCGCGATTATCGGTATCATCGCCGCCATCGCTATCCCTAACCTTCTCGCTTCTCGTCGCGCCGCTAACGAAGGCTCAGCCCAGTCGTCGCTGCGCACAATTCACAGCGCCCAAGCCACCTATCAAGCCACTACAGGAAGCGGGGCTTTCGCTGATACCCTCGCCAAGCTACATGACAATGACGTGAACCTGATCGATGGTGTCCTCAAATTGGGCACGAAAAGCGGTTACGCTTTCGCGATTGTCGAGGCAGCTGGAACAGGGTCAAATGCGGTTTTCGGTGCTAAGTGTCTGCCCACAACCATAAGCGGTATTTCCATGACTGGCACGCGCCGTTTTGGTATCACCGAAGATGGTGTAATGCGTGGTGATACCACAACTGGCACCGACCCTAATACTAGAGCATTAATCAATGGTATGTCCGCTCTCGGCCAATAGGGTGCAACACAATCTTTTTCCAAAAGACGGCTCATGGGGGCGGGGGGTTAACTCTGCCCCTTTGGTTTTCTGAGACTAAGATCCAATTAATCTAAAGATGAGAACGCAAGATCCCGATAGCGGACAAAGAGGGTTTTCACTCATAAAGCTACTGATCGTAGTCGCGGTAATGGGCATTTTGGCCGCAAGCGCAGTGCCGAGACTGCTGGCTACTCGCCGTGCTGCGAATGAGGGCTCCGCGCAATCTTCTCTACGGACAATACAGAGTTGTCAGTTAACCTACCAAGCGACAAAAGGTCTTGGCGACTTTGGGGATACTCCTGCATTAAGCGGCGACTTCTTAACAGACGCGGTTCTCGGCTCCGGAACTAAGAGCAGCTACAACTTTGCCGCCCATCCTACACCGCCAGGGATGAGACCCGCAGAGTTTTATGCCACTGCGGTTCCTACAATTACCACAGGCACAGCACAAAACTTGGACGCGTTGCTTTGGTATCGCAAAGGATGGAGTAATGCACGGAGACAACACAGCCCTCACTCCTTATGCGGATCGGGATGAAGTAATCGCGGCTCCACCTCTAAGTAATTAGAATCTTCGCACATCTCCTTCATTTTCTCTGTTTCCAAACAAAAATCGGATGCCTTCGAAAGTGGCCTCGAGGTTTGATCTTAACATCAGGGCGGAAACTTCCACGCCCGATGCCTGGACTATCTTTTCCGTCCTTGCGCTTTCGGCCATAATGATCATTCCTGCCGTGGTCTATGGCATTCCGTTCCATCCAGACCTCACCAATCATCTTCGCTTTGCACTTCCTTTCCACGACGCCATCCAAAGTGGTGATCTCTATCCTAGTTGGCTCGCGGTGTCCAACTCCGGTTATGGGGATCCAAGCTTCAGATTCTACCCGCCGGCCCTTTACTACCTCTTCGCTACTAATGTCGTAATAACTGGCAACTGGTACAACGGCATACTACTCTCCCTAATGATCATTTCTATGATCGGTGCATTAGGGATGTACCTATGGGCCAGATCCATGCTGTTAAGTCGGGCGGCTATGCTCGCCGGTATTTTCTTTGCAGTAGCTCCATATCGCGTAAATCAGCTCTATCAATCATCACTCCTCGCTGAACACGCAGCAACGTCAATAATTCCTTTTGGGTTGCTCTTTGTTGAGAGAGTTTGTCTGTCAGGAAACCGCCGAAGCATTGCGGGATTGGCCGCAGCCTATGCCTTGCTGCTCCTGACACATCTGCCCCTTGCGGTAATCGGTTCGATTGGACTCACAGTCTATGCAGGATTAAGAATCCAGCATTCGGAAAAGGCCAAGTCCACTGCGAAACTCGTCGCCGCCCTATGTTTAGGCCTGGCCGCAAGCGCGATTTATTGGATCACCACGATATCTGAGCTCAGATGGATTGGACGAAATAATATTCATCCCGACACTTTGGTCGAATACCACCACAATTTTCTATTCTCCACGCTGTCATCGGATAACCTAAATGTTTGGTGGGGGAATTTGCTGGCGCTCAGCACAGCCCTATTGTTCGCGCCCGCAATCGCTCAGCTGCACCGGCGACACACTCGTCTGCGTATGACCCTTAAACCAGCGGGTGCCTTGTTACTAATGGCAGCTTTCATGACTCTGCCCTTGAGTTGGCCATTGTGGCGTATTCTGCCTCCCCTTGCGCATACCCAGTTTCCTTGGCGGTGGTTGGCCGTTGTATCAATAGCGGGGTCACTCCTCGCAGCAGCGGCCGTTGCTCTATGGTTTCAGAGGGAAGTTGCCCCGAAAGCCCCGATACGACTTTTGATCTTTGGAGCCGTGCTCATTTCAGTTGTATTCACGTTCTCGCAGACAATTAGAGAGGCTCCATACGTGAATCAGACTCAATTCGAATATCGACTCAAATTGGTGCCCGGCTCGGCCAGTGTAAACTACTGGTTGCCTGTTTGGGCCAGTCCAAATCCACGAGCAATGGAGCGCGAGATCGAGATCAGCGGGCGAAGTGTTGCGATAGAAACCTGGGAACCCGAGCGTCGCCGATTTACAGTTTCTGACGGTCATGCGACCAACGCCCGAGTCAGAACCTTTTATTATCCTCATTGGGAGGCTAAGACTGCTGACCAGGTCCTAGCCACATGGCCTGCCGAGGACGGAGCCTTAATGATTGGCGTGCCTGAAGAAAGCACCACAATTGACTTGGAATTCAGGGAACCACAACGAACTCGCTACGCCGGAATGCTCTCCGTAATTGGATGGCTATTTATCGTCGGGCTGGCATCACCCGTTCGCTGGAGGTTAAAGTAATGAGCGTGGCCATCTCCCCGCCAAAGAGTGTCCACGTTCAACTTGCTGACCTTGGTCCCTCCGAAAAGCTTCAGCGAAGTCACTATAACCAGATCGCCGAAGATTACGAAAAACATTACAGCGATCCATTCAGTATCGAGTATCGCCGTAGATTCATCTACGTACCCATGCTTCAGGGTATCGATTTATCAGAAATGACAGTCTTGGATGCGATGTGTGGCAGTGGCCAAACGACCGCCTATCTTCTGGGCCGCAATGCAAAAGTCACCGGACTTGATATCTCAACTGAAGCGATTGGTTCCTATCGAACAAAGTGGTCTGAATGCGACGCAATTGAACGGTCTCTGCTCGACTCCGGTATACCAGCCAACTCCTTTGACTTAGTAGTCGTAGTCGGCGGTCTCCATCATATGCATCCTAATGTGAGCCGCGCGGTATCAGAGATTCATCGCGTACTGAAACCAGGGGGATACTTTTGCTTCATGGAACCCCACAGCAATTCAGTTCCCGATCTGGTTCGACGGTTCTGGTACAAATACGATCGATTCTTTTCAGCCAATGAAGCAGCAATAGACGTCCACGCATTGCAGCGGGAGTTTGCTTCCCGGTTCAAGCCGGTTGCATGCAAGTATATGGGAAACGTTGGGTTCTTGTTTGTGCTCAATTCTCTGATTTTCCGCATACCACTCCAAGCAAAACGGCTTTACTCTCCCTTATTGATGAAACTCGAGTCTCTAATCGGGATGTTCCAGGGTCGTCTCACATCATGCTTCGTGGTTGCCCAATGGCAAAAATACTAGTTGCATGATCTCCATTGACAACCGCGGGGCAGAGGCCGTGAAGAAAATCATTAATTAAAATACCTGGCGATGGGGCCATGCAAGATCGACTGAACGCCTTTAGACCGGGAGCCGCCTTACAGAACCGTCAGGAGCGGAATTACGGAACCGGGAGCGGAGAAGCTGGGAAAAGTTGAGTTCCAATACTCCGCTAACGATCGTGATGTATGAGCTGCGATTTTCTTTTCCCAGCTTCGCAGCGACCGGGCCGATAGATCACCCCACTCGCCGAGCCACTACGTGCGCTGCGGTCTTCAACTCACTGAGTTCAATTTCTAAGAGAAACCAGTCCTCGTAGGTAACATCATCATGACGTTCTGCGTTTGAAACTTCCTTTTCTGAACTGCAGCGGTGATAAACTAGAAATTGCCTGCGGCCCGA
>CAZNPP010000228.1:0-5883 GCA_964574785.1 uncultured Chloracidobacterium sp. | reverse complement strand
GCCGAGAGTTTCTGGCTCTCGCAACCACCTTCAGGTGGTCCTACGCTGACTTCTGGCTCCTGACTTCTGACTTCTACTCATCACTTAATGAATCAGGCCGAGACAAGCGAGCCTACATCAATATTGTACTTCCTGATCTTGCTGTAGAGCCGCGGCCGATAGATACCAAGCAGGTTTGCTGCGGCCTGCTTATTCCCACCTGTTCGCTGCAGGGTTCTCTCGATTACCAACCGCTCGATATCTTCGAGAGTCATGTTGGGTGGAACGTCCCAGGTTGCACTTGCCCCCAAACCTTCTGGCAGCGTCCCATTATCAAAGGGTAAATCAACTGGCTCGATGCGATTACTTTTTGCCAGCAGTACGGCCCGTTCAATTACATTCTGAAGCTCACGAACATTACCTGGCCAAGTATGACCAAACAAGCGCTGATATGCCGCCTGAGATACCCCATCGATCGGACGCTCATACTTCTGCGCGTACATGTGAAGAAAATGCTCAGTCAAAAGCTGAATATCCTCACTGCGTTCTCTTAGCGGCGGAACATGAATGGTTATTGTTGAAATCCTGTAGAAAAGGTCGTCTCGTAGTAGACCATCGCGAATGGCGTCAGCTGGAGGCCGATTGGTTGAGGTGATAAGTCTAAAATCAACGGCATAAGTCTTCTCCGAGCCTATTTTTCGATAGCTCCTTTCTTGTAAGACGCGAAGAAGCTTCGGCTGCAGTTCGACTGGCATCTCAGCAATTTCATCGAGCATCAGTGAACCACCAGCGGCATGTTGGACCAGACCCTCCTTGTCAGCGTGCGCTCCCGTAAAGGCGCCTTTCGTATGCCCAAAGAGTTCTGACTCAATCAGTTCTTTTGGTAAGGCGGCACAGTTTACTTTGATGAAGGGTTTCTTGGATCGCAACGAGTTGTAATGAATGGCATTGGCAATTAATTCCTTACCAGTCCCTGACTCGCCTACGATGAGAACATTCGCATCGGACTTCGCCACCGATTCAATGGTTTCATAGATTGTCTGCATCTGTTTCGAAGCGCCGATGATGTTGAAGTACTCCGCCCGAGTAGAGAGTTGACGACGCATGTTTGTAGTCTCAGCTACTAGTTCGCGTCGCTCTAAAGCTTTGTCGACCAGCGGCTGTATTTCTTCGAAATCAAAAGGTTTTTCAACGAAGTAGAAAGCACCTGCTTTCGTAGCTTCAACTGCTCGTGCTACAGACCCATAACCTGTGACCACGATGACCTCGGTGGTGGGTCGGGTATCCTTCATATGCCTCATGATTTCAAGTCCATCCATATCTGGAAGTTGCAGGTCGCAAATCGCGAGGTGGTGCCCACCCTGATCAAAGAGCTCAATTGCTTCGGCGCCCGTAGCGGCTATATCAACTGAGTAACCCTCTTCAACAAGGTTCTGCTTAAGTGAATCGGCGATCATCGATTCGTCATCCACTACGAGAATCCGGACATCCTTATTCTCCACCTTTCGTTCCTCCCTCGAAGCCCCTGCTCCTGTCGTAGTTATCATTGTTAAGTTCCCTTCTAATGGGCAAGTTAATCCGGCGGTCCCTAAAGCGGAAGCCGAACGCGTAACAATCCTTGATCGTGTTCAGCGCAACCTTTATGAGCCTCGATTATCCTGGAAGCTAGCGACATCCTTATCGCCTCACTGCCAGCAAATGATTTAAATGGGTCGTAATCGCATGAGCCTACTCCATGCCATTCGATAATTGCTTGTAATTTTGAATTCACGTTCTCAGTTCTCAGACGAATTTGCAACCACAGATCATCCTTTTTACCTTGCATCTTTAATGCGCCAAGGGAGATTGCTCTAAAACCTTCGACTAGTAGCTCAGGATCAAACTCGCCAAGAAATGGTTCAGAAGCCGACTCGACATCAATGTTTGCCTCAAGATCTGAACAAACCCTGGATAACAGCTCTTGAAGATCGATGTGCTGCTTTTTCTTTAATTCGATGGGTCTACCATACCGAATGAGACACGTTAAATCGTTTGCCATTCGGTCCAGTCCCGAAATGAGCTTGTTAACAGTTTCGAGTTCGTCCGTAGCGTGCTCACCTTTCTCGAGGCGCTTGCGCAGGAATGTGGCATACAGTTTGAGGCCATTAAGTTGGTTTTTTAGATCGTGGACTATTTGGACAGATGCCTGGCCAAGGTTCTGTAGTGCGACGTCGTCTTCTGCTTCCAATAGTAGCGGCTTCATGAAAGGTCCAATCCTCTCACGGGTCTTTTAACCTTGCCGGGAACGGGGGAGTGAGAACCCGACTAGTGTACCGATTAAACCCGAACTGCCCAATTCAATGTGTCGTATTTCGATGCGGCATCTTAGCAAAAAAGGGTTGCGTATTCTAGTGATACAGCAGATCGAAACATTTCTTTGAGGAGCACGGTACTTTTTCATGAATAGTGCCACGGGAAGGCAGCCAGAACCCAGCAAAACAGAGTTATCCTCTAAGAAATTGTTACTGGTAGAGGATTCGGAAGACAACCGTTTTATGCTTCGTAGGTTGCTTGAAATCAGTGGCTATCAGGTGGTAGAAGCAATAAATGGGCTTGAAGCTGTCAATATCGCGGAGCAAGAACATCCTCAACTGATTCTCATGGACCTGAGCTTGCCGATTATTGATGGCCTCTCGGCAACTAAGAGAATTCGCGAAATCCCGCCTTTGATGAATACTCCAATCATTGCTGTGTCAGCACACGATACTGCAGACTTTCACACCCAAGCTCTCAAAGCAGGATGTGATGGGTACATAAGGAAACCGATTGATTTCAACCAACTAGAAGAGTTGATTTCCCGTCTACTGGCTCGCAAGAGAAGTTAGACCTTATCGGCTTTAGCATTGATTTCCGCAAGCTACCCTTGGGCTTGAAGCATCGGGTATCGCTGTGTTGACCAAGAGAGTAGTTCGGCTTTAGGGGTGACTGCGTGTTAGGGCAAAACTGAAAACTTGGCTGAAGCCGAGCGTATCTTGCGGGCAACTTTTGATGAGGAACCAGTCCGAATAAAGCCTTACAAACTTTTTCTTCGTGTACCGATGTCCATCAGTTTGCAAAACCTTGAGCCGATATTTAGAATTGACAATTACGAACTATGGCGGCTTCAGAGCGACCAGTTTCAGAGTTGGATGATTCCCGTCGGAAGGTAATTATGGGTGCTGCGGTAGTTGCCGCGATCCTGATTGCTTTTGTTTTTTATCTTTTACTTCGAGCTAGCGGCGGGGGCCCGGAACAGCCTACCTTGGAAGGGGCCATACGAGCCGGCTCACCCGAATTTGAGCAATACCATTCAAGGATTGTTCTCGATGCGCCTGAAGCTGACGAGGCGAGACGTGCGCTTGGGGACATCGTAATGAGTCTCCGTACGACGGTTCGCAACTTTACAGGAAGGACACTTAATGGTCTTGAAGTTCGTGCGGCGGTAGTTGATCAGGACGGAAATCCTGTGAAGGTGCGGACCGTAGTTGTCGTTCCCACACGGCAAGCTGAGTTGCAACCAAATCGCACTCTCCCGATCCAAGTAATGCTCGAAGGTATGACCGACTCTGATATACGCGCTGATATCAGAATGGAAGTCATTGCATTTAGGTTTAAGTAAACAAATCCTCCAAGGATTGCCTGATTGGCTGAACTGACACCAGTTTTCCATCAACCCGCCGCAGAGCAGCAAGGACACAGTCGACCTCCGATTCATTGGTCACCTGAATGCGGACCCCAACGGCAGTAGGAGTTATTTTGAAGTGCTTACGATCTGGTAAGAAGTTTCTTAGCAAAGTCTCATCAGTCCCTGTGGCTACAATCTCAACATGATTTGTCTCTCCGTTTCGCAGGCGCAGTTCATCAAGTTGGCCCAAATGTGCCAGCCGGCCCTGCTTGAGAATTGCGATGCGGTCGCATAGCACCTCAATGTCAGAGAGTATGTGGGAACACATGAAGACGGTTTTTCCTTCGATACGCAGCGACGCTATAAGATCACGAACCTCACGACGTCCGACAGGATCAAGTCCACTCATCGGCTCATCAAGAAAGACTACCTGAGGATCATTGATGAGTGCTTGAGCAAGCCCGACTCGCTGTAACATGCCCTTGGAAAATTTCCTGAGTTGTGTGGTCCAGTTCTTCTCTTCTAGCCCGACTCGTGTTAACAGCTCATTCGTCTGTTTTTTCCGGATGGCTCGTTGATAACCAAAAATCTGCCCACAGTAATCAAGAAACTCTTGGGCAGTGAGATAGTCATAAAAATAAGGATTCTCAGGTAGATAGCCGATGTGCTGGTGTACCGAAACGTCTGCGATGTTGTAGCCAAGAATTCGGGCCGTACCCGCGGTGGGAAATAACAAACTCATCAGTAGTTTTAGGGTGGTTGTTTTGCCGGCGCCATTTGCACCAAGAAAGCCGAAGATTTCGCCTCGCTCAACGAATAAAGTAAGACCATCCAAGGCCCGGACCTTACGTTTTCGCCAGAACCCCACATCATAGTCCTTGGTTAAGTTTTCGATTTCAATTATTGGCATTGCACAGTTCGACAAACTTCAGTTTGTCGCCCCTTTATTTACAGAGTTGGTAGTACTGTCCACATACCTGACAGGAAGAATAAAATCGACAAACTAAAAGTTTGTCGGACATTCTATTTCTGAGGTACTTCGGATTTGGGATCAAGTTCCACCTCACACTTCACCAGTAGATAAGGTGTCCCCGAAGGATCAAGCGGAACACCACTAATATCCACTCGCATGGACAATGCGCTTAGCACAGGAGCGATCTCTTGCCAGCTAGCAGGACAACGACCCGTCTTGCTCTGAAAACCGGCAATAACTTTCCGCAGAACGTCGCGCTCCTCCAGAGAATCAACTTGGAATAAACGTCGACGGGCCATTTCCCTTACCTTATTGTCAACAGCTTCTTCGTACATGCGCTGATAGATTTCACGAGCCGTAGCTCGACTCCCGCCTTCGGCGGCCATCCTCGCACTCATGGCCTCCATCCACGACGGAGCATCTGGTAAACCGGCACCTTTACCGTATGCCTCACTTGCCGCCTTGAAATCTTTCTGTTGCCAGTGGATGTAGCCCAGATGTTGGTAGAGCCTCCAAGCGGAAGGGTTTGAGTCAATCCCCTTTTTTATAATCCGGACTGCTTCATCTGTTTGGATTCCGGAGAGCACCATCGCTGCGTACTCGTACGGTTCCAAAAACTGCGGATCGAGAGTCGTGGCTGTGTCCAGCAACGGCGCCAAAAGTCTTAAATCAAGCTGTTCGAGATCATATAACTGTGCATCGTCAGGCAAGTTTAGTATTTTGCCCCCAACATACTGGAGCGAACGCATCCAGTACCAATCTGCTGCCAATCCGTTGAATGCGAGGCTCATTCGTTTCAGCGTGTCACCCGTTAAATAAAGTTCTTCCTCTTCAAATCTCTGCTCGGCAAACACGCGGTTGTTATCAAGTGAACGAGATAACGCGAATATGCCGGTTAGACCAAGAAGAATGATCACGACTAACAAGATGTCAGATCGGGTGGACGTAGTATTTGTCTGAGTAGCCGCCAAGGGGTGTTGATCTTCTAGAGTCATTTAAAGTTGCGTCGGCGAAAAATTACGGTCGCTGCTGCGAGCAGCACCGCGATGTACACTGAGGCATATAGCAGCGATGCCACGACATATCGCAACGTCGGTACGTGCCCATGGGCCGCCGGAGTGATGAAGCTGAAGTTGGCCAGGTTAGGCAGAAGGTAGTAGAGAATTCCAAATAGAAACCGGGCTCCAACACTTCCCATCGAGGTTGCTAATCCTTTCAGATCAGCGCTGAAGTGTCCAATGATGAAGATGAAGAATGTAAGCAGCGCTGATAGAGCAGGCGTCGAAAA
>CAZNPP010000227.1:0-5892 GCA_964574785.1 uncultured Chloracidobacterium sp. | reverse complement strand
GACTTCTTAAAGTCAGTTTCCACCCACAGCTAAGGCAGCGTTTATCCGACCTCCGGTCGAGACCTTCCCAGCCAGCGATGGCAATTTGTCAGTTGACTTTAGTATTAAAGAACGCAACTCAGTCACGGTGAGATTTGAGTTTTGAGAGAGAATTAGCGCTGCGACGCCCGAAACAAAGGGTGTTGCCATCGAAGTTCCCGATTTCAGTTCATAATCTTGTCCCAGCCAGGTACTTAGAATACCGACTCCAGGGGCAGCCACATGGACACTCTTGGGACCATAATTCGAGAAGGGAGCCAGCTCGTCATTGCTGCCAACGGCTGCTACGCTGATGACATTCTCAAGGTTGTAACTCGCTGGATAATGAGGCCTCTTATCAGTGTCAACACTCGAGTTGCCACTGGCAGCAACAAACAGTATTCCTTCGTTGTTAGCTTTGCGAATCACATCCTCCAGTGCTCTTGATCTCATTGTTGAGCCCCAGCTCGCACTGATGACTCGCACATTAACGCCGTCTCTTTTACGCATAATCACGTAATTGATAGCTTCAATGGCATCTTTTGTGGTGCCGAATCCTCCTGCATTCATGAACTTCAATGGCATGATTTCGACCTTCCAGTTCACGCCCGTGATGCCGATCTTATTACCACCTTCGGCACCGATAATACCGGCGCAATGAGTCCCATGGCCGTTATCATCCATTGGATCGCCACTGTTATCTAGAGCGTTATAACCCTGAGCGTCATCTATTACACCGAGATGATCATCTTGATAGGGGCCAAGGTTTGCAGGGCGCACCCAGATGTTGTTTCTGAGATCTTCGTGAGTGTAATCAACACCGCTGTCAAGAACGGCGACAACAACCCTTTCGCTGCCAGTCGAAGCTGCCCAAGCACGCATTGCGCTTATGTCGGCTCCTTCTTTGCCACCGTTGCGTCCATCATTTGCCAGAGCCCATTGTTCTTCGAATCTTGGATCGTCAGGATGCCGATGCTTAAATCCACCTCCGTCATGATAGAGGCTAATTTGATAGTTTGGCTCAGCGTACTCGACCTCAGGCAGGGCCCGATATGCGGCTGCTGTCACTTCTGCATCGAGATCGTCCAGGTCATCAATTGATAGCAGACCTGCCACAGCCTCAATGTGGTCCTCGACACGATCATTGAAGCGTTCTGTGATTGCTCGTATGGTTTCAGCTGATACCCCCGGGCGAAATCTAACGAGAAGTTCTGGGGGGTTCGCGGCACTCGGCTCGATGTCCATTTCAAATCCAAAATCCGCAGGGTATTTGGACTCGGCCGGGACAATCTGGATGGTAGAGCGCCATTGCTTCTGCCATTTTCTGAGCTGGCCAGCGAATGCAGCGATTAGTATTAGGACAAGAGCTAAAGCAAGATGCGTTAGAAAGTTATTGCGATTCATACTTCACCCCGGGAAACTTAGACCAAATAATTCGACCCTTTGAAGTTAAAGAGTCTAATCTGATGCTTGTTGGCGCGGTATTCGAACTTCTTACCCTTGGCCCGCAGGCGGATTCTCCATCCATCTGTTAACATCTGTCCACTCATCTCTCCAGATCCGGCGGCTCCGAGCGCTGTATCTGGGAACTCAGCGTCTTCGACAGAATCGACCGACACTTCATCATTACCAATGCCCAGCCGTTTCGCGAGATCTTTCTGAGCGGTTGCAACGGCTTCTTCTTTCGATGTAGGCATTATAAGCTGATTCCTCCTCAACAATAAAAACGAGACGCCGTCAGCGTTTGTTCCGGGGGAGATCCTCTTCTTTATAAGGGTCTCCATTTTACGCCTGAGTCTCCCGCCTGGGAAGCAATCAACTCCGTTTCCAAGCGGGCCCTAGCTTATAACTCCTTGACTCGTAGCAGTTCGTTCTATATATAAGCCACCAGAGGCATCCTTTCTACTGCACGTTTGCAGCCAACCAGGGGGTATCAGTACACAGGTTCAGAGGTAACACCGCGTAACGTCTCAAAAATTAATTGAGAATACTGCAAATCAATTCCGCACGCGCTATCGGAGGTGGCGAACGCCACTTGGCTGATCTCGCTAACTCACTTCAAAGGCGCGGACATGAAGTGTTTGTAGCTGTGAGGCCAGGAACGCCTCTACTGGGCAATCTCACCGCAGTTCCGCGTGAAAACATTCTGAACCTCCCACTGCGTAACTCACTCGACCTGGTAAGTGCAATTCGGCTTGGCCGCTTCATCAGGGAGAAGCAGGTTGACGTCACCCATGCGCATGTGGCCCGTGATTATCCACTCGCGACGCTGGCCTCCTTCTACGCTGGCAATGTTCCGTTGGTAATCACCCGGCATCTAACGCGCCATTTGAGTAAGTTTCATCGGCTCACGTTTTCGCGTGTTGCTGCAGTCATTGCGCCCGGTGAAGCTGACGCTCGCTCGCTGCGTAAGCAAAAGATAGTAGCTGAGGATAAGATTGCAGTGGTGATCTATGGAATCGATTGGGACCGCTTCGACTGCGAATCAGCACCGTTTGATCGTGAGACTTCCAGGAATAATCTCTGTCCAGATGCGCGTTTTCTCATTGGGATCGCCGGCGAACTCCGCGAGCACAAAGGTCAGGATATTTTCATTCGCGCTGCTGCGATCATCGCCGCTCAATATCCGGACGCATACTTTCTGATTGCTGGCGAGGACAATTCGCCAGACAAGACTTACAGGGCTCAACTGGAGAGACTGCTTACTGAGTTAAAATTGCACCATCGTGTTCGGCTTCTAGGCTGGTTGGACTCGGTTGCTCCCTTTTATTCGGCTTTGGACGTATTCGTTTCAGCCTCGCGAGTAGAGCCATTTGGACTGGTAATGGTAGAGGCCATGGCCAGTGGAGTCCCAGTGGTAGCAACTGCAACCGAAGGCGCACGCGAGGTCAGCAGTGACGGAGTTAATGGGCGGCTTACGCCAGTAGGAGATGCAGAGGCACTTGCTGCGGCAATCATTAACCTGCTAGCAGACGAGCGTACTCGTCAACAGATGGTTAAGCCGGCCCAGATAGCGGCGCGGGAGCGATTCGGTCTGGAGCGCATGATTAATGAAACAGAAAGCATTTACTTCAGCATACTGAAAAATCAAAGGGCCAAAACGTCTTTAGATGCCAAGAACGCTTTTGTTTCTGTAGAAGAGTGACCATTTACTTTAGATCTCCATAAAGGTGTTGTAAGAGTGTGACCGTGGCGATGGCAGCGGTCTCAGCTCTTAAGGTCCGACCACCTAATGTCACAATCAGCCAGCCGGCATGACGAGCATCGCTAATCTCCTCATCTGCCCAGCCACCTTCTGAGCCGACCAGAGCCATCATTTCATTAACTGGTTTCTGCAAGTTGTCGGTGAATTGTTTCAACGGCTCGCCAGAACGTTCTGAGAACATGATCTTGACTGAATGCTGGACCTGATTGACGAGCGCTTCGAAAGTGACCGGCAACATTACCTCGGGGATAAAGGCCCTGCCCGATTGTTTCGCAGCTTCAAGCGCGATTCGTTGCCAACGACCAACTCGCTTATGGGTATCTGCCTCGTCACGTAATTTGATATCAGAGAATCTTGAGCTTACCGGCACTATTTTAGTAACACCGAGTTCGGTAGCTTTTTGGACTACTAAATCGAATTTTTCACCCTTGAGTAAAGCGATGGCGATTGTGAGGGCTAACGGTGATTCGGGCTTGGCAGCCGGTATCTCTTCGACTATTTCCAATGAAGCAGAGTCGCGACCAAAGCCAGCAACAATGCATCGATACTCTCGACCACGGCCATCGAAAACGAACACTTCTGCGCCTTGTTTCAAGCGCAGCACGTACTTGAGATGGCGGGCTTCTTCTGGGCCAAGCATTACTGAGCCACGACTCAGTTCAAAGGCATCAGGCAGCGCAAAGAATCTTCTTCGATTCATCGGAGATCCTTCTTAAACAACGACACAAGCCCATTCACCTGCAGTCGTGATGTCAAACTCCTGAGTTAGGCCCAGTTCCCGCAGTGATGCCACGACCTCATCAACCTGTGTTTTAAGCAACCCCGAAAGAATTAGCTTGCCGCAAGTTGTTGCTATTAATACCGGTAATAACTCGATGATCACCTCTGCTGTGAGATTCGCGCAGACACAATCAACCGAGGCGGTTGTATTTACATCAATTGTTCCACATTGGAATTCAATTGAGACCTGGTTGAGTAGCGCATTCTCCTGAGCGATGGCTATCGCTGCGCAATCAGTATCAAACGCAGTTACGACGCCATCCGGAAAAAGCTTGGCCGCTGCTATTGCCAGTATCCCTGTTCCGGTTCCCACATCGAGAAAGGTACCGCCACGAAAATGCCTTTCGATAGCGGCCAGGCACAGTCTTGTGGTCTCGTGCGTCCCAGTGCCAAACGCCATTCCGGGTTCAATGCGGATAATAATTCGGTCGCTATTCGAGATCTCGGTCCATGGTGGTGCAATTAAGAATCGCGCTCCAACTGGAACTGGCTGCCAAGTAGCTTTCCATTCGTGCAGCCAATCTTCATCGTCGACTTCGCGTAAGCGCATGTCTCGCACAGCCGACGAAGGAAGACTGTAGATCCGAAGAGCCTCGCAGATCTCTGATCGCACACGTTCTCTATCCGGCAGGCTTTCGAAGTACGCTATTGCTAAAACGAGACCATCAGCTTGATCCTGGTTCTCAGTCCCCAGGGCTCCGGCTTCCATCAAAGCGTATTCAACAGCCTCGATAGCATCAGCTTCGACATCTATATCAAGCGCGTACCAGGTTCGCATCTAATCTGTAATTCCCATTTCGTCGAGCAGGTGTTCTTTATCCCGCCACTGCTCTTCGACCTTCACAAAAAGTTCCAAGTGGCAGCGATGCCCCAGGAGCTCTTCAATTTCGCGGCGAGCCTCAATTCCAATCTGTTTCAAGCGTGAAGCTCCTTTACCGATGATGATCTGCTTTTGTGAAGATCTTTCAACAAAGATGGCGCAGAAGATGCGCGCAAAATCAGGCCGGACTTCTTCGAATCTCTCCGTAACGACAGCCGTGACATAGGGAATCTCTTCGGTAGTGACTTGCAACAGTTTTTCCCGAACAATCTCGGCAACCATTATCCTCAGAGACTGATCGGTTAGCTCGTCTTCAGGGAAGAGGGGATCACCGACTGGCAAATTCTTGATTATTTCATTCAGCAAAACATCTAACATGCTCCCTCTTAGAGCAGATATTGGAATCACCTCACGCCAATCGTATTGGCTCTTATACCAATCGATCAGTGGCAGCAACTTTCCCTTATCATGAAGTTTATCGATCTTATTCAAGAGGAGCAGGGAAGGCTTACTGGATTTCTGGATCAGTTCAAGGACAAACCGGTCGCCATTGCCGGTCGGCGCCGAAGCATCACGGATTAGACAAACGAGATCCACTTGCAGCAATGCGTCCTGCACGCTGGCCATCATTCTACGGTTCATCGTGTAGCCGGGCCGGTGGACTCCCGGGGTGTCGACAAGAGCAATTTGGCCACCGGGACGAGTAATGACTCCTCGAATTTTGAAGCGCGTAGTCTGCGGTTTGTCAGAAACAGCAGCTATTTTCTGACCAACAAGTTGGTTCAAGAGAGTTGATTTGCCGGCATTTGGTCGGCCCACCAATGCTACATAACCGCTTCGATAACTATCGTGGCCTTGTCTTAGTTCCACCCCTGAATCCTTCACTTGGCTTCCTCGGCAAATATCTGAACCAGGTGAACAAGAATGGTAAATGGTAAATGGTAAATGGTAAATGGATAGGATTCCCCACCGCGGAGGCACGGCGCGGCGTAGCCGCAAACAATCTAGCGAACACCCATCAACTCTCTGCGCAACCTCGGCGTCCTCTGCGTCTCGGCGGTGAAAGGGT
>CAZNPP010000226.1:0-5958 GCA_964574785.1 uncultured Chloracidobacterium sp. | reverse complement strand
TTAATCACCTCTACTTCACCATACACGAGTTCGCGAACAATAACTGGACGCAACGCTAAGAGAGCTCGAACAGTAGTGCGGGGTGAAAGGTGGTCATCGTCACCCTCATCTTCGGTAACACAATTATGAGCAACTGAACGTGCCAACCTTCTGCTTAGGGGCTGGTAATCCGGTGTCGCAGCAACAAAGGCCCGCGCCGCGATTAAGCCTATGAGGTCGCAACTCAACTCTTCGGCCCTCTGATCTTTGATTTGTAAACCTGTCAAACGTGACGCGCGATTACCAACTGCGTCGAATAATACCTTTAAACTGTCGCCACTGCCGTCGGCTATATGCATTAGTTCATGTGAGAGTACGCTGATCATTCCTTCGTCGGAAGGTAAGCCCGCCAGAAAGATGGTACCGAAAGTAATGATGTGAGGGCGCCTATGGAACACCGAGGCGTTATCGCGCGACTCCATATCAGGTTTCACCCACTGAACAGACTGTACACGGGCGATTGCACCACGCACTTTTCTGTCATATCCGGGAATTCGGTGAAAGTTGTACTCAACACTCAATTCGCGCAGAGCCCTTATCGTTAAATTCTTGGCAGTGGGCAACAAACGCTGAGCTCGACGCGCGCCTACAACTGCTTCGGGAGTATGTACTGGTAGAGATGGTCTACCCTGCATATCATCGATGGGAATGCTACCGAGGGGATCAAGCTCTCGCTCACTGCATACTTTTGAGATAGCAAGTTCCACCAGTTCAAGCGCCTCTGGTGACAAGGCTCCACCGGTCCGGCTCGAATGCGAACCGTCGGTTTGGGCAATCACTGGGGTAGTGAATAAAAATACTAGTAGTATGAAAGGATGAAGGATGAAGGATGAAGGATGAAGGTGGAACGATTGTGCGAGTGGGCGTCCCCTCTTTGTACATTTCTTCGGGGGATTTCTTTTTGGGCCACAATTAGGAAGAGTCGTCCAGGGACTCAGGACTGTACTACTGGAACAATCCTTCAGCCTTCCGCCTTCATCCTTCATCCTTTCATCTCTTCTACTCACCGATTCCTCCACACGGGCTTGCGTTTTTCCATGAAGGCACGTACTCCTTCGCCACTGTCGTGAGTCTTCATCAATTCATGGAGATAAAGATTCTCAACTGCTTTCAAAGTCTCATCCAACGAATGACCGCGGCCCAAATTAAGCGCCTTCTTCGCTCCATCGAGCGCCATCGATGATAGCTCACGCAATCTCGAAAGCACCTCAGTTGTTTTTGCCTCGAGGTCACTGCTCGGAACCACGTGGTTCACAAGCCCCAGACGCGCAGCCTCGCCCGCTTCGATCATTTCACCGGTGAAAATGAGTTCCCTGGCACGCTTGTCGCCAATAATGGAGGGAAGTAGCACCGCAGCAACGGGAGGAAACACTCCAAGCTTGATTTCCGGTTGACCAAAGCGCGCTCGCTCACTTGCAATAACAATGTCGCAAGCCGCGACAAGTTCACAGCCCCCGCCCAAAGCAGGTCCATCAACAATCGCAATTACCGGGCGTGCGATCTGTTCAAGCGTGCGAAAGATGGCGTGAAAATGGTCCAGCATCTGGTAGACCGTGTCCTCCACATGCTCTTCGACGGCCACACCAGCACTAAAAGCCCGGCATTCCTGCGCGCTGGCAAACACAATGGCCACCAGCTCGCGTCTCTGGGCACACTCGTTCAACGCTGAGCCAATCTGCTGCATCATGGCAATATTGAAGATATTAAGCGGCGGACGATTAAGTCTTATCCGCGCAACCCGGTCCTCGATATGGAAACTTATATGTTGATAGGAACTCATCTGGATCCTGTTTACAAAGTTACTGAGTTCGCAGCGAGGCTCCCAACCACGACTTATATATCTGCCTCTGCTGGTCGCTTGGGCTGTCTACCGGAACAATACGATACGCTGCATTAATTCGCCCACCGAGTTTTATCACCACAGTACTCAAGCCATCAAAACGAAAGATTGTCAGATTAAGCACTTCTCCGGGTTTTCGCTCCGCCAGACGAGCAAGCAAAAACTCCCTTGTAGCGCGTTTGTTGTTAATAGCGACGATCTGATCACCAGCATTTAAACCCTGTTCGTACGCCGGTGTGCCTGCGTAGACTCGCCTAATCATTAACCGGTCTCCGTTCTGAAGCAGTTCTGCGCCCAGGTAGGCTGCCTCCCTTGGCGAAGAATCTCCAGTTCGATCGAGCCGCAAACCAGCCGCAACAAGAGCAGCATTGTAATCGAGTTCGTCGCTTCCACGCACAGATCTTGAGAAGAATTCCTCCAGACTTGAGCCCGCCATCATCTCGCTAATCCGCTGAAAATCTTGTGGTGTGTAGTTACGACCTTTCTTATAGAACTCGGTATTGAGGTGGCGCATGACGTCATCGAGCGAGTTGGCGCCATTGCTTCGTTTGCGAATTTCCAGATCCAGGAGAAGAGCAACGATCGCTCCCTTGTCGTAGTACGAGACCTGCGAATTTATAGCGTTCTCATCTTGGCGGTAGAACTTAATCCAAGAATCAAAGCTTGCTTCTTCTAAACTCATCACCAGCCGGCCGGGCAGACTTTGCAAACTTTGAAAGTTACTGGCAGCCTTTCCAAGAAATTCTTTATCAGACATCATCCCGGCACGTAAGAGAATCAGGTTTTCGTAGTAGCTCGTTACTCCTTCCGCAACCCAAAGGAGCTTCGTATAGTTTTCCTGTGTGTAATCAAATGGTCCCAAGGCATCGGGTCGGATCCGCTTTACGTTCCAGACGTGGTAGAACTCATGGGCCACCACTCCAAGAAACTCGTTATAATCATCTGGCTGGTTGAAGATGAATGGTCGTGCGCCGATTACAGTCGAGTTCAAGTGTTCAAGTCCACCACTTGCATCGGACCTTACATGCAGAATAAAGGTGTAATCTTTATAAGGTATCTCATCACCCATCAGCTCGACAGAAACTTCGACAATTTTCTTAAAGTCACTCCGAAGCCGCTCAAGATCATAATTTCCATCGCCGTAAATCACTAGTCGGTGTGGTCTCCCCTTTACGTCGAAGTTCAGGGTCTTAAAACTGCCCACTTCGACAGGCGAATCGTAAAGTATGTCAAAATTTTCTGCCCTGAAGGTGTTCTTAAGGCCTGCTACAGGTGGCAGACCAGTAGCAACTTGCCATGGTTCCGGCGCCACCACCCTTAGTGTCGCCGGCGAGTTCAGGAAGTCTTCCAAATACATCAAAAGTGCGGCATTGTTCCAGAAAGCGTGGTCAGCATTGAGTTCGTTGGTTCTCACGGTGAGTTCATTGGCGTACACGCGATAAGTCGCGCGCCACTCGCGAGCACCATTGGTTCTCACCCGCCAGGAGTTCTTGTTGATCTTCTCCCACTGAAGAGGTCTACCGGAAGCATCCCTTGCGGCGAAGTCCTGCACATGGCGAGCGTATTCGCGAATAAGGTAAGAACCTGGCGTCCAAACGGGCATTACAAGAGTGTCTTCCTTTGGCCATGACCCCAACCCTCGCTTTACATGAATTTCAACCTCTAGCATGTGCGTATGTGGTTTTGGCATTGAAACGGTGAAGGCGATCTCTTGCTTTCCATTTTGTAGAAAACTTGTTGTCGCGGCTGATAGTGAACAGGCCATTGTCAGCATGGCCATCAGAACTGGGAAACATTTTCGGTGCATTCTCGTAGCCCTTCGGGGAGGTGTGATAAGCGGGAAAAACGTGCAAATCGCAATGTTACTACGGATCGTCGAAAATAGCGGACGTCTAAATGTTTTCCACAAACGCCTCTTCATGCCACTTGACTCAATCGTGCGTTGACAAGGATCAAAGCCAAAGACCAAAGCCAAAGACCAACTACATGCGACATTTGGGCTGGGATAAACTAGAATCTCTGGCCGCTTTGCGATGACTAGTGAAAGGTAAAAGCGAATGTTTCGAAGACTGCTCGCGACTTCTTCACTTTGGTTTACAGTTCCTGTTCGGATAGTGATGGCTGTAATCTTTGTGGCACATGGTGCTCAAAAGGTTTTGGGAAGCTTTGGTGGACGAGGTTTACAGGCATTCGTATCAGGTGAAGCTCCCCATGCTTTCATGCGTCCTTCATGGTTGTGGCTAGGCGCTGCCGCGTTTTCCGAGCTTGTTGGTGGCGTTCTACTCTTCTTTGGTTTGTTTACGAGAATAGCAGCCTTCTTCATAGCCTGCGTGATGTTGACTGCTGTAAGTGTCCATTGGCCCAATTTCTTCGCTTCAAATCGGGGATTCGAATTTCCCCTGGCGCTCCTGGCTATGGCGATGGCGCTGATGGTTTCCGGGGGTGGAGCATTGTCGGTTGACGGGGCAATACATGGAACGAAAAAGAGATGACTATGATGAAATCGGTATAGTGTTCCGCGTGTGACGAGTTTAATTGGTTGTAGTTTGCGTCTTCTGTATTCATTGAAGCGTATCTAGTCCGTTGTTGTAGGATTTGTTATCTCAGATTCACGTGGCGTTGTAGTATTTGTCATTCTCAATTTTCATTCTTCTTTGAAGCGTGCTGACCAAAAGAATTGTAGATTTAAGATACATTTAAGATTATTTAAGATTTAACACATGAAGCGTTCCCCGCTCGTAGTTATCTTCACTACAGTCTTTATCGATCTCGTCGGCTTCGGAATCGTCATTCCCGTTCTCCCACACTATGCCGAAGGCACTCAATTCAATGCAACACCCCGCGCCATAGGCCTCCTTTTCGCTTCCTACTCGATAATGCAACTGCTGTTTTCGCCGATACTCGGAAGACTATCCGATAAACATGGCCGCCGGCCGGTACTGCTGTTCTCACTTATAGGTACGGGCATCGGATTTCTGATTTTGGGCTTTGCAAATACCCTCTGGATGCTCTTCCTGGGACGGATAATCGACGGTATCAGTGGGGGAAATATTGCTACAGCACAAGCTTATATAGCCGACATCACGACGGAAACAGAGCGCGCCAAAGGAATGGGATTGATTGGCGCTGCTTTCGGATTAGGATTCATCTTTGGACCGGCAATTGGTGGGATCCTAAGCCAATGGGGCATCCATGTTCCATTCTTTTTTGCTGCAGGGCTTAGTTTCGCAAATGCCATTCTCCTTTACTTCACATTGCCCGAGACGGTCACACCTGATCATCCCGCTCGCGTTTCCGCAGCTGGTGGGCGTAGACTTTCTCGACTAATAAACTCGCTGGCCCAGCCTCGCCTCGGCTTTGTATTAACCATCTATTTTCTATTTGTCGTGGCGTTTTCCATTATGACGTCATGCTTTGCGCTCTACACCATGTTTCGTTTCGGATACAAAGCGCAACACAATGGTTATCTATTCGCCTATGTGGGACTGATCGCCGTGATAATTCAGGGTGGATTGATTGGCCGCTTAGTGAAGCGCTTTGGCGAACTGCAGTTGATTATCGTCGGTGCTTTATGCTTTGCGGGTAGTCTTTTTGCCGTACCTTTTGTCGGGCCAGAGTCTGGTGGGTTGCTGGCATTGTTAATTGGTGGCGGAGTTTTCTCTCTGGGAAACTCATTTGCAACTCCAGCTTTGAATAGTCTGGCATCAAAGAGTGCCGGAGCAGCCGAACAGGGCGGAATATTGGGTGTTACGCAGTCGGTCGCTAGCCTGGCGCGAGCTGTGGGTCCATCATTAGCTGCGCTGCTGATTCACAGTGCAACGGCCCATCCTGCCGCGGATGGCACACTCCACTACATGAGCGATCAGACACTGTATATAACGTTTTGGACAGCGTCGGTAATAATGTTTCTCGCCTTTGTGTTAGCAAGCTATTTCAAACGTACTCATGCGCAGGATTATAGGACCAGCGCTGCTGAAGCGGCATGATTAGAAGAACCTTCGCATTAAATAAAAAATCAGACTGAGCGCTATCGAGATCAGCAACATCGAGACGATAGGAATGTAGAGCTGAAAGCGCTC
>CAZNPP010000225.1:0-6185 GCA_964574785.1 uncultured Chloracidobacterium sp. | reverse complement strand
TTGTTGTCTTTCGCTAATCTTTTTGCTTGCCTCGCCAGCCCTGGCTCAGAAGAGCGGCTGGGTACGTCAGAGCGCTGGTTCACTTGCTTGGTTGTATTCCACATTCTTTCTGGATTCTGAGCGCGGCTGGGTGGTCGGAAGTCGGGGAACGCTGTTAGCTACTATTGATGGAGGCAAGACTTGGAAAGCCCGACCTCGGCCGTCCGACGATCTGATACGTGATATCTATTTCGTTGATGATCTTAACGGCTGGCTGGTATGCGAAAGAAATATCTATGATCTAAAGACTCGCGACGAACCTCGCACCTATCTCATGAATTCGGTTGACGGCGGAATTAGTTGGAAAAGGGTAAATCTAAAAGATTTCGATCCGGACGGACGACTAGTTCGTGCCATCTTTAACCGAACCGGTTACGGCTGGGCCTTTGGTGAAGGTGGAGTGGTTTTTAGAACCGACGATTCCGGAGTCAATTGGGTGAAGTTGAACGTACCAACTCGTAACCTGTTACTTGGCGGAACGTTTATAGACAACTACCGCGGATGGATTGTCGGGGCTGGCGCAACAATACTCCTGACCTCAGACGGTGGCGAAACATGGCATCTCAGCCGACCGGCAGAAGGGAAAGGAGTCCGATTTACCGCAGCTTCATTCATTGATAACCGGCTGGGATGGGCTGTGGGAAGTGGGGGGAGTATCCTTCGGACCATAAATGGCGGTAGGAGTTGGCAACACCAGGTCTCGGGAGTTAGTGCCGACTTACTCGATGTGAAATTCCTCGATTCCCAGGAGGGTTGGGCGGTGGGTGATGAGGGAACTGTGCTTTATACGACTGATGGGGGCGAACGCTGGTCAATAGAAACTTCAGGAACTACTCATAGGCTCGAACGGATTTTTTTCGCTGATCGTAAACATGGTTGGGCAGTTGGCTTTGGTGGGACAATCATTACCTATAAACGTGCTGAAGCACCGCAACTTCGGAGGTAGCCTTGTGCGCAACTATCAACTTAAAGCGGTTTTGACGGCTGTTCTTGTAAGTGTTGGTTTCCTTGCCAGCGAGATTATGGCCCAAAGAGCGCAGGCACCAGATTCTATCACTGGAAGCGACGGCGTTTCGGCTAATTTGTCAACTTCCCGCGAGGGTCGACCCGCTGACAAGCAGAATAAGGATGAAACAACCTCTGCGGATGATGCTGAGATCAATGCCTTACGCGAGCAGATTGGCGCAGCTTCTGATCCGAAAGAGAAGTTCCCTCTGCAATTCAAGCTTGTGGATCGGCTCATTACCGCTGGGCTGAAAGAGCAAGCAGCGGCAGAACTAAAGTCAATGGCCGCAGAGAATCACTTTGACCCCCAGGGCTTTTACAACGTTGGCAATGCCTTGGCTCGTATGGATCAATCTCATGAGGCAGTTAAGGCCTATCGTAAAGCCATCGAACAGCGTAAGGGCAAATACTCTCGAGCCTTGAACAATCTCGGTGTGATGTTGCTTCGAATTGGCGAGTGGGATGAAGCATTCGATGTTTTCGTGAGAGCTTTAAGGATCGAGAACTTTCACTATGCAGAAGCCAGCTATAATCTGGGTCGTTTATACGCCGCACGAGGCGAAACTGATATGGCTATCCGAGAATGGCGGCGCGCACTGAGAATTAATCCGGAACATTCTGACTCAGCCGAAGCCATAGCGGGTGCACGACGGGGAAGCATCACCGTAGCCTCCCGGTCTGCCGCACCCCGTAGAGGAAGTTCCGGAAACCGGCCAACAAAGGTTGAAGAACGTTCCGCAAGTCTTTCCAAATCCCCTTCCAGATCGGACCTATCTTTTGCCGTAGACCCGGAGACCTATGAATTTCTTCAGCGAGCTCGAATTGCTAGGGACAGAGGCCGCAATGATGAAGCCATTAAGAACTACCAACGAGTCATTTCTCGCATGGGCGGTTATTTTGCCCCGGCCAACCTAGAACTGAGTTTCACTCTAATCAACCTCAAGAAGAATGACGAAGCCCTCAATTCACTCCTCCCCCTCGCGGACAAAGATGGCGCAGAGTTTCCTATCAGTCACTATCATATTGGTAGGATCTATGAGAGTAAGGGGGAATTGAATCTCGCAGAGGAACGCTACAGCAAGGCCGCTTCGTTCTTTAGCGATGTAAATGCGCAGTTCCTTTTGGATGTAAGCAGGGTACGCGAAAAGCTCGGAAACCTCACTGGCGCATTAAACGCCATGGAACAGTATGTTGAAGCGAT
Organism: uncultured Chloracidobacterium sp.; assembly: GCA_964574785.1. Classification (GTDB taxonomy): domain Bacteria; phylum Acidobacteriota; class Blastocatellia; order Pyrinomonadales; family Pyrinomonadaceae; genus PSRF01. The sequence continues at coordinate 3,940 of CAZNPP010000225.1, read as the reverse complement.
GGAGCGGCAAGGTCTCAAACCAGACTGGTCGGAGGAAAGACTTGCACAGTTGCGTCAGCGAATACATTCAAGTCAGTAGCTAGCCGTCCATTAAACTCTCAATTCTCTTCCGATAAAGAATCAGCTTTGCGTTCCGGCCGCATGTGCGGAAAAAGAATTACATCTCGGATTGACTGGCGGTTGGTAAGCAACATCACAAAGCGATCTATACCGATGCCAATCCCACCCGCCGGAGGCATGCCGTATGAAAGGGCGCGTAGGTAGTCTTCATCCATTGCCATAGCTTCCTCGTCCCCGCGCTCTCTTTGTTGCGTTTGTTCCTTAAATCGTTCGTATTGCTCAGCCGGATCGTTTAGTTCCGAAAAACCGTTAGCGCACTCCATTCCGGCAATGAACAGTTCAAATCGCTCAGCGATTGTGGGATCCTTTTGAGAGGCTTTTGAGAGAGGCGAAATCTCTTTTGGAAAGTCAGTGATAAAAGTAGGTTGAATTAATTGGCTTTCTGCAACGGCTTCGAAGATCGTAGCAATGTTCTGCCCATGACTTACTTGACTTTGATCGGGAACTCGCTCAGAGGTTTTAACGTTTCGAAGTCTAGTTGCCAGCTCCTGGACAAAATTGATGTCATCCAGTCTTTCTTTAGTGATTTCAGTATTCAAAGGTCTCGATGAACCCTGATACTCGATAATCGCTTCTTTCATCGTCAGCCGTTGGAAGTTTCGGGAAAAGTCAAGGTGGTAATCAACATATTTGACGTGCGTATGGCCCAGGACTTTAAAGACGACGGCACGCAACATATCTTCACAAAAATTCATCATCCCAGTTGCGTCTGTGTACGCGCTGTAGAATTCCAGCATCGTGAACTCTGGGTTATGCCGCGACGAGATGCCCTCATTACGAAAATTTCGATTAAGCTCGTATACTTTTTCGAACCCTCCGACCAAAAGCCTCTTTAGATAAAGTTCTGGTGCAATCCTGGCATACAGATCAATACCAAGCGCGTTGTGGTGAGTCTTGAATGGTCGTGCCAATGCGCCGGTAGCCAAGGCAGTTAACATTGGCGTCTCGACTTCAACAAAGCCATGATCGTCTAATATCAGTCGCATTTCGCGAATTGCCTGAGACCTGTGTTCAAACACCTGACGGGTTGTCAGTTCTCCGTCATCTCTTTCGAGTTTAAGGCTTCCGGCTATCAGGTCGACATAACGCTGCCGCTGCCGAATCTCAGCATCGTGAATACCATGCATCTTGTCAGGCAAAGGCAGGAGCGCTTTGGCGAGAAACTGCAACTGCTGGACGTGGATCGACAGTTCGCCTGTTCTGGTGATGAAGAGAAAACCTTCAACGCCAATGAAGTCACCGTGGTCGAGTAGTTCGAAAAGCTGCCATCCGTGGGCTTCGTTTTCAATAGTTCTACCGGTAGTGTTGTCGACAGCCCGCACATCGGCTTTTCGGACATAAATCTGTAAGCGGGAGATCCCGTCGGACAAGTGCGCAAAAGCTGCCTTTCCCATTATTCGAGGAGGTGAAGCAATTCGACCCGCAATCCGCAAAGTAATCTTATTTAGTTCGCGGTTTGCAGTCTCAATATCCTCCGGATCCGGACGCTCTTCTATCGCGCCTTTGGGCTCGAACGCTCTGAATCTCTGAACGACTGCATCTATCGAGTCATCCATTCCCACTTCGACCACTTGGGTCCGCTCAAACTTGTTGGGATATACATTCCCCACAAGTTGGCGAAGGGCATCAAGATGGCCCCGCCGAGCCTCGACCTGGTCATTCTGTTCAATAAAAGGTAGTTTCAATCTTAGACTCCGCGCGTTAAGGCGGTGATTATAGAGAGCCCTTCGGATCTGCGCAAACTTCTTATCTCATTGTGTTTAGCAAAGCGCGGTTTGCATGCTAGATTCTAACAACTCATGGCGAAGGGAACCTTAAATCTTGATGAGTTCCTCGTGGACAGGGCCCGCCTAAGAACACAAGGTCAGCGACTTGTCTTTACGAACGGGGTGTTTGATCTAATTCACGTCGGGCATGTTCGATACCTTGTTGAGGCACGACAGCTTGGAGACTCTCTAGTTGTGGCAATGAATAGTGATCGCAGCGCCAGGATTCTAAAAGGACCGGATCGTCCGGTGGTTGCAGAGCACGAGCGCGCCGAAATTCTGGCAGCATTGAGGCCGGTCGACTACGTCATGATTTTCGACGAACTTTCTCCTCGCAGCCTGATCGCCAGTATTTGCCCAGATGTTTTGGTGAAAGGCGGAGATTACAAGCCTAACGAAATTCACGGCCGCGAAGAGGTCGAAGCTGCGGGTGGCAAAGTTATCTCCTTACCGTTCTTCCAAGGGGTTTCAACAACTTGGATTATCGATCGAATACGACACTGAGATTGAAGGGTCCTGTGCTAAATTCGTTTCCCCTCTGTTTGCCATGTTGGCATTGGCTCAATAGTCGGAATTTTACCGGCAATGGGTCTATTATATCTACTATCTACGGGGGTTTCCGGTGAGCATCAAAACTTCAAAACACATTCCTTCCGCGGTCGATCGAGCAATCATCCAAGCGTTCGCTAAGCTCGATCGGGCAGCACTTGGCGTGGCAATTGGAAGTCTAGCGGGTGTAACCGTGTTCCTGGCCACCCTCATTTTAGTGGTGAAAGGTGGCGATCCAATAGGCCCAAATCTTGTGCTGTTGGGACAGTTCTTTATCGGCTATTCGGTAACAATCCTTGGCGCCTTTGTCGGGTTAGCATATGGGTTCGTTACAGGGTTTATTTTCGGGTGGCTAATCGCTTTTCTTCGCAATGCGATTCTGGAGGCTTATCTGTTCGTGGTGAAGGCCCGGGCTGGCCTTTCCACTTACATGGATTCCCTGGACTAATAGGGCAGCGATAAGCTGCTTGCTCCGATTAAACTATGAGCAAAGCCGCTGAGAAAGTTGTGATAATCGGTTCTGGACCGGCTGGGCTTACAGCCGCGTACGAACTCTGTAAACTCGACATTCCTTCTATTGTTTTAGAGAAGGACGCAGTTGTTGGCGGTATATCGCGGACCGTCAACTATAAGGGTTATCACTTCGATATCGGTGGTCATCGGTTTTTCACCAAAGTGAAAGCCGTAGAGGACATGTGGCATGAAGTTCTAAACGATGGACAATTCCTCAGGCGTGGTCGCCTCTCACGCATCTATTACAACAAGAGATTCTTTTATTACCCGCTTAAAGCTACAAACGCCTTGCTGGGTCTCGGCTTGTGGAACAGCACACTCATCCTACTGAGTTATCTACGAGCCCAGTTGTTTCCTGAAAAGAACGAGGAGACATTCGAACAGTGGGTCTCGAATCGATTTGGGAAGCGCTTGTATCGGATCTTCTTTAAGACCTATACCGAAAAAGTGTGGGGCATTCCCTGTAATGAGATCATGGCAGAATGGGCGGCGCAGCGGATCAAGGGTTTATCCCTGGTAGCGGCAATTAAAAGCGCGCTCTTGCAGAAGAATACTACAAAAAAAGGCGACGTAATTAAGACCTTGATCGATGAGTTCGATTACCCCGAGCGTGGGCCCGGCATGATGTGGGAAACGGTCGCCGGCATCGTGCAGGCAAGAGGTAGTAAACTCCGAATGAATGCCGGAGTCGAGAAGTTATTCTGGAATGATGGTGATGTCACAGGGGTAGAAATTTATCGCAACGGCAAGCCTGAGATTGTTGAAGGTAGTCATTTTATCAGTACGATGCCTGTTAGAGAGCTTATCAAGAAACTTGATCCTCCAGCGCCAGAGCATGTTATCAAAGCAGCTGAGGCTCTTAACTATAGAGACTTTCTCACAGTTGCCCTGGTCGTAGATAAGCCTGAGCTGTTTCCGGATAACTGGATATATATTCATGACCCGGACGTGCATGTTGGTAGAATCCAAAACTTCAAAAACTGGAGCCCCTT
>CAZNPP010000224.1:0-6206 GCA_964574785.1 uncultured Chloracidobacterium sp. | reverse complement strand
AAAACCTAACATTTGCAGTTACGTCTGCGGAATCCAAGCCTCGTCTGATCAAATAACATAAGGACAGGGCGACGCTTCGGTCGCCCTGTACGATCCGGAATCCGATCTCAGCTTGTCACTGCTCTCTCAGGAACTGGTAAAGGTGGTCAGCCATCTTAGGATCGAGTGACTTAAGCGTGTCGTACTGCTCGCGTGCTGCAGTTTTGTCGTGCAAGTTCAGATATGCTAACGCAAGATTAAAATGTGCTACTGCCAATCCTGGCCTTAACTCAAGAGCTTTCTTATATGCAGCCGCTGCCTCGGCGTTCTGCCCTGCTGTGTAATGCGCAAGACCAAGATTAAAGTAACCAGCCGCACTCTTCGGATCAGTCTCTATCGCGTTCTTGAGGGCCGTAATCGCATTCTCGTACTCCCCTAAGCCCATGTATGCATTACCGAGATTCTTGTATGCATGACCAAGAACTTCTGTTCGAATCTGATAACCTTGCCTGAATGCCTCGCCTGTTTGTCCCAAAAGCCTAATCGCTTCCTTGCAAGCAGCAACGGATTCACTGAATCTTTCGGTGTGATTATAGATATACCCGAGGTTATTGTAGGCCTCTGGATTGTCAGGATAGACTTTGAGCGAATCTTTATAGACTTCCAGCGCCTCGTCCAATCGATTAAGCCTAACCAGAGCGTACCCAAGAGGCATGTAAGCGTCCACGTAATCTGGGCTTACTCTTATGGCCTCACGGTAAGCTCGAGCTGCCTCCTCGAAACGATTCTGATCAATGTAAACATTACCAAGGCCGGCATGAGCACGAGCGTCATTTGGATCAAACTCGGCCGCCATTCGGTATTCCTGTTCTGCTTCCGAGAATCTCGGTGCGCCGGCGTTTCGGGCAGCATTTCCCCTGGCTATTATCCGATTCTGCTCGCGAATTTTGGGAGTATTACCACCGGGGCGTGTTAACGAAGGGTTCTCAGGGCGGCGAAAGATAAAAGCCGCACCACCAATAATGTCCCGCACACCCAAGTCCTGGGCAAACAACGGTACACTAGTGGGTACAAGGATTAAGATCGCAGCTATCAGTTTGATACGTGATGGGAACATTTCGAACATCCTCAGGAAAAATTTTATCGCCTGTTGACATTACACTTCCCTCGGTGGTTGAGGCAAGCCAATGACGAAGCTCATTTTGCCGGTGTTTGTTCCACTAATCAAGACGATCCAACTGTAAACCAATAGGATCAGCTCCGGCTCCTTTGATGCCATCAATCACCTTTGCCACGTCTCCATATCGTAGCGACACGGGCGCTTTTATAAAGACTGTTCGTTCTATGCGACTTTCTGGAGGCAAGTCTTCACGAAGTAACATATCGAACCTATAAGCTCGATTTCTAATTCGCTCATCGAATAGCTTCACCAAAGCCCCACTCAAGGGCGAAGTATTTTCTACGGTACCCATATCAGATAGCGAGTTTAGCTTCAGTGTGCGGTCTGACTCGATGGTAACTACCAACATCCAATCATTAGGCGATAATTTTTGAAAGTCTTCTGGTTCGGCTGGCAAGCGCGCTGCAAACCTTGCTGGCTTAAGTGGCACCGCAACCATGAAGATGATTAGCAGGACGAGCAAAATATTGATGAGAGGCGTGACATTTATGCTGGGGTGAGCAGCAGACGGCATGCGGATCCTCCTAATAACAGATAGCCGGACTCTTACTTAGACACTGTCTACTGACGAATGTTCCGAGAAACGACTCAATCAAAGGTTGCGGGCTCAGGATTATGCAGAATCGTCCAGGCTAGGAGACCACAAAGGGAGAAGCCAAAAGCGTTCAGGATCCCATGAGTGACTGCCATTTGGGGGATATCGATTATGAGAGTCTGCGCAACCAGGCTATAAGCATAAAGACATGCGAGTAGCATGGCGGGTAGGATAGACAATGAAGAGATCAGGAGAAGAACTTGGGCCAAAGTAGATCGGAGAGATGGCACAATTGAGAGGCTTACCATAAGTGCAAGGATCACCAATCCCACTGATATCACCAGCGTTCCAATTAGCCCAAGGAAGGGAGAGAAAGTGATACCCGCTGCAACTAGTGGTGTGCCGGCAATGATATTGATGACGGCGAAGCGAAATGTTGGCGTAACAGAACGAGATGAGCGCAATCTACGTCCGGCAAGCCCCGCTAGCAACGGAGCTGCGAAACCAGCAAAATGGAAATGAACTGCCGTAAGCAGCACGATCGTATCGCCAAAACCCAAAGGTTGAATACCGAGTCGTCGCATTACATACCACGCGGCGCCGACCGGCAGGTAGAGTAGACCAGCATTGATGGATAATTCTTCTGCGGATCTATACTCCTGACGAAGCAATCGTGAAATTCCGAATATCGCAATGGTTGTGGTTATCAACAGCCAGACTGAAGCTAAAAGTGCTGCCGGTATCCCCGGATTAAGAAACACCGAACCAATGGCGGCCGCCGCGCCTAATGGATGCAACAGTTGTGCAATACGAAAATTTGTTTGCTTCGCTCCCAAAGATACGGGGACGAGGGAAAAACCAAGTGGTACGATTACCAGTATTGCAAGGAGCAGGATGCGTTCGATCAAATCCGTTTCAGATGCATCTGCCAATTGAAATGTGAGGAGTAAAAGCCATGCGAGCGCACCTATGAACGCGCTGCGGCGGCCCCATAATAAGCCAAGCCTTCTGCTCGACTTTTTCATTAAATGCACGCTCTCATTCTGCTGTTTTCAGTCCTTCAATTATCACGCGCGCGATACTGGGAATGATCTCGCGATTTTTGGCGTGCGCTGTAGTAAAGGTAACGAGGACAAATTTCACTCCTCCCGGCATTTCAATGTAAGCGGCATCGTGTCTTGTAGCACTAGTCCAACCAGCCTTTGACCACAACCTCGCCGATTCATTACCGTCAAGCGCTATTCCGGTGAAGTCGTGCGCCTGAGAATCCTGACTCTTTAATGCGTGGTTGCGTTTCAAGAGCTCCATCATCAGTGCGCTTCGCTGAGGAGTTACGGCCTTTCCCGTGGCGATCTCCATCATCAGACGAGCAGTAGCATCAGTGGTTAGCATGTTGCGGTTTTCACCCTTTGGGCCACGCGACACACTCTCGCGCCCGTAAGCGTCCTCGCAGAAGGTCTTCTGATTAACATTAATGTTGGTATAGCCGAGAGACGCAAAATAGCGATTTACCGCATTACGCTTGTATTGCCACTCCTCCATCTCTTTCTGCGGCAGCTCGTACCCGCCAGTCGTTTGGGTTAGGACATCAACTATGTACTGGGTTGCTTCATTTGAGGAATCAACGATCATGTCGCGCACTGCTCGTTGCAACTCGGCTGTGTTTTCAATCTTCTGGTCTTCGAGCCAACGATGGACGGCAACAAGATAAAAGAGTTTTGAGACGCTTGCGGGATAGATTCTTTCATTGCCTCGAAAGCTGGCCTTAATAGAGTTCAGGTTTGTCAGGTCAATCAGAGTGATCGATAGATTGTCGGCAGTGAGCTTACTTTCTGAGAATCTCTCAATTGTGCTCTGAGCGGCTTTGTCAACCAATCTCTGTAAGTACTCACCGCGGGACTCCGTCCTGATCGAGTTTGGGTTAACGGTAGATGCGGAGAACAAAATGAGCAGACTAATACATACAATTACATTAATGGTATTGCGAGTCATCGATTGGCACCTTTCAGAGGGCTTACTCTTTGCAGAACGGAGAGCTTCAGAATTCGACGCCTTCATAGATCTCACTGAGCGGCAGCTCGCAGGCGATGGAAGTTAGCTGCAGCGTAGCTTCAGGAGTGTCAATAGTACGTTCCAGCCAACTATTGTCGGGCTGTTTAGTTCGTTGCGTGACATGATAGCGATCCTGAGCAATTAAGAGATATTCGGTGAATGATGGGATTGACTTGTAATTCTCAAACTTCATGCCGCGATCATAGCCTTCACTCGATGGCGAAAGCACTTCAGTTACCAAAACCGGATTGAGGAGCGCATCAAGGCCCTCGATTTCCCGAAATTGCGGTTCGCCGCAGACTACGCTCACATCCGGATAGCGGTAAGGGAGGGCGACAGGTACAACTAAAGCGATGTCGCTGCCAAAGACTTGACAACCTGAAGCTGAGAGTCGGTTGGCAAGATGCCTTATAAGATTGCGTGCAATTGCACCATGCTGACGGCTAAGTCCGGACATTAGGACGATTTCGCCGTCACGATACTCGAAGCGACGCTCCGAGCTGCGCTCCAAAGCGAAGTACTCCTCAAGTGTAAAACTCAAATGCGATTCGGGCTGCGCCAACATCTTTATTTCCTTGTTTATATTTGATTCTGCAGCTTCTTAAACAGCTCATCGGAAAAGTTCATTCAGCTCTTGACGAACGGCAGCAAGCTCAGCTCTTTTGTTCCTTAGCTCCTCATGTCCATAAGCGAGATGGTTTCTAAGGTGGTGCGCTTCTACCTCAAGCGAGACCTTACGCAAAACGAGTCGACCATACGTCTGGGTCAACTTGGAGAGTTTAGACTGCTCTGTTCCCAATATTCTCTCAATCTCGCGATTCAGGATTATCAATTCGGCGCGTGATTAACGAAAAAGCTGCCTATCTACTACTTCACTTTGTTTGTGTGGTCAACCCTTCAACGGTGTGTAATGACATAACGAAATGTTCGACCCTAGAACTCAATTTTCCAGTCTTGCAGCGACCCAGTATTGGACATTCTCCTCTGACTTCTTTGCAACCCTTCGGTTCTGCATTTAACGAATTTGCCATCGCGGTCACCCCGTTTTTGAGTACAAGGTGGTTGAGCCCTGAAGCGTTATAGTCTATAAAGAGCGCGATGACCCAACCGCAAGAACGCCTTGTCAGAGGCATTCGCCAGTGGGACCTGGTCGGGGTTGTAATTAACAGCATGATTGGCGCGGGCATATTTGTCCTCCCTGCCCGCGCATTCGGACTCATCAATACCTACAGCCTGATTGCCTTCATTATCTGCGCCGCTGTTGTTGCTCTGATCATCCTCTGCTTTGCTGAAGTCGGTAGTCGGTTCAGCGCGACCGGCGGTCCATATCTTTACGCCCGCGAAGCTTTTGGACCAGCAGTAGGGTTTCAGGTTGGCTGGATGAATTGGCTGGCGCGAATCACCGCGTATGCTACCAACTGCAACCTGCTCATTATTTATCTTGCGTTCTTCATACCTGCGGCGGGTTCCGGAATCCCACGAGCCATCCTTATAACTTCGATAACGCTTGTACTAACGGTCATAAACTATATTGGGGTCCGGGACGCGGCGATAACCAGCAACTTCTTCACAATCGCCAAGCTGTTGCCTTTGTTCTTCTTCATTTCCACCGGTCTCTTCTTTCTAACTCCTGAAAATTTTGCTCTGGGTGATCATCCGGCCTTCGGCTCTTTTTCCACCGCAGTACTGCTTCTCGTCTATGCCTTTACCGGATTCGAAAATGCATCCGTACCTGCTGGCGAGGTCGTAAATCCACGACGCAATCTTCCATTAGCCATCCTTATCTCAATGGGGATTGTGGCCGTCGTCTATATTCTTATTCAGGCGGTTTCGATAGGAACGCTGCCAAACCTCGGCGACACTGATCGTCCTCTTGCGGAAGCAGCCAGTCGATTTCTTGGCCCAGCCGGGGCGTCAATAATTGCTGCGGGTGCAATCATCTCCATTTTAGGAAATTTGAATGTCGCAATTTTAACGAGCCCACGAATTCCTTTTGCCATGTCCAGCCATCACGAGCTTCCTCAAGCCCTCTCCGCGGTACATCACCGTTTCCGTACTCCTCATGTTGCCATTCTAATCACAGCAACATTGATGCTGGCGCTGACACTATCTAGCACTCTGATCTACGCCCTGACGGTGAGCACAATCGCTCGGCTGTTGGCTTATACGGCTACATGTGTAGCGCTCCCGGTATTGAGATCTCAGGAAAGTGCGCCATCCGCTCTCTTTAGACTACCGGGCGGGGTTGTGATTAGCATGGTTGCGGTCTTGCTTTGCGTTTGGCTGCTTGCGAATGCGACGTTGATTGAGGCTCGCGATTCTGGGATTGCGCTCGCTCTGGGCTTGCTGGTCTATTTCAGCTACCGTGTGTTGACGAAAGCTAAAATACGGTCATCCACAGATTCCGCAGATTAAATACTCTGTTGATAAAAAATGACCGACTACTTTCCTTCATACACA
>CAZNPP010000223.1:0-6242 GCA_964574785.1 uncultured Chloracidobacterium sp. | reverse complement strand
AATGAGAAATGAAAAATGGAAAATGGCTTTCGCCTTCATCCTTTCACCGCCTTGACCGTTTTGGTTGCCCAAAGTAACCTCGCTTAAAACAAGATCCTAGAAGTAACAATGCTTGGTGTAGATTGAATATCGCAACAGGAACGAGACTTGGTCGTTATCAGATAATGTCGCGGCTTGGGGTGGGCGGCATGGGAGAAGTCTACTTGGGCCACGACACCACTCTGGATCGTCCAGTTGCGTTGAAGATCCTGCCGCCCGAACTCGTCAAAGACGAGGATCGAGTGCGTCGCTTTGTCCAGGAAGCTAAGTCAGCGTCTGCGCTCAACCACCCCCACATAGTTACAATCTATGAAATAGGACACGTAAATGCGCAGGACGCCGTTGGATTGGAATCTATTACCTCATCGCCAGGCGTGTCTATTCACTACATTGCAATGGAGTTTATCGATGGCGTTACACTGCGGGCAAAAATTTATCAAGAGTCTCTTGAATTGAAGAAAATTCTCAAACTACTTGCCCAGGCTGCCGAAGGCCTCGCCAAAGCTCATAACGCCGGTATCATCCATCGTGATCTAAAACCCGAAAACATAATGGTGTCTAACGATGGATACGCCAAAATCGTTGATTTTGGGCTTGCGAAACTCCTGGAAACGCAGATACCTCACAGTGACGATGTTCGTGAAGCTGACACCTTGATGATGAGGAAGACACAGCCAGGCTTGGTGATGGGAACTGTTGGCTACATGTCACCCGAACAGGTTCAGGGTAAGGCAGCGGATCATCGTTCGGATATCTTTTCCTTTGGGTGCATTCTGTTTGAAGCGGCGACGCGCAAACAACCGTTCGAAGGCGATACGACCATTGATTCCCTGCACAAGATTATCTATTCCCCAACTCCTCTACTTAAGGACTTAAATCCTGAGGCGCCTGCAGAGTTGCAGCGAATGATCCGGAAGTGTCTCGCAAAAGAGCCGGATCAGCGCTACCAATCGATCAGAGATTTGGCAGTCGACCTCACTGCATTAGTAAGTGAATACGATTCACAACCGACAGTTACAGGAGGCTATTCCGGTCCGCAGCCGACGATTTCAACCGGTAGAATCACTGGTCCGGTGACGGCCCAGCCCATCAGTCAACGAAGGAGAACTTATCTCATAGGGCTTATCGGGTTGATTGTGCTTGCGGCAATCGGAATTGGACTTTACCGATTTGTTTTTTCAGGACCCGGCAAAGGCACGACCGGCCCTCCTTTTCAGACGATGAGGATGAGCAGGTTGACTAACACGGGAACATCAGTCAACGCGGCACTCTCTCCAGATGGAAGATACGTCGTTCATGCTGTTACTGAAGCGGGCAAACAGAGTCTTTGGGTGAGACACGTTGCGACGACTTCCAATGTGCAAATCGTGCCAGCGGCGGACGTCCACTACACCGGGCTAACCTTTTCGCGCGATGGCAATTTCATTTATTACGTGACGATCGAAAAGGGCGCACTCATAGGTGTGCTTTATCAGATACCGGTGCTTGGGGGCCAAACCCAGAAGTTGATTGAGGATGTAGATAGCCCGATTACAACATCGCCTGACAGTAAGAAGTTCGCTTTTATCCGCAACGCTATCAATCAGCGAGAGAGTCACCTCGTTATGGCGAACTTCGGTGGTTCTGAGGAACGAGTGCTCGCATCTCGGAAGCTACCAGACAGTTTTGTGGGCGGTCCTGACTGGTCACCTGATGGAAATACGATTGTGTGTCCGCTTAGAAGCATTACTGCCGGAATTCAAGCCAATATAGTGGGTGTATCCCTGGCTGATGGGACGCAAAGAGAGTTGAGCCAAGACAAGTGGCTCAACATTGGTCGCGCAGCTTGGTTGAACGATGGAAGCGGACTGGTGATGACTGCAGCTGATCTATCGACACGGCTTTCTCAGGTTTGGTATTTGTCGTATCCAGACGGCGTGGTACGGAGGATTACCAACGACCTGAATACATATGCCGGAGTGGCCATAAATGAAAGTTCAAACGGGCTAGTTACGGTGCAGGCGGATCAGCTATCAAATATTTGGGTGGCATCGAAAGCTGGTGAGTCGGCCAGTCAGCTATCGGTCGGCGCCGGCCGTTATGAAGGAGCTGGTGGAGTTTCATGGACTCCGGACGGGAAAATAGTGTATTGCGCCAGCGTGAATGGGTATCCTGACATCTGGATCATGAATTCGGACGGATCCAATAGGCGACAACTTACTCACAACGCCGGAATAAATATCTTTCCAGCGGTCTCTCCTGATGGCCGTCATATCGTCTTTACTTCTTCACGCGGCGGCGCTTTCAACATTTGGAAGATGGATATTGACGGCAAAAATCCAGTGCGCCTCACCAACGGAAGCGGCGAAAACATGGCCACCATCTCGCCCGATGGTCGCTGGGTTGCCTTCATTCGGTTTGACACCGGAAGACCCAACCTTTGGAAGGTACCTTACGATGGCGGTGAGGCTTCGCAACTGAGTGAAGAGTTTCTGGTAATGCCACAGTTTTCACCGGACGCAAAAAGCATTGCGTGTTTACATTGGGACGGTGAATTAGGCTCGACATTCTCCTTTGCGCTATTTTCGCTGGAAGGGGATCAGTCTGTTAAGAAGATAGCTTCTGTTGGATCAACCGCACAGTTGCCTATTATTCGCTGGTCCAACGATGGCCGTTCACTCATCGTTATAGAAAGCCAAGGTGGAGTTGGGAATCTCTGGAGCTTATCACTGAACGATGGTAATCGTAGGCAACTAACAAATTTCCAGTCCGACCAGATTTTTGCCTTTGACTGGTCACGGGACGGTCAACTGGCAGCTGCCCGTGGAACGATAACGACCGACGTCGTGATGATCACTGAACTGGATTAGAAGCTTCGAATGATACTAAACGTGGTTTGCGTCGATCATCTTGGATGAGTGAAGAATTTCGGAAAACTCGCCTTCTGGATCCGGCCCCTGCGCGAATCAGTGGCATAGGTCCCCATACAATTCTAAGTGGTCGTTATCGGCTCGACCTCGAGCTTGGGCGAGGTGGGATGGGGGTGGTCTATCGTGCCACTGATCTTGAATTGCGCCGTGAAGTTGCAGTTAAAGTCTTGCCGGATATTGCCTCGACCGCTGATGCTCGCGAGCGACTTCTACGAGAAGCGCGGGCTGCAGCAAAGTTAAACCATCACCACATCGTTGCCGTACATGACGTGGGTGAGTATCAGGGAACGCCGTTCTTTGTGATGGAATTGGTCCAGGGTAAGAGCCTTAACGAGATTCGACCACGCGACATCGCTCGGGTAGTCGAGATCGCTTGTCAGATATGTGAGGCGCTCAGTCATGCACATGAGAACAGCATAATTCACCGTGACCTAAAGCCGGACAACATCCTCCTGAAAGAAGGAGGAGGTTCGAGCTCCGTCAAAGTTGCTGATCTTGGGCTCGCGCTCCCCGTACAGGATTCGCGCCTCTCTCATGCCGGATTGGTAATCGGAACGCCTGCTTACATGGCGCCGGAGCAGGCCTTGGGACAAACGGTTGATGGCCGAGCAGATCTTTATGCGTTGGGCGTGTTGCTTTACGAACTGCTAACAGGTCGTCCTCCATTCGTTGCTGAAGATCCGCTGTCGATGATTTCTCAACACGTGCATGCCTCAGTAGTTCCACCCCGAACCTTGCGTCCGGATCTGCCACGAGCCCTCGAAGCAGTAATTCTTCGCCTGCTGGCCAAAGATCCCGGGCAACGTTTTGCCACGGCTGTTGAGACAAATGAGGCACTGAGGAAAGCGCTGGAAGCCAGCGATCCGGAGGTTGAAGAGGAATCTGTATCGGCTGTTGCGATACTCGATGCGCTATCGCGTGGTCGTCTGATTGGACGCAGTGAAGAGCTTGCCGAAGCTCGAGAACTTTGGCGCCGCGCGCGCGATGGCCGAGGACATTCAGTGCTTCTAAGCGGTGAACCGGGCGCGGGAAAGACCAGGCTGGCGCGCGAAATTGTCGTTCAGGCAGCTCTAGATGGCGCCGTTGTCCTCAGCGGTGGTTGCTATGAATACGAGGCAACCACGCCTTACTTGCCTTTTGTCGAAGCCATTCGCCGCTGGATCAGAGATCAAACGGACGACAACACACTGCGTAACATGCTTGGCGATTCGGCTCCTCAGATCTCGAAACTGGCTCCTGAGATCATGACCCGACTTGGTCCATTTCCTGACAGACTGGAGCTCGCCCCACATGAAGAACGACTGCTGTTTTTTGAGGCGGTCGCAAAGGTTCTTCGGAAGCTGGCGGATGCTCGGGGGTTGGCCCTTTACCTTGACGACCTTCACTGGGCAGACAGCAGCTCGTTGTGGCTGCTGGGGCATTTGTTGCGTGCGCTTCGAGAATTGAAAGTACTGATCGTTGGTGCTTATCGCGAAACAGAGCTCGATCGTGCTCATCCTCTCGCGAAAGCACTGGTGGATTGGAATCGGGAAAGATTAACTACGCGAATTGCTTTGCGCCGTTTTGGCAGAGAAGAGACACGCGCTCAGCTAGGAGCCCTTCTTTGTGAGGATGTTGGAGGAGAATTCGCCAATGCCATCCACCGTGAAACTGAAGGCAATCCTTTCTTTGTCGAGGAGGTTCTGAAGGCGCTCATCGAACAAGGTTCGGTTCGACGGGAGAGTGGGCGCTGGAAGCGGTGTGAGATTGGTGAATTGCTGATTCCTCAAAGTATAAAAGAAGCTATTGCCAATCGTCTGGACCGAGTGAGCGCGGATTGTAACGAAGTGCTGCGTGCAGCAGCCGTATTAGGAAAAACATTCAGTTTTGACGAATTGCTCGCAGTCGCTGGCTCTGATCGAACTGAGGATTCTCTGCTTGACGCACTCGACGAAGCCACTGCAGGACAGTTGCTAGTTGCGCAAGGTAACGAAGGGTTTGCCTTTACACATGACAAAATTCGCGAAGTGCTCTACGAAGAATTGAATCCGATTCGCCGGCGGAGGTTACATCGCCGTACAGCAGAGGGGCTTGAGCGCTGTCGCAAGATTGCTGCCGTTCCCGTGGAAAGGCTGGCCCATCATTACATCGAAGCCGGGGATCATGAGCGCGGATTGGAATATGCAAAACTTGCCGCTAATGAAGCCGTAAAGATCTTCGCTTTCGACGAAGCAATCACAGCGTATGGTCGGGCGCTGGAATGTGCCGAAGCGCTTGAATTGTTTGCCGAGCAGGCATTGCTCGAGGAGGCAATGGGTGAGACGTCAATGCTGGCAGGAAACATGCTGCCTGCCAGTGAGCACTTTGAAAAGGCACTTGCTTTGGTTGACGAGCTGGCTCATCGGGCGCGATTGCAATGCCGGGCAGCAAGTTCTCTGGTGACCAATGGCGATCCCCGCGGACTCGTTTATGTGCAACAGGCGTTAACTGTGCTGGATCCTCAAACTCAACCGATTGAAACCGCAAATGCTCTTTGTATTGAGGGACGCTTCCATCACCTTGCAGGGCGCCACCGTAAAGCAATCGAGTTAATGGAGAATGCGGCGAGACTTGTTGACCGCGTGGCAGAGTCGGCGACACTGTCGACTATGGAAGCCTCAACCATATCTATCATCTATGCATACCTCGCTGGGGCTCATCAACATCTTGGTCTCTTTATAGATAGCGATCAGTGGTCACGGCGTGCCATTGAGTTTGGCGTCACTCATGGGGTGCCTTTGGCGCAGGCAATGGGTTATGAATTTCTTGGTGAAAATGCAGTGAATACTGGCGCCTGGAAAGAAGGGCTGGAATATGCGGCGCTTGAGCGAGAGATTGCCGGACGGATGCATTCCCGCGAGCGGACTGCATGGTCTCATTTTGTTTCGTCGACTTGCGCCATGTTATTGGGTGACATCCAGTACGCAGAGAGTGAGTTCAATGAAGGTATCGCGTTATCACAGTCGTTGGGTGAGCGTCGCTTGACTGTGCTCTTAAAAGGGTGGTTTGCAATGCTACAAGCCAATGTTGGCCGGCTTGACGAGGCTCTAAAAGCCGCCAAAGAAAACCTGGAAGCGGCAGAAACTCTGGGATTCATCTATATGCGCACGGAGGGCCGTCATTGTCTGGCGCACGTTCACTTCAGGCGTGGCGAGCTTTACGAGGTCATTCGCCTGTGCGAAGAGGTGCTTGAACTGACGGCGCCAACGGAGTCCTGCGTAAGCCGTCTTTGGATGGGTCCCTTGCATATTGAATCGCTGCTTGGGTTAGAGCGCC
>CAZNPP010000222.1:0-6311 GCA_964574785.1 uncultured Chloracidobacterium sp. | reverse complement strand
TTTCTGGTTCTCGCAACCACCTTCAGGTGGTCTGACGCTGACTTCTGACTCCTGAATTCTGACTCCTGACTCCTGGCCAATTCTGGTAGTTACCGTTTACCATTTATAGCTTATGCCCAACTATCTCCCCAGAGTACTTAGTCTGTTGCTTGCGCTTATCATTTTATTTACTCCCACGGTCGCACAAACCCCTGGTCCAACATTCGAATTATCACAGACACCTACAACTGATGCTCAGGCCCCCCAAGCAATGGCTCAATCTCCTCCAGCGACACCCACGCCAACTGCAACTCCAATCCCGCTGGGTGAGGTTGTCGATCAAGCTAATTCTGCAACAGCAGTTTTGCGCGAGATTGAAGCAAACATTGCCGCCGATCAGGTGACTGCCAGAGTAAGTCAACAGTTACCTGCCATAGCAACGGAGATTGACAGCCGGCGCGACGAAACGGCAAGACTCTTACGAGCTAGTCCATCACTCGAAACTCTTCGCGATCTCGAACAGGGCTGGCAAAAGATTGCCGAAGATCTTCGAGCGCTACGGCGGAACTTGACGACCCGCGCAACCCAGATCGATCGCGACTATGAACGCATTACACAGCTAAGTTCCCTATGGAAGCAAACGCTTGAACTTGCTCGTGCCTCAGAGACACCGCCAGAGGTTATCGATCGCATTGAAACCACAAATGCGGCAATCCGCCAAACGATGGATCGCCTGGAACAGCATCGCGCCAACGTGCTGACTCTTCAGAATAGACTTGCCGAGCAGGACGAAAGAATCGTTGATTCCCTTAGTTCCGTAAGAGAAACCCGAAATGCACTGGTTTCTCGTCTTCTATTCAGGGACAGCCCACCGCTCTGGAGTGCGGAAATCCGCCCGCCATCAATTAGGCAACTCGCGGATGAGACGAAGGCCTCTTTTGCGCTACAACTTACAACGCTGCGTGCCTATGTTCAGAGGCAGCCGTCGGGATTTGTTGTTCACGCCGTCCTTTTTCTCCTTTTGGTTGCAGCTCTTTATTGGGCCAGGCGTCGCGTACGCATATGGGTCGAGAAAGAACCGGATCTCGCGCGTGCCGCAGTTGTTTTCGAGCTACCTTTTGCGAGTGCGCTACTGCTAACGCTTGTATTGAGTTCCTTGATTTATCCAGAAGCACCGCGCCTGCTGCGCGCGATTCTTGGAGCGGCAGCATTAATTCCCACAGTCATTGTCCTAAGACGACTGCTTGAACGTGAGTTGTTCACAATCCTTAACGCACTCGTGGTCTTCTATTTTCTTGATCAACTGCGGGCAGTCGTCGAGCCCCAGCAGTTATTGTCAAGGTTTTTATTCACTGTTGAGATGCTGGGTGCAATTCTCTTTCTACTTTGGGTAGTAAAGTCAGATCGCTTTTGTAAAGGGTTAGATGAACGGTCCATCAGCATAATTAGAGCCGCGGCGAAAATTGGACTTGCACTTTTCTTCGCCGCGCTCACTGCCAATGTGCTTGGTTACGTGAGTCTTTCGAGCCTGCTCGGAGATGCAGTTTTGAAGAGCGCGTACGTCGCAGTCATTCTATATGGAGCGACCCTAATAGTTGAGGGATTGATCTTATTTATTCTGCGAGTGCGACCGCTGAACGAGTTGCGCGTAATCAGCAGCCATCGAGCATTATGGCGCCGCCGATTGCAGCGTCTGCTCCAGTGGATTGCAGTATTACTCTGGGCGCTTTACACACTCGAATTATTCTCGTTGCGGGCGCCATTGATCGAAGTGATCCGCGGCGCAATCATTGCCAGCCTTACAGTTGGTTCACTTGACATTTCACTGGGCGACCTGCTGGCCTTTGCTATCACAGTTTGGATTGCCTTTCTGTTTTCGCGATTTATTAGGTTTCTCCTGGATGAGGATGTCTATCCCAGACTGCAACTTGCCCGAGGACTTCCCTATGCCGTCTCGACTATGCTGCACTACGCAATTCTGTTAGCCGGATTCTTTCTGGCCGTGGCTGCGGTGGGTGTTGACATGACAAGGTTTACAATTCTTGCCGGCGCTTTTGGAGTCGGACTGGGATTCGGTCTGCAGAACATCGTCAATAACTTCGTGTCAGGTCTAATTGTACTTTTCGAACGGCCGGTAAAAGTCGGTGACATAGTAGAGATTAACAATGCAATCGGAATGGTTAAGAGGATTGGAATTCGTGCCAGTGTATTAGGTGGTTGGGACGGTTCGGAAATCATCGTGCCAAACGGCGCGCTTATTTCGGATAGGCTGACAAACTGGACTCTTTCAAACGTGCAACGCGGTATTCAGATCAAAGTCGGTGTAGCCTATGGCAGCGACCCGAACCAGGTTATAGAGCTGTTAAAGTCGGTCGCAGCCGAACACGGACAAATTGTTGACGATCCAGCGCCCCAAGCATTCTTCATAGAGTTCGGCTCAGACTCATTGAGTTTTGAATTGCGAGCCTGGACCGTTGATTTTCTGGAGTGGGTAAAGATCAAAAGCGATCTTACAGTGGCGATTAATGCAGCTCTTGCTGAAGCGCATATCGAGATCCCATTCCCGCAACGCGACCTGCACTTCAAAAGCATCGATCCCAAAGTATCGAAAGAACTCAGAAGAGAATAGTCCTACTCATCACTTTCTTGGGCCGCCTGGTCACAAGTCTCTATCCTGGGTGACCTGAAAAACGTACAAATCTTTCGACAACAGTCTTCTGCAGAATTATCAAATACCCGCCGATCACTTCGGTATGCGAGCATTTCTGCCCCGCAGGATTCTACTGATCTTGCTCTATTGGAGGAGATAGAATGAAGAAAAACAACGCGCATGGACTTTCGCAACGCTTTTTTCTGATCCAAACCTTGGCCCTGGTTCTCTTTGTTGTCTTACCCGCGGTTGGACAGACACCAGAGGGCCCAACCATCAAGAGCCTGTCGATCAATTCAACTGTTCTGGGTGAGTACCGAAATATCCTCGTGCGCACGCCGGCAGGTTACGAAACAAACAAGCTCCGATATCCTGTTCTCTACATGACAGACGGCAATGCACACATGTCGCATACGAGCAGCACCGTTGAATTCTTAGCGCGAGCCGGCCGCATGTCAGAAATGATTGTGGTCGCTATTGTGAATACTGATCGTACTAGAGACTTGAGTCCAACTAAATCTCCTCAGAAAAATGCCAATGGTGAATTGCTTCTCCCCACCAGCGGTGGTGCAGATAATTTTTTGAAATTCATCGAAACTGAGTTGATTCCACAGATCGAGAAACAATTTCGCGTGCAACCGTACCGCACTTTAGCTGGACACTCTCTGGGAGGTCTATTTGCAATCCATGTAATGCTCACGCGCCCGGCGTTGTTCAATTCATACATCGCGGTAAGTCCGGCGTTACACTGGGACGATTATGTTGTCGTGAAACGTGCACAGGACTTCTTTAAAGATCGGAAGGAATACCAGGCAACTTTGTACTTGTCGCTTGGATATGAGCCCGGGCACATCTCTGAGGGCTTTAAACGATTTAAAGAAGTGCTTGTTGCACATAGACCGAATGGCTTTGAATGGGAAGCGCAGCACTTGGATGATGAGGACCACGGTTCGGTGGTGTTGCGTAGTCACTACGCAGGCTTCAGAAAAATCTACGATGGGTGGCAAGTGCCGCGCAGTGCTCAAACAGGAGCTTTCGAAGGCGATCTTAAAGATACGGAAGAACATTACCGAAAGCTTTCGCAGCGGTTCGGATACACGATTCCTGTTCCAGAAAATCTAATCAATCAGATGGGCTACCAACTGCTCTTTGGGGGTCATATTGACGATGCCATTGCGGTATTCAAGAGCAATGTCGAGCGGTATCCCGATTCAGCTAATGTGTACGACAGTCTGGCTGAGGCGTACGAGAACAATGGCCGCCTTGATTTGGCAAGACCACTGTACGAGAAGGCACAGATGCTCGGAACGCAGAACAATGATCCAAACCTTGCAATTTACAAGCGGAATTTCGAGCGAGTAAGTGAAAAACTGAGACAAACCGAAGCGGCGAACAAATAAGGTCTTTGGTCTTGGGCCTTAGCATTTCTTTCTCGTACTGGTGAATGAAATCAAAAGATCTAAACAAAGGCCGAAAACCAAAGGCCAAAGGCCTATTTTTTCCTGTAGTGAAATTCCTGGGGCTTCTCTTTTTCTGTTCCGTCGCCTTCGATCCTTGCGGTTAATGTGCCGTCAGCATTACGGCGGTAAATGATGCGCTTCGGAAAATCGTGTTGGGGGTTTTCGAACACTGCCTTCATTTCACTTAAGCGAACGAGCTTGAATTCTGTACCAGGAGTTCTGGCCTTCGGATGCGCCACATAGTAGATCGCATCACCACGGACTTCTATCCGAAGATATTCGAAGAATACCATCTTTGATCCAGCCACGGTCCGGCTCATGCCAATCATTGATGAGCCGGCAACGGAACTCCAGTGTTCATCGATCTGCATTTTTCCCGGTGGCGTTTCCCAAGAGCCGCTAAGCCATGCTAGATCGTCGATCTTAAAGGCAATTGATTGCGCCTGGCCCATATCTTCATAAACAAATGTCGCGCAAACGACGAGGCAAGCAATTGCTGGCCACCGCACTTTCCTCAGGCTAGTACTCATAACAATCCTCTTCTGAAACGTTGAAGTCGGTATGGCATGTCTATAAGCCCGTAGCTCGTCATTGAGAAACCAGCTTAGGCGTTCTAATAACCTGACGTATTGTAAAAATCCGACACTCGTCTCTTGCGAGTAAACTGCTCCGAGAAAGGAGTGAAGTGTTCTAATAGTACAGTCGGAGCTTGTCCTGCGAACTGCTGAAAATCCTTGATTAGATGAGCCTGGTCGTAGTAGCCACATTCCACAGCCACGCCCGCCCAGTTCTCATCACAATGATCAATCAAACGAAACACCTGCTGAAAGCGGAGGATCCGGCACAGCGCCTTTGGTCCAATACCTACATCAAATAGAAAACGACGTTCAAGTTGACGCGCACTGATTGCCATATCCTGTGCGAGAGCGTCAATTGAAACGCGACCAGCGCTTTCCAGAATGCGAGAAATTACCGGTTGTAATGATGTAACCGCAACAGGGGGTCTGTGCAGATGACTTTCAAGAAGTTGCTGTATAAGACGCAACTTTTCCGCGAGGTCTTGGGCTTGAGAAGCTCGTTCAAGAATTTTGCTCTCGAGGCGAGTTGATACATCTGAAAGTGAGACTATTTGGTTGGCGATCTCTTTCATATCCAACCGGAGAAAAGGAACAGTACCGCCCGGATTGAAACGAATCCCCAGGAGCTTGGCTGGACCAGTGGGGGAGATTAAGACCGGCCGAGTCATTTGCCCAACAAGGAAACGGCTCGGCTGCACACGTAGTCGATTGTCCTCAGTGTGCTCGCGAAAGCGGGCTCCAAAGTTGAGAATCAGTTCAATACAACCGTCCGGCAGCAGACGCTCGGGTGGAGCTTTTATTGAGGGCTGTTCGTTATTCTCAAGTAACCAGAAACATTCAATGAATGGTGCTAGTGCAGGCGATGGTTTGATTTCGCGATATTGCATCACGTGAAGAGTCTCATCGCCGAGCCCGGAGCCAGGCACGAACGGACCGGAGTGCAGCGCTTTGACCCTCAGTCTTGCTTTGTTCCAGGAATTGCGTGAGCGCTGCGCTCGTCAGAATCGGCAATGCCAGGCTCTGAGACATCTCGATGTACTGCCCCTTCGAAAGATGAAAGATTCGAGCCTGCGATTCGTCATATCGCCAAAGCTCAGGCACTCCGATTTCGGCGTAGAAGCTTACCTTCGCTGTAGTATTGTGTGAGACATCGACCTCGACGACTATATCGGGCGGTGGGTGAATATTCAGATCAATTGCCAATACACCAATGATCCGTGAGGCATTCTGGACGTAAAAGCAGGTGTCCGGTTCTACTGCCTTACGCAGCTTTTCTTGTTTGAATGTAGTTGAGCCGCGACTTTCGAGATCTTTACGCGTTTCCTCTGCAATCATACGCGCAACGTGAAGGATCAGATCGGTGTACATTTCATGATTCAGTGAGGGACTCATGATTTCGAGGGTTCCTTGATTGTAGAAAATGTTTACTCCATAACCATCGCCGAGCTCGGCTAAGAGCTGTTCGTAATCGTGCCAGGACACATCAGTGAGAATCAGGGTGCCGCCCGAAGGCAGATGGGCAATAGCATCAACGTAACTTGCCGTTTGCGCAGTCATTTTACGGGAATGATACTTTAAGCGAGAAGCCAGAAGCCAGAAGCCAGAAGCCAGAAGGCAGAAGCCAGAAGCCAGAAGTCAGAAGTC
>CAZNPP010000221.1:2050-6335 GCA_964574785.1 uncultured Chloracidobacterium sp. | reverse complement strand
CATGCAGACGACCATCAAAACTACGAAGACTGGCAAATGAAAAATGGAAAATGAAAAGTTACAAATGACAAATGGTTGCCGAGAGTTTCTGGTTCTAGCAACCACCCTCAGGTGGTCTCAGGCTGACTTCTGACTCCTGACTTCCAACTCCTAAGGAGTGAGCTCCGGTATCACCATACCATCCAACAAATTGTTCCCTCTAATTAGCTTAAGCAATTCTGATGTAAGCAACCGATGACCCATGTGATTAGGGTGAATCAATTCTCCAAACCAGCCTTCGTTCGCAGGATAGGCGCTTTCAGTCAGTTCGAAAATCTCCATAAAAGGAATTTGCAGCGTCTGTGCTGCTGATTTAAGCGAGTTGCGATAACGAACCACTCTTTCCCCTTCGGGAGGATTTGTAACGAGATCGCGATATGGTGCAGCGATCATGATTACCCGAGCATTATTTTTCTGAGCCAGTTCGACTATAGCCATCATGTTTTGAATGTACTCGTCTTCAGAGACTCGTGGCGCCGGTTTGACTGCGGCGTCACCTTGGGTTCTAAACGAGCGTAACCATCTGGTTGCATGCGCCAATGCCTGACTGCTATCTACTAGGTGTCGGGTGGCCTTAGCGTACCAGGAGGTGTTCATTGTTGAGCGATCGGGTGCATTGCTGAGACTGACGTCGTTCCAACCGAAGCTTACCGTTAATAGATCTGGTTTAAGAGTTTCAATCTCTCTGCGAAGCCAGGCGAGACCTTGGTGGCTTGTGTAGCCTGGTACCGCCATAGAAATGACTTCGATGTTTCGGCTCTGATTTTCAGTTCGCAGGGCGTTTTCAAGCAGCATGGGATAGGGCAGCCACTCGCGGTGGTATTCGTCCGGGCGATCTGGCCACACTGTTGGAACTCGATAGCCAAAGGTTACGGAGTCCCCAAGGCATACGATCCGCACTGTATCAGCGTTTTTTTTATCGATTAGATGTTTTGAACGGAGGTGATGCGAGTTCGTTGAAACCACTGTGAAGTCCCAGACTACATGGTCCAGATTTGGTCTTAATCGCCAGAGGAGAAGAGGATCACCCTCGAAGATAGTCTGACTTCTACGATCGGTAAGCTGCTCTTTCTGCTGTGGAGTGACAATAAAAAGTTCGAGACTTGAGATGTGCGGCAGGGCCAGTCGAGTTCCAAATTCAATCAGACCTAGCAGCAGAATGAATGCGATATAGATGGTTCCGATGTAGGCCCAGCGGCGAAATCGCGTAATTGGTTTAGCGGGCTCAACCATGACCATTCGAGCGCGAGAGATAGTCCCGCAGAAATCGTCCAGTATAGGATTTCGAGACTTGCATTATTCGTTCTGGGGTACCGGTGGCTACAACGTACCCACCGCTGTCACCGCCTTCGGGACCTAGATCTATAACGTAGTCGGCTGTCTTAATGACGTCGAGGTTGTGTTCAATCACCAGCAACGAGCCACCGGCCGCAATCAAAGCGCGAAAAGCAGCCAGGAGCTTGTTGATATCGTCAAAATGAAGTCCCGTTGTAGGCTCATCAAAAATGTAGAGTGTTTTCGCGCCCGTTCTTTTTGAAAGATGTGCGGCAAGTTTTATACGCTGAGCTTCGCCGCCAGACAATGTAGTTGCGGACTGGCCCAGCCGAAGGTATCCCAAGCCCACATCATCAAGAATGCGCAACCGGTTAGTTATGCGAGGAACTTCCCTAAAAAAGGCAATCGCTTCACGCACCGTCAAGTTCAGCACTTCATGAATATTCTTGCCTCGATAGCGCACATCCAGGATCTGTTGTTTGAAGCGTGTTCCTTTGCATTCCTCACACATGAGCTCGATATCAGCAAGAAACTGCATTTCTACGGTTACGGCGCCATCTCCCTGGCAGACATCGCAGCGGCCCCCAGGCAAATTAAAAGAGAAATGCGAAGGCTCAAAACCACGTATCTGACCCTCTCGAGTTGAGGCAAACACTTCACGAATCACATCGTAAACCTTGATGTATGTTACTGGATTTGATCTGGGCGTGCGTCCTATTGGAGATTGATCAACCAGGATTACATCATCTACGAACTGCCCGCCCTCGAGCTTATGAAATGCACCAACATGTCCTTGCCATTCTCCCCTTTGCTTTTTCAAGCCGGCATAGATGCAGTCATGAATTAGCGTTGATTTACCTGAGCCGCTGACACCGGTGATGCAAACAAGCATATCCAGGGGCACATCTACGTCAATGGATTTCAGATTATGTTCGCTTGCTCCACGTAAGGTAATCCTTCGCTTCTGTCCTGAACGTCGTTGTTTGGGTTCCCGGATCTCGGCGTCACCTCGCAGATATCGTGCGGTCAACGAGCTGTCGTCCTCAAGCAAGCCTTGAAAGTCGCCTTCGTAAATGATCTTACCTCCGAGCTCGCCAGCAGCAGGCCCAACATCCAATATGTGATCGGCAGCACGCATCATTTCCGCATCGTGCTCGACCACGAGAACCGTATTACCAATGTCTCTCAAATTGTGCAGCAGACGAATTAGTCTGTCGTTATCGCGCGGGTGCAAACCGATCGAAGGCTCATCTAGAACATAAAGAGCGCCGACAAGAGAAGAACCGAGGTTGGTTGCCAGTTGGATGCGTTGCGCCTCGCCGCCAGACAAAGTCGAAGCCAAGCGCTCGAGAGTTAGATAATCGAGTCCTACATCAACCAGGAATTTCAGCCGTCTCCGAACTTCGAAAAGGATTCTCTCTGCAATTATGACATCTTCATTAGAGAGGACCAGCGACTCAAAAAACGCAGCGGCATCCTTAATCGATAGCGAGCAGATTTCAGGCAACGTGCGATTACCTATTTTCACATCACGAGCTTCCTGTCGTAGCCGTCCGCCTTCGCAATCTGGACACAGAGTGTAACCGCGATACTTGGAGAGAAAGACTCGCACGTGTAGTTTGTACTTCTTAGTCTCCAGCCATTCGAAAAAGCCTCGGACACCCGTCCACTCGCCTTTACCATTAATTATGGCCTTCTGCTCGCTGCGACTGAGCTGCGCAAAGGGCACATTCATTGAAATTTTCTCAGACCGGCAGAATTGGCGGAGCTCATCCATTGCCCACTCATACTGAGGCTTAGTCCACGGATCGATGGCGCCTTCCTTCAAACTCAATCCCGGATTAGGAATGACTAAGTCCAGATTCAGACCAATGGTGTTTCCAAATCCTTGACATGTCGGACAGGCTCCAAAGGGGTTATTGAAACTAAACAAGCGAGGTTCAGGTTTAGTGTAGACAATACCATCGTATTTACACTCGAAGTTCTCTGAGAAATGCAGACGCTTCGGGTTCGGCTCAGCAGTTTCAATTGTGGCGGAGCCCTGACCTTGCTGGAAGCAAAGTTCGAGAGAGTCAACCAGTCGCTGACGAACTTCTGGTCGGGCTACCAGTCGATCAGCAAGTACAAACACGTTATTGAAGTCGGCGCGAGTGTAATCATCAGCGGACTGGAGTTCTAAGATCTGGCTTTCCAGAAATAGTCGAGTGAAGCCGCGCTGCATTAAACTCATTAAGTGAGCCGTAACGAGTTGATTTGATCGAGCGCGCGACTCACGTGGTTTGGTTTTTCTGGTCCGCGCCTTGTCACTCTCAACATCGCCGTCTCTTTTCGGTTCGGCTAAGCCCGCACCAGCAGGGAAGAGAACATAAAATCTTGTTCCTTCTGGCAGTTGTTCCAGGATTTCATCAGCAACTGATTCAGGCGAGTCGCTTACTACCTCACGTCCACAGAGCCTGCAATAGGTGGTACCCACACGAGCAAACAGTAGGCGAAGATAATCGTAGATCTCGGTCTGTGTCCCCACGGTTGAACGGGGATTTCGACTCGAATTCTTCTGCCTGATAGCGATTGCTGGAGCGATGCCCCGTACTTCATCGACATCCGGCTTATCCATTCGCTCGAGGAACTGCCTTGCATAAGCAGAAAGGCTTTCTACATAACGCCGCTGGCCCTCGGCGTAGACAGTATCAAATGCCAGAGAAGATTTCCCCGAGCCGCTTACTCCAGTTACCACAGTCAGCCGATTGATTGGGATAGAGAAGGAGATATTCTTCAGGTTGTTAACTCGAGCGCCCCGAACTTCAATTGCTTCTTGTGCCATGATCAAAAAGGAGTTGGGTAACACGGAAAGCAATCCGAGTCACTCAGAAACCTGAGATGATACCTTGAACTAACAGGAGACCGGAAATGGGAAAGCAAATTGACAGCGATCTACCTAGCAGATAATCTGTCGGACTGTTATCTCCTTCGC
>CAZNPP010000221.1:0-1950 GCA_964574785.1 uncultured Chloracidobacterium sp. | reverse complement strand
CAACTCTGACTGGTCGACAAACACGACTTTCGACACTGGATCTATCTGACCGTCGCACAGGAGCTACGCTCCCGGACCAGCATCCAAAACTTTTTCCGTCGCGGTGCTTGTGTTCGAGGTCTTACGACACCGGGCACAACCGGCCAATGTGGTTCACCAGGAGGCGTTCTTATCCCTACGGGTGAAACCCTGCAGCAAGTTCAGGAGCGACTGTTAGGTAGTGCTGAATCCGCGCCGTTGTTTAGAGCAATTCCCGGTTATGGGCTGATTAACTTGAGAGGGGGTTTTCGGCTTGGGGATAAGCACGAAATCTTTGTTGATTTTGAGAATATAGCGGACAAGAGTCATCGTAATCCCGGCTGGGGCATAGACGGGCCCGGGCGCGGAATCACTGGAAAGTACAGATTGCGATTTTGATTAAGCTTCTGAAACTTCCTCGAATGGTAGATCCGGCTGAAGAATAGATGGGTCACGAGAGACGACATAGATTCGCATAGCCAGTGTGAGAATACCGAATGCGATGAGAATCCACACTATGGTCCATATCACCGCAGGAATGCCGGTGGCGTTTGCCATGTTGACAGCATCTGTATGAACTGTTGGTGCAAAAGGCGCCGAGAGGAAAAAGACAGTCTTGAGGTCCAAAAGTGCGTTTAAGATGCATTGCACCGCAAGGAAGGCCACGAAGAAAGATGCCAAGCGCGGTTTAGCTAACTTGGCTACCGCGACTAAACCAACGGCCAGGAGGATTCCAGCAAACAGAGTGAAGGGAATGCCGGACCAGGCTCCCCAAGAAAGCGGCTTCCAAAGGCCAAAAACCAGCGTCAACACTAGTATTGCTCCCGCCGATCCTATTAGCACTGCCCTGGCAGCAACAGCTCTGCGAATTAAGACAAGTAGCAATGCCCCATAGCTCATAGCCGCCAGATAGCCAGCGCTGGCTACAAACATTTGCGAGAACAGCCCACCCTTAGTCGTGTAGGTCTCGCCACTTGCGTTCAAAGCCACGCTGAGGCCTGCCACCGAATTGCCAGTTAGCAGGGCTGCTATAGCGTGCCCGCCTTCATGAATGAACGTTACGAACAGCCGAAAAGGATAAGTGAGGATTTCGGCGAAAGGTATGAACCAGAGCACGATCGAAACTGCTGCTGCGACAAGAAGAGTCATCGCTTGTGGCCGTGCATCCTGTGAAATGGAAAATCGCATCTTTAACTCCCTACTGCCTTATAACTGGTCTCGAGACAATGTGATAAACGTCGAAAAAATCAGTGAGGTTCCATCCTACTACTCGGAATCGGTTTTGTAGTAGTCACCGGATTTGCCTCCCGTTTTGCTCTCGAGCCGGACATCAGTGATTGTAATACCTTTTTCCAGGGCCTTGCACATGTCGTAAATGGTTAAGGCGGCTATACTAACCGCTGTTAATGCCTCCATTTCAACGCCAGTCTGAGCGTTAGTAGAAGCCTCAGCTTGAAGTACGACACCTTCGTTGCCAACGTTTACCCGCACATCAACGTGAGTTAGTGGTAACGGATGGCAAAGGGGGATAAGATCTGCTGTCCGTTTCGCCGCCATTATGCCTGCTAAGCGAGCTGCTTCCAAGGGATCACCCTTTGGAGTGCGATGCTCCCGCAGTGCTGCAACAGTTTCTGGCGACATTAGTACGCGTGCGGAGGCGACGGCCCGCCGTGAGGTTGCGGCTTTTCCGCTCGTATCAACCATCCGAACTCGTCCTTGCTCATCGATGTGTGACAGTTCGTCAGCAATCATGATGGTAAATGGTAAATGGTAAATGGTGAATGGTAAATGGTGAATGATGAGTGAAGGAGCCAGGAGCCAAGAGCCAGGAGGCAGGAGCCAGGAGCCAAGAGGCAAGGAGCCAGGAGCCAGGAGGCAGGAGCCAGGAGCCAGGAGCCAGGAGGCAGGAGCCAGGAGGCAGGAGGCAGGAGC
>CAZNPP010000220.1:0-6341 GCA_964574785.1 uncultured Chloracidobacterium sp. | reverse complement strand
ATATTCTTCCCGCTTTTTCTCTGTCAGAATCCAGGCTCCCAAGGAACCTATCGAACCCTTCTTTCGTCAAAACCCATTCTTTTGGAACTGCACTCACGGCTGTCATAACCCCGCTTCGAGGCACACTACGGCTCCAAATGGATTCCTTTTCACTCAAACGAACCCATTCAATCTTTACTGATGGAATTGGTAAAAACGTTTCTTTCGCCCTGGCTCGAAAACGGCTAGGGTTATTTCCATTCTCCCTGAATAATAAATGCCGCCCAGTAGTACGGGACAGCCCATCGGCTGTCGTTAGCTAATTTGACTTGAGCTTGCCTTAGAGCTGCGGCAGGAGTAAGCTCCTCGTTGAGCATCCCCTTATAAAACCACTTCATCAACTCGGCCGTTGCCCTATCATCAACATTCCATAGACTGGCAACAACTCTGGGAGTTCCTGCATACATAAACCCACGCGTTAACCCTATCAACCCTTCGCCCTTAACCTCTTTCCCTAAGGCTGTTTGACAACCACTCAGCACCACGAGATCGGCATTGAGTTTGAGGTTGTAGATCTCATGCAGCCTCAAATAACCATCATGTGGAGCGCCCTTCTCATCAATCAACGAGAGAACCAGTCCCGACAGCTCTGGTTTGTGGGTATTCAAAAGTCCATGTGTAGCAAAGTGAAGGAGTCGGTATTGATCGAGATTGGCAGCTTTTAACTTATCCTTACTGGCACTAAAGCCGGTGGCTTTAAGTGCTAAGTCACTTGGAACGAGTGCCAGAATCTGATCCGCTTCTTCACGACTGAATTGGAGTCGCAGAAACTCCCTAGGTCCCTCTTCGCTTTCAAGGAAATCGACTCTCCGAGCGTTGGCTTCGATATGGTTGGCTGTAGCATGGATAGCTCCCGCGCGGGGATCGTTCACACCAAAAACTGGGTCAGCGATTACAGCGAGAGCCTTAGGTGCACTTTTCTCGGTGGTTTTTTGACGTAATACTGATAACACTGATGCTGAAGGCACCATTATTACTTCATGATCAAAGATAAGAGGCCGCGGACGCCCCGCTGTGGATGAGTTCACGGCGGGTACGGGTAAAGCTTCCAGCGGAACAAACTGAAGCCAACCCTCGGTTACGAATAGTAAACGCCTTTTGCCAAGTTCCCTTGCGACAGGGCCAAGGAGCATCCGACTCAGTTCGGCAGTGGCTTCGTTGTACTTCGCGTCCGCTTTCCTTATACGAATGGCCCTTTCCCAGGCACTCTCATTCTTAAAGTATGCATTACGGGCGGTTATCGACTCATAAACTAAACGAGCAGCGGACTCGATTGTGGCTTGATCTGGCAGGACATAAGTGCTAATCGAATCGGAAGTCACGGCCCAAACGAAACTCTTTGATCGTCCCAACGCATACTCAAGCAGTAAGCATTCCTCGTCGAGCAGGGCTTGAATCTGATCCAGCTTGAGTGTAGTTGGTTGAGTCAAGGCAGCATACTTCGGACTGCGACCTCTTATTTTGGCCTGAAGCTCCTGGTAGTCAGTTAGCAGCCGCTCCAGTTCTCTTTCAACCTCGGCTGTTGCACCTCCGTTCTTAACCAATCGCAACCGATAAAGCTCTTTAGCATTGAGCTGTCGCTGAATGTCACGCTCGAGCTGAATCAACTCAGAATCAACTCCTTCTCTAATATCAAGCGCCGCTTCAGACAGCAGATCGACAAGTCCTCGGGCTCTGGCGCGCTCGCTAATCTCCAAAGCGGCAGCATCGTACCCTTTTGATGGATCAGATCTGTGTTTCTTAGTGAGAATATCGATCAGTAGGAGGTAGAAATCCCTGTTAGAAACCTGAAAAGCAGTTCTATCATCCGGACCTCGAACATTCGATCGCAGGGACTCTACGATCGCCAACGCCTGGGTCCCCAACGATAGAGCCTCTTCAAGCCTACCTAAATCAGATTCAATCGTGGCTAACTGTCTTAGTGTTTGAGCTTCTCCTTCTTTGTGCCCGCGTTCTCTGAATCCTGACAGAGCCCTATTCAAATATTCGAGCGCAGTCTCTTTATCGCCCAGCAGGAGATAGTTCAGACCCAGGTTATGAAGAGCTGAAGGCTTTACCTGAAGCCTGAGCACTTCCCTAAAATAGTAGTTAGCCTTTTTGTGGTCCCCTAAATATAGGTAGACCAATCCAAGGTTATTGAGTGTGTCTGTCTCTCCCAGTCGTTGCCCAGTTGCCGTTTTGATAGCGAGCGCTTGTTCTAGATAATGCCGGCCCTTGATCAAGAGTTCAGTAGAGCCCTGCAATTGGCCCATGCTGGTATAGACGATTCCTGTGTTGTTTAAAGCATCAGCCTCACCAAGCCTATTTCCGGCAGTTCTCCAAAGAGTAAGTGATCGATCGTAATAATCCAGTGCACGTATGTATGCGCCCATTTTGTCGTAAGCAATGCCTATGCTATTCAAGGCGTCTGCTTCACCATACCTGTTTCCAGTTTCCCGCCACAGCGGCAGGGCCTGATCCAGATAATCGAGAGCCTGTTGGTGCTCTCCAAGATCGAGGAACAGAAAGGCAAAATTATTGAGAGCAAATGCCTCCTGAATCTTATCCCCGGCTTTTCGGGCCAGGGGTAGACTCTGACTGAAATGATCCATCGCCTTTTGCGGCTCTCCAAGAGAGCGATAAATTTGGCCAATAGTTGTGAGTGTCTGGGCTTGTCCCCAAAGATCACCGAGTTCGCGTCTTATCGGTAAGGCGAGGTTGTAATGATCGAGTGCCTTATTCAGATTCCCGATGCTGTAATAAGTCCAGCCAATGGCACTGTGTGTGAATCCTTCCTTGCCACGGTCTCCGACTTTCAGCCACAGGGCGAGCGCTTGTTTGTAGTATTCGAGCGCTTCGTTAGGTTGACTGATGTTATGTGAAATAGACCCTAGAATTAGTTGAGTGTGCGCTTCTGCTCTTTCGTCACCCAATGCTCTCCAGAGATCTAACACCAAACGATATTTCGGAATTGCCGACATTAGATCATTTGCTTTGCCTAAGGCCCGTAGAGTCTCTGCTTCACAAAACAACCTCTCGGCAACTACTCGACTGCTATCAGTATCATTTGCAGGGCGAAGTTCCTCAATTATGATTGAGTATCGCCTTGCAGCTAATTCCTCTCCAGCAAGCTTAAGTTCTATATGATACAGACCGGTACTCGCTGCAATTAAGGAGAGCCTGGCAGGCTCTTGTGCGGCGTAAGGTGTAAATGTCTCGACTAGATCTGTGTGCTCCGGCGCCTTGAGCTTGATTCGTAACACAAGGTTGTGTTTCCGAACTGCTATACGCAGGTAATGTCCGGCCGTCGCATGCATCGAATACAAGTGGACATCATTACTTCCGATCTGCCGCTCAACTGAGACACCCGGTTGGAGAACCTCACTGGAGTTGGCAACTGAGAAGCTGGCCAGAATCGCAAAAAAGATGGCAGCGACTTTCATAACTATTCACTGAT
Organism: uncultured Chloracidobacterium sp.; assembly: GCA_964574785.1. Taxonomy (GTDB): domain Bacteria; phylum Acidobacteriota; class Blastocatellia; order Pyrinomonadales; family Pyrinomonadaceae; genus PSRF01. The sequence continues at coordinate 2,866 of CAZNPP010000220.1, read as the reverse complement.
TACTGACGGTAGGTTGCTTTGAGTATTCTCAAGAGTTGATGCAAGCCTTTTGCCTGCGTTTTATGAGTAATTAGCTCATTTGAAAGGATGTAAGATTTCTCCACGGCTGAGGGAACGTTACCGTCGTCCCTGAACAACGCTAATTCTCGTTCACTGACTCCAGAGATCACACAGATCTCGTGGGTTTCAGTTGTGATGGTTGTCTTTTTCTTCATGTCTGGTAAGAGCCGTACTAATTCTTATGGTGAACAGAGGACACTTCTGCTTGAGCTTCAAGCGCAGGAGTCCTGCATCTTGTCTGTTGTACTCTGGATGTCGCTCGCGCGAGATATGATTCAAGCCCTTTCCTCACTTTATCTGGGCTACCATGTAATTTGTTGATTAACTCCTTTGCTTGCTTCCAACATTCAACTACAAGCTACTGACACTGTACATTGAGGAGCTGGGGGACGGAGGCTAGCAGCAACATCCGCAATCAAGCCTACTTCGCTTTCAAGATTGTTCCGTCGAACGAACTTTCTCCGATGCCTGTGACCAAGTTAACCAAGAGATGCCCAGTGAAGCTCCCGCTGGCGCCCTCGAATCGACCCGTACCGCCTGTAATGGTATGCGTTGACACAACTAAGGCGACATCGGGATCCTCCGTCGGACTGACCTGTCCGATAAACTCAGTGAAAACGCTGTCCCCGTTGGCCGCTATGAAGTGACCAGAGCCGATTCCCTGACCAGTCACGAGGTTGGCCTCTTCCTGAAAGGTCGCCGTGAATCGACCAAGATGTGTGGCGGTTCCGCTGCCAGTCGCATCCACAAACAATGTGGGGAACTGTACGTCGAAGTCTGCTAATACTTGTAAGGTACCTTTGAAGGGAAGCTGTTGATCTGGGCCGGGCGTGGCCGCCGCGGGAGCAGCGAGGGCCAATGTCAAGAACACAGCTGTTATCTGCAAACCGAGAATGGATTTCATGATACTTTTCATATTCGGATTCTTCCTTCTGGTTGAATACTTCATATTTGTGAGGGCTACTAAATCAAACGCTAATTTGCCGGTACGGGTAAATTTCCCAAGATTACGCATATTTCGCTAGTTTCAGTTGTGATGGTGGTCCTTTTCTTCATGATTTGTTGTTGAGGAGTGCAGCTACTAGAAGTTAAAGAAACATTTTGCTTGATCTTCAAGCGCGCGAGTCCTGCATCTTGTTTGTTGAACCCTCGATGTCGCTTTCGACAGACATGATTCAAGCTCTTTCTTCACGTGATCCGGACAACTGGTTATCTTTTGGATTGCCTCGAGGAATTGCTGGTGAGCGGCGTCCCTGAGCTCCTGCTCTATTGCTGACGATCCCGGTATATTCTGGAAGATTATCCGGAACGAGGTGAGTAAAGGCTCAACTGACAAACCTCCGAGTCGATGGGCAGACACCTTGATGACCAGAACGAACTCCATCCTATGATTAGTTAGATCAACACCTGCAATTGCAGTATTAATCCGCTCCGCCACGGACCGAAGCAATTTCGAATCAGCACTTGTTCGATCACTCAAACGACGCGCCAGAGATCGCGCCCCGTCGATCTCAAGAATCGTCTTTGGATCTTCAGTTAGCCTCTTTAGTAATATCTCGGCCTTAGATCGAGTGTCAGTGTTCCTTTTCACGGCGGTCGAAAAAGTTGAATCATTAATCCCAGAAAACACCAGGAAGGACGGAAGATGTTTCAGGTTAGGAGTTTCTCGTTCCAGAACATCTAAAGCCTGTTTTAGCGCTTCAGGATTGTCGAGCTTAAGTGTTGTGATTGTTGCTATAGAACGAATGGAACGCTCATACAAAGCGGCTTCTGTCCGGTATTGGGTGGGCGTCTTCAACTCTGAGCCCGTGGGTAGCGAGAGCGTAGGTATCGCCTTCGACTGAGGTGCGGCGAGTAAAAGGGTCCCCATCACAGTTGCAAGCAGCATATTACGAAAACTTCTTAGCTTTAGCATCGTACCGTCCTCACTCGTTTTCATGAACCTCGACCTAAATTCATTTCCGAAGGGAATCAATTGCAAGAGACCTCGCGATTGTCATCTGACCGTTGACGAACACGAGAAACTTACTCCCAACAGACGTTGGAAGTCCTTAATATCTCTAAATTCTTCTAAAGGATTTGCTAAATGGTATTTCCAGCCACAAAAGCTGCGAGAAAGAATCACCCCGGAGACTCGGCGGGCCCGAGATTCACACGTCTTAACGGAATGCCACAAAAGGTACGGGAAAGAATCGACCCGGCACAGCGCGGCGTAGCAACCAATCTAAAGAACACATCACCTCTCTGCGCTGCCTCGGCGTCCTCCGCGTCTGGGCGGTGAAAATCGTGCGCAAAACGCAACGACTCTGTGTTCAGAAAACTAGGTGCTCTTTATCGACTCAGTAACTCGCAACTCTTTCACCGCCGAGACGCAGAGACCGCCGAGGTTGAGCAGAGAGAATTCTGGGGAAGGTTAATCAGCTTCCGTGCCGCCGTGATTCGTACCTGCACCTTGCCGGCCTTGTGAATCACGGGCCCACACTGAACAGAGTGCCCTAGAAGACGAACCTTCACGGGCAGTTCGGCGTTATTGCAACTCTCGGGTCAATATTCATCGTGTCATCGTTGGTATTGTTGGTAATGCGAAGCTTCCACTGTCCGGTGATGCACTCTGTGACTTTGAAGACAATTCTCATCTTATCGCCAGAGCAGCAAGGATTGATTTCATTATTCGCGTATCCGGTGTCGCGGGCGACAACACTTCCACCTGGGTTAATCAATTCAAATTTCAGTCGAACAGGATTCGGCCCGGGAACAACCCCAATGGCGTGAAGCCAAGTTGCAGTAATAACAACAGTGCCTTGGC
>CAZNPP010000219.1:0-6390 GCA_964574785.1 uncultured Chloracidobacterium sp. | reverse complement strand
TCATCGTCGGAGCGGCGATTCCGATAGCTCCCATAACGATAACGTTCATCATCATAACGACCGCGGCCTCGCCGATATAAGAGGTCATCGTCTACACGGCTCTTTGGACCGCGTCCATCCCAGCGTCCGTCGCTCGCATCGTGACAGTTCACGAATTTCTGACATTTCCAGTTCTGCCCATTATCTGCTCTGCCTCGGCCACGGCCTTGGCTGAAAGCTGTTGCCGGTATTAATAACAGAACGGCAAGTCCTGCTGTCACAAGTCGGGTTCTCCAAATTATTGTTTTCATAGCACCTCCTGCGGTTGTTAGGTTCATTATTCTTCAGTGAGAAAACCGGAACCTTATCGAAACAACTGATGTGCCACTCGGAAAAAGGTTTGGGTGCCTCGTGAAGTGCAGTGCAGAAGCGAGGATTACTGAATAGCGATTCCCTCGCCTACACACACGGAATGGTCGATGGTAACGACGGTATCGGGTAAACAGTCTCTCTCGGCTTTGATTCAAAGGGCCTTTAACGCGAAGCCGCAAGACGCTTGACACAGCCTCTGAAGCCTGGGGTGTCCAAGACCCAAAGCCAAAAACCCAAGACGCAAAGCCCAAAGACCCAAGGCCCAAAGCCAAATACCCGAAGCCAAAAGCCGAAGACCGAAGACTCAAAATCTGTTAATGTAGGCACTAAACAATAGCCGAGGGATGCTTCAGTTTAACAATGGTCGAAACAGCGTATGACGTCGCTGCTTTACGTGAACGGCTCAACTCTGTCCGGAAAAGAATTGAAAAAGCTGCCCAAGGCTGTAATCGTGCGTCTGAGGAGATAACTCTAATAGCCGTAACCAAGACTCATCCGAGCGCGATGATTCGAGATGCTGCAAGCCTTGGGTTAACAGATTTCGGCGAAAATCGAGTTCAGGAAGCCGAGTCAAAGATTCCGGAGATTGGCCTTGAAGGCGTTCGGTGGCATCTAATTGGTCACTTGCAAGCGAACAAGGCGCGGCGCGCTGTTAAGCTGTTTGACATAATTCACACAATAGATTCAATTTCATTAGCAAAACGAGTCGAGCGGCTATGTGCAGAGGAGTCCATAGAGAAACTCCGTGTGTTCATTCAGGTTGATTTGGGATGGGAGGAAACCAAGTCAGGGATCTCGGAGAACGACTTGGATGATTTAGCTGTGGTAGTGGAAGAGTGTGCCCGGCTTGAATTAGTCGGGTTGATGACGCTGCCACCTTTCTTTGAAGATCCCGAGCTCGTTCGCCCTTTTTTCTCTAAGCTAAGAGAACTGCGTAATCAGCTTATCGCGCGCGGTCACTTCGCGGGGAGCAGGGGGGAACTTTCCATGGGCATGAGCCATGACTTTGAAGTTGCGATCGAAGAAGGTGCAACAATGATAAGGGTAGGCACCGCGATCTTTGGCGAACGAACGACGTAACCCGAAAAATCATGTTGATTATTGAACGCACGTATCTCTTTATTCATTGGCTGGTGATTGTCACAATCGTGGCAACCATAGGTTTAATGGTTCTGCGTCTTATAGCGAATCAGGCTGATTTGAATCCATTTAGTTGGCCAGCCCTAACCATCAGGAGACTTAGCGACCCGCTAATTATGCCGATCCGTCGCGCATTGGTAGGGTTCGGAGTGGATCCTAAGTTTGCACCACTCATAGCTGTACTGATCATAATTCTGCTGGGCTGGTTCGTGCTGCAGGTAGTTTGGGGCCTTGCTAACACGATTGTCGGAGTGCTGTTTAGCGTCCAAGGTCAGAATTTGGTGGCAGCCGTTGGATATCTGCTTTACGGAGCAGTAGGGTTGTACACGATGATGATATTCCTTCGTATCATCTTTTCATGGGTCATGATTAGTTACTCGAACCGAGTAATGCGCTTTCTCGTAAATACAACGGAACCACTCCTTGGACCATTACGACGAATGATTCCTCCTGTGGGGAGATTTGATATCTCGCCGATAGTTGCAATCGTTATTACGTGGTTGTTACAGGCAGCGATAGCCGGAACTCTTTTGCGGGGGATGCGGCTTCAGTTTCTGAGTTGAGATAGATTTCTGTTTGGTGATTGTACACACTGAAAAAGAAGGAGTCTTAACCTTTAAAGTACGAGTTGTACCACGCGCCGCTCGTACCGAGATCCGGGGTGAATTCAATGATGCCTTGCGGGTTCGCCTTGCTGCTCCCCCTGTCGACGGAGCAGCCAATGTGGAACTGGTGCGAGCTTTGGCAGAAGCATTTGGTGTCGGTAAGAGAGCAGTTACTATACTTTCAGGGCACGCTACAAGAATCAAGCAAGTGTCCGTAACCGGAGCAAAGGCGGAAGCATTGGACCAACTGTGCCGCAAAGCATAGGTAATCATTAGTGGATAATTCAACAATCTCACATTATCGCATCCTCCATAAGCTTGGCGCTGGCGGCATGGGAGAGGTTTATCTCGCTGAAGATACTAAGCTTGGACGCAAGGTGGCCTTGAAATTACTTAGTGAGGGGTTTACAGCAAGCAAGGACAGGCTCCAACGCTTTGAGCAGGAAGCCGCAGCCGCGTCTGCCTTGAACCACCCGAACATCCTCACAATTCACGAAGTGGGTGTTGAGGACGACAAGCACTTCATTGCTACCGAATTCATTGATGGCGAAACTCTTCGTTTCAGGCTTGGAGGGGCGCCCATCGAAATCTCGACTGCACTCGATATTGCTATTCAAGTTGCCAGTGCGCTTGAAGAAGCACATCGAACCGGCATCGTTCATCGCGATATTAAACCCGAGAACATCATGATCAGGCGCAGTGGTCAGGTTAAGGTGCTTGATTTCGGTTTGGCCAAGCTTACTGATACCAGCGGTAAGATACCTGATTCTGATCCCGAGGCTTCCACAAGAGTGCTGATCCATACCGATGCTGGAGTCGTTATGGGTACTTCACACTACATGTCACCAGAGCAGGCACGTGGAAAGGTCGTTGATGGTCGCACCGACATCTGGAGTCTTGGCGTCGTGATGTATGAGATGGTTGCTGGGAGGGCGCCATTTGAAGGCGCCACTGCTACTGATGTAATCGTAGCAATAACCCAGAAAGAAGCGCCGCCACTTGCGCGTTATAATCCTGAACTTCCTAATGAACTTGAATGGATAATTCTCAAGACGCTGCGCAAAGATCCCGAAGAGCGCTACCAAACTGCTAAAGAACTCCTTAGCGACTTACGTCAGTTCAAACAGCGCCTCGAGTTTCAGGCCGAACTGGAACGGTCGGTTGCACCCAATACCTCGACTACTATTAGCAACCAGGCTTCCCTGCCGAGTGAGAGTCAGCGAGCAGTTGATACCGCATCTTCGAGTGGCGCGCAGCCTATGTCGAGTGCCGAATATGTAGTGACGGAGATCAAGCGTCACAAGACTGGCGCGCTCGTAATTGTTATAGGGTTGGTGGCGCTAGCCATTGTTGCTACTTTAATCTACCTCAGACCCGCAAAAGCACTGACCGACAAAGACACCATAGTGCTAGCCGATTTTGTAAACATGACCGGTGAGCCTGTATTTGATTCAACTCTCAAACAGGCACTAGCAGTTCAACTGGGCCAATCGCCCTACCTCAATATTTTTCCCGAAGAGCAGGTAAGAGAGACACTACGCTTCATGGGACGTTCGCCTGATGAGCGAGTGACGAGAGATGTGGCTCGTGAGATATGCCTGCGGCAGAATCTCAAGGCGATGCTGGTGGGCTCGATCTCGAGCTTAGGCAATCATTACGTGATCACGCTAGAAGCACTTAATGCGCAAAGTGGTGAGGCCATTGCTCGGGAACAGCTCGAAGCCCAAAGTAAAGAGCAAGTATTGGCCACCATCGGCAAAGCCACTTCGTTGTTGCGTGAGAAGCTCGGAGAATCGCTGAATTCGATCAAGAAATTTGATGTCCCGATTGAGCAGGCTACAACATCTTCACTCGAGGCGTTACGTGCATATGCGCTTGGGGACGAGCAGAGAACGAAAGGAGAAGCGCTCAAGTCTCTGCCATTTTATAAGCGAGCAATTGAGCTGGATCCAAACTTTGCGATTGCCTACGCGAGACTGGCTGTTCACTACGGCAACACTGCTGAACTTGGTCTTAGTCAGAATTACGCCCAGAAGGCTTACGAACTGCGCGACCGGGTGAGCGAACGCGAACGTTTCTATATTTCAGAGAAGTATCACAGCTATATCACCGGCAATGTCGAGAAGGCCATCGAAGTTCTCCAAACGTGGAGTCGGTCTTACCCTAACGACTACGTTCCTCAAAACAATCTCGCTGTTAATTACAGATTTATTGGGAAGTACGACGAGGCCCTTAAGGCAGCCTTGGAAGCCCTTCGTCTTGAGCAGTCAAGGGTCACCGCGCATACCAATGTGATAGCCAGCTTTATCCGTATGAATCGTTATGACGAAGCTCAGCAAGCAGTGGCCGCTTTAGAAGCGCGTTATCCGGACGTTCAGGTGGCTCACTTCTTCCGCTACCTGATTGCCTTTATTCGTGGGGATCTGGAGGTCATGCAGCGTGAAATTCAATGGGCTAGCGGTAAGGATCTCGAAGCTGACTTGCTGGGAGATCTTTCGCGTGCTGAAAGTTTCTCCGGCCGTTTGAAGATGTCAGAAGGCTACGTTAACCGCGCCGTGGATCTCTATAAGAAACAGCAGCGAAGTGAAAATGCTTCGCAAGTTATGAGTAGCCTCGCTTTAAATCAGGCTGTTGTGGGACGCTGCCGCGAAGCCACGGAAACTGCGCGCAAGGGGTTGCAGTTTGCACGCGGGCGCATCGGCATAACTGAAAGTGCCGCGGTGTTTGCTCTTTGTAACGATGCCCCGGCTGCGCAATCGTTATTGGATGAAGCACTGAAGCTCTACCCGGAAGATACCGGTGTTGTCTCCATCATCACTCCCATCGTTCGGGCGCAGCTTGAGAGGAATCGTGGTAACCCGGCACAAGCGGTTCAGTTGCTGGAATCGGTCAGGCGATACGAATTAGGCGAAATAGCGAGATTCTGGTGCATCTATGTTCGTGGTCTGGCCTATCTTGACCAAAAGCAGGGTAGTGAAGCCGCAGGTGAATTTCACAGGATCTTGGACCATCGCGGTATAGATATCACATCAGTGCTGTATTCACTGGCCCGTCTTGGTTTGGCTCGATCTCTGGCGCTTACGGGTGATACCTCAAGAAGTCGAAAGGAATATCAGGATTTTCTTGCAGCGTGGAAGGATGCAGATTCTGATTTGCCAATTCTCGTTGCTGCCAGGCAAGAATATGAAGAGCTGCAGTAGAACTTCTACTTACGATTACCGTAGAGTAAGATTCGAAAAAGGCATCGCGCAGGCAATTTCTTTCGTGCGGGTTCGTGTGATTTCGTGGATTTGTTTGGTCCACTAAATCAAACGAAATAACACTAAACTCTGATTCTTAAGGGCTGTACACCAAAACAGGGCTGGGACAGTCGTTGCAACTCCAAAGGAAAGCCAATGTCAGGACACTCGAAATGGCACAGTATCAAGCATAAGAAAGGCGCCCTTGATGCCAAGCGCGGTAAGTTGTTCACAAAGTTCATCAAGGAGATAACCGTCGCGGCTCGTGCAGGCGGCGGTGACCCGGATGGAAATGCGAGATTGCGCAAAGCCATTGCGGACGCCAAAGCTGGGAATATGCCTAACGATACCATCGAACGGGCAATTCGTCGCGGTACAGGTGAAGAAGAGGGCGTACACTATGAAGAGATCACCTACGAAGGCTATGGTCCGGGTGGGGTAGCTTTGTTGATCGAAGCCATGACCGATAACCGGAATCGTACAGTTGCGGAGATCCGGCATCTGTTTTCAAAAAATGGCGGCAATCTTGGTGAAAGTGGCTCCGTCGGCTGGATGTTTGATAAGAAGGGCTACATCGTTGTTGACAAGAAGGCGAAATCAGAGGACGAACTTTTTGAACTAGCAATTGAGGCCGGAGCTGATGATCTGCGTGATGACGAGGAGAATTTTGAGATTATAACTGCGCCGGAGAATTTCGACAGTGTGCTTTCCGCAATCAAGGCCTCTGGCATTGAACCACCGGTAGCAGAGGTGATGATGGTCCCTCAAAATTATGTAAAACTCGAAGGCTCGGAAGCTCGCCAAATGCTGAAGCTTATGGAGTCGCTCGAAGATCACGACGACGTCCAAAAGGTTTCCGCGAACTTCGATATCAGCGAAGCCGATATGGCAGCGGCATAAGTCCAAAGTCCAAGGTCCAAAGTCCAAAGTCCAAAGTCCAAAGGTTCCGAACCCTGAAGAACCCCGGCAGGTATTGGCTGGTGGCTCTTGGACGTTGGACTTTGGACTTTGGACCTTGGACTTTGGACCTTGGACTTTGGACCTTGGACTTTGGA
>CAZNPP010000218.1:0-6507 GCA_964574785.1 uncultured Chloracidobacterium sp. | reverse complement strand
AACCGAAGCGGCCGTTAGTAAAAACGGCCTGCTCATGTCCGAACAGAAACCGTACAAGTTGGTTCATCGGTGGTGACCGCCATTATACACGCGGCTTGCTCCTTAGTATCGGTCACCAACTTAGCGGTTGTTTCAATCAACACTTTAACGAGGAATTATTTTTTAGGACAGGAGCTACAGAATTTACAAGTTTCGGTTTGATCCCACTTCCTGCAGCCCTCTTAAATCCTGTCCAAAGAGTTAACGGGCGTTATAGACCATCGTTCGTTTGCGTTTGCTTTGGCCGAAGAGCGTTCCGCTGACGGCGCCGACGCCCGCGCCTATCAGGAGACCCATGCTGATCCAGATTTCGCTGTCATCCCGGTTCGGAGAATACCCCACTGCGCCGATTCCGGTCGCTGCGCCTGCGCCGATGCCCGCGCCGATTAACGCCCATTTTCCTTTTTGAGGTTTCCATGAGATTACGTACACCTGGCGCACGTCGTTACGGACACGACAAACTGATGAAGTTTGTCGGGCATTGATAGATAGGAATTCCTGTCACCTGCTTCCGGCCCCACACGACAAACTGAAGTTTGTCGGACATTAATAGGAATTCCCGACGAGAGCTTCCGGCCCACGACACGACAAACTGAAGTTCGTCGGACAAACTCGCAATTACTCGCCGCCGATGGTTGCTTCCGAGATCAGAAGTGTCGGCGCCGCGGTCCCACCAAAACGAAAACTGAGATCGTCCCCAACCATCGTCACGTTCTTCACCATAGCTAACAGGTTTCCCGCTAAAGTGATCTCTTGGACCGGGTACGTAAGTTCTCCATTCTCAATCCAGATGCCAGCAGCTCCCTGTGAAAGGTCGCCGGTGACTCCGTTGAAGCCCTGACCGAACAATGAGGTCAGATACAAACCATTCTTTACACTCTTGATGATGTCTTCTGGTTTGCTGGTTCCCGCCTTCATGTGCAGGTTAGACGAACTGATGAACGGCATCGACTGGTAGTTGCGACCCGCATTCCCTGTCGTTTTCAACTTCAGCCGCCGCGCTGAGTAAGAATCACATACGTAGTTCTTCAAGACCCCTTTTTCAACCACGGTCACTTGGGCGCTGCGAACACCCTCTCCGTCGAAAGGACGAGATGCTGGTCCATCTTGCATAACAGCGTCGTCGACTATGGTGATCAGTGGAGATGCGATCTGCTCTCCGAGCCGGTCCACCAGAAAAGAGGACTTACGGAAGATTCCGCGACCGGATGCGGCCGCGAAGATCTGGCTTACCAGACCTCTGGAAACCATTGGATCGACGACTACAGGAACTTTTTGAGACTTGACCTTTTTACCGCCAAGCTTTCTGATCACGCGCCTGCCCGCTTCCTGGCCCACCAGTTTCGGCGCCTCGAGCCTATTGAAGAACCGCGAAAATGAGAACCAGCCATCGGTCTGTTTTACATCGTTCTCTTCCGCCAAGAGGCTTGTTTGCAGCATCGCGAAAGTTGACTCGTATCGTCCCGTAAACCCGTCAGAATTAGCCAGTGTTACCGATGAGACGCCATCCGACCAGGAAGAGCCGCTGGTGTTCGTGATGCGTTTGTCAAAGCGCATTCCCGCGTCTTCGGCTTCCATCACGATTTCGATTTTCTTTTCAGGGGCGAGACGTCCAATTGCCGGATCAAAGAGTTCGAGTTTACCGGGGTAAACACCGAGAAGCTCTTTTGGAGCCAGTCCATTGTATTCATCCGCATTAGAAACCTTAACTATGCTCAGGGTGTCCGCGACGAGTTGCTTAACCGACTTGTCGGTGAAATCGGTCGTGAAGGTCAGCGCCTGTGCGTTGTTTTTCAACACTCTGAGGCCGAGGCCCTTGCTTATAGACTGCTGTAGCTTTTCAACCTTTCCAAGTCGCACGCTGGTCGTGAACCCTGAGGATGACACCACATATACGTCACACGCGTCAGCGCCCTGCTTTTCAAGAGCTGCAACCAATTCAGTTGCTAGATTCCTGTAGTCACTCATCATTCTTGCTCCTGGATTCAAGCTTTGCGCACTTTGGTGCCGCCGACGGTTATTTCGCTAACCTTAACGGTAGGGATACCCATGCCAACCGGCACCATCTGGCCGTTCTTACCACATGTCCATCCACCGTCAGTGAATTTCAGATCGTTTCCGACCATTGTCACCTTCGTCATCACGTCCGGACCGTTTCCTATAAGGGTGACATCCTTGAGCGGCGCTGTAATCTTTCCGTCCTCGATAAGGAAGCTCTCAATTACGCTGAAGGTGAAGTCCCCCTTGGTGATATCGACCTGCCCTCCGGAAAACCTCTTAGCGTAAATTCCCCGTTTCGTTGACTTAATGATTTCTTCGGGATCGAGCTTGCCGGGCAACATGTAGGTATTTGTCATGCGAGCCATCGGAGGATAGTTGTAGGCTTGGCGGCGACCGTTGCCGGTGGCTTTGGCGCCCAACTGTTTTGAGCTTATGCGATCGCACATGTAGCCTTTAAGTACTCCTCCTTCGATTAGAGTCGTCGATGTCGGCATGTTCCCCTCGTCGTCGATGTTGATCGTGCCGCGCATGTTTTCGAAAGTTCCGGCATCGATTACGGTGCAATGTTCTGAAGCTACCTTCTGCCCCACTCTGTCTGAGTAGTTGGAGAGTTTTTTCCAGTTGAAATCGGCTTCCAATCCGTGACCAACAGCTTCGTGAAGGAGGACCGCGCTATCTCCTGCTCCCAGCACAACTGTCTGCGCTCCAGCGTCGGTTTCCTGCGCACCCAGGTTTTGCACGGCCAACCGGGCTGCTTCCTTGGCTACATCAGACGCGGGCCGGTTCTTGGCGAAGTACTCCAATCCTATCCTGCCACCGCCTGAATCGTAGCCCGATTGGCGGTTCTTTCCTTCTTCAGCTATGCAGCTTGTTGAAAAGACAAACATGGGCTGCATATCTTCCCAGTAGACCCCGTCGCTGTTGGCATACACCAGGTATTTGACTTCATCGTTGAAGTTACAGCTGACGCGAATAATTTTTGGGCTGTAGGACTTTGCGGTCTCGTTTGCCTCGCGGATGAAAGAAAGCTTCTTGTTGAGATCCGATGTCGTGGCGAGCTCGCGAACAGGATAGAGATTCTTTGGGCGCAACTCGCTAACCGCTTTAATCTTCACTCGGGCGGCTTTGTCGTTGGCTATAGCCGCAGCCGCATTTGCTGCCTCGCTCATCTTCTCCCTAGTCAAATCTTCTGAGAAGGCGAAGCCGATCTGATCCCCTTTGACCGCTCGAATTCCCACACCCTGAACGATCCCGCGTTGAGCCGATTTGACCATATCCTCTTCAAAGAAAAGATTAGAAGTAATCCGATATTCGAAGAAGAGATCTGCAAAGTCAGCTCCCTTTGAAAGAGCAACTCCAAGCAACTGGTTCATTTGCTCTTTCCCAACTTGAAAGTAGGTATCGAGAATTGGTGGAGGAATGACCCTTTCTCCCGCAACTATTGACTGCACCCACAGGTCGCTGGCGGCGACGGCCGCGAGTGTGAAAGAGCCCTTCACGATAAAGTCTCGTCTTTTCATCTCTTATCCTCTTTAAATGCAGATTTGCGGCTTTCGGACGACGCACGCAAAAGCCTTGATGAAGAAATCCGTACGATGGCCGGCAGAATCCCAAACACACTGAGCGGCTTACGGAAAAACGGCCTCTAAAGTTGCACCAAAAAATCACTCGGAGTGCCAAGATACACAAAAATACAAATTTTAGTACGCACCCTGCGAAGATCTCGGCCATCTGTGACAAACACCCATTTGTTTGTGACAAAGGGGACTTACGCAGGGATGAATTACAGAATAGATACAGTGAAAACCCTTAGCGAATCATCAGCTCGAGCTTGTAGCTAGCATTACCACGCGTGCCGCCAACCGAAACTGTGTAATCGCCTGAAACAGGAAGTCGACCGCTCCAGTCGGTTGCTTCTTGCGCAAGAGTTTCACCATCACCCGGAGTATAAATGTCAAAGACGGCGTTATCCTCGCGTGAAGTTATACGTACAGTCATCTTCTGCCCGGAGCGCGCACCCAGTATGTAGTTGTCTCGAGTGCCGCGAACGACAGAATCGCTAATCACAGTCGAAGTACGACCTCGCGGAAACTTAACCCGTATACTGCGATCGCGCTGCAATGAAGCAACCGGCATCGCCATCAAAAAAGCAAAGACCAGTACTAATGCAAATGTTCTCATCAGAATAGTGCCCATCATCGTTATACCTCGATTTTTCTAGCGGGGGTTTTTAAACTTTAACTGAAAGACGGCGCAGTCTTCATGATCTCAGAGATCCGATCCAGATCACGATTGTCACCAAGCAAGATCAATATGTCACCATCATGGATCACATCCTCTGCACGCGGAACAATATTAATCTTCGACGGATCCCCACAGCGATCGTGCTGAATAGCAACGAGCTGAACATTTAATCGGTTTCGAAGCGATAATTCTTTCAAAGACTTGCCAACAAATTCCTGAGGCGCTTTCATTTCGGTAATCGAATAACCGGGTAATAACGGCAAAAAATCAACAACATCTTTACGAGCAAGTTTGCTAGCCACACGAATCGCCATATCCCTTTCCGGCTGAATAACCTCATGCACTCCGATAGCGGTAAGAATCCTGGCATGATCCTCGGACAATGCCTTCACAGCAACATGAGGAACGCCTAAATCAATAACATGCAGTGCAGCTAATGTGATGACGTCCATCCGTCCACCTAAACTTATGATAGCTGCATCCATTTCACGCACACCCAATGCTTCGAGAGTATTGCGTTCAGTCGCATCGGCAACGACTGCTCGCGTAACAAAGTCGGCGGCTTCCTGTACGGCTTCACTGTTCAAGTCGATTGCCAGAACCTCTTTTCCTGCTTCATAAAGAACACGCGCTGCATGAAAACCAAAGTGGCCCAAACCAATCACAACAAAGTGTTTCATCTCCATGGCTGATTACCCCACCATCAGATTCTCTTCGGCATAACGATACTGGACCCGCCTTTGACGGAGGCTAATGGCCAATGCCAAGGTTAAGGGCCCAGTGCGACCTATAAACATTACTACCGAGACAATAAGCTTACCCGCCACACTCAATAATGACGTCTGGCCCAAGGACAAACCTACAGTGCCAAAAGCCGATATTGTCTCGAACAGAATACTTAGAAACTGTCCCTGGCTTTCATCTGCCGTTAAGCCATATGTTTCGGTTGCCATCAACGCCGATGATGCCAGGATCACCAGCGCAATTGCAGCAATAACCACGGCGCCTGCTTTGTCGATCGACTCTTGCGGCACGGTACGCCTAAAAACGTGAAGACGGGTGTGGCCATGCCAACGAGATAAACTGTAGGCGACCAGCAAGCCAAAGGTACTGGTCTTTACACCTCCGCCCGCCGATCCAGGACTTGCGCCAATAAACATTAGCACCATTGTACAGAGCAGGGCCGCGCCGCCCATACTGGCAAAGTCCACGGTATTGAAGCCTGCGGTTCGTGGCGTAACCGCACAAAAATAGGCATTCAACCAGGCCTGCCCAGTTGTCATATTGGCAAAGACGCCCCGTTGCTCGAGTATGAAGTAAGAGACTGTTCCTACCACAAGCAAAGTTAGGGTCGTTAACAGAACAAATTTTGTATGCACGCTAAGGCGTCGGCGTGGTGAGAACGTTTCACCTCGACCAGAATTACGTTTTCGGAACAAGCCACTCGCAAAAGCCTCAGCAAAATATTCTTTGATATCAAGGCCGACAAAAAAACCTATTCCGCCAATCACGATAAGAGAACTCATTGTGATGAGAACCACTGGATCGTTTTGAAAAGTGATCAGGCTATCTGCTTGTAATGCAAAACCAGCATTACAGAAAGCTGAGATGGCGTGGAATACGGCATGATAGACCGTCTCTCCCGCGGACTCGAATCGTCCCCACCAGCGGATAGTTAATAACAACGCCCCTGCAGCCTCAATCGAAAAGCTCGCTACAACAATGTACCTAATCAGCGTCCCAATGTTTGCAGTAGGGGCGTGCTGAAAGCTCTCCTGTAATGCAACACGATTAGTTATAGCCAGCCGGCGGCCTGTGGCCATAAGAAAGATGGTCGTAAACACCATCAAACTCAAACCACCAATTTGAATGCAGGCAAGGATGACTAGCTCGCCAAAGATCGAGAAGAACGTTCCCGTATCGACGACAATCAAGCCTGTTACGCAAGTCGCTGAAGTGGCAGTAAAGAGAGCATCGACAAGAGGCATGCGCTGGCCTGAGCGAGTAGCAAAAGGCAGAGACAGCAACGCGGTCGCGAGCAGGATCACGACTAAGAAGCTAAGCACTACAAGCTGGGCGGGATGGAGATGGCGGCGGACAAGACCGCTAATCATTTAGCTAGAAAGGGCCGGCCAGAGTCATACTGGAAGAACGGTTTATAGATAAACCCGACGGGTAACAAATGCAAGGCGAAGAAGTTAGAAGTTAGAAGCCAGAAGTCAG
>CAZNPP010000217.1:0-6550 GCA_964574785.1 uncultured Chloracidobacterium sp. | reverse complement strand
TTAGAAACCAATTCTAACACCCAACTGAAAAGCGCGTGGACCACCCGAGCCAAAGACCTGATCGACTCTCCGTGTGGGTTGGCCGAACGTTGCGGTGTTTGCCAGGTTGCCGCTGTGCCCCAACAGGTTGGCAATGTTCAATAAATTAAATACCTCGCCAATAACTGTGAGTTTGTATTTTTCGTTAAGAGTAAAAGAGCGGCTCAAACGAATGTCCTGGGTCACGAAATTGTCCCCAAACTCGTAATCAGTAGGCAGGGTAATCTGCGGGATCGGCTGATTGCGTGGTGTGCGACGAAAGGCGAAGTTCTGGTTAAATTGTTCGACGAGATTTCTCAAATCTTCTTTTCCCATCCCACGGTTGAATCGGTTGACATTTGTACCTGGCAACGCATCTCCGTCTGTGCCATCACCGTTAAAATCCAGTCCAGCCACAAAAGCCGTAAAGGGCAGTTTGCTGTAATAAGCCGAGTTGAAGCCTAATTTCAGCCCCCAAGGTAATTCCATTATTGCCGAGACGTTGAGGATGTGCGGCAAATCTCGGTCAAGTGGACCATATCCTTCCAGCCAGTCGTCATTGTTAACCCTGTTTGTGCCAACATTTCTTGAGTAGGCGTAGGAGGCAAGAAACTGTGTGTGCCCCGAGAAACGCTTCTCAACTCTCAACAGCAGGCCTTTGTACGTAGCCCGGCCAGAGCCATCTACAACCATGATTGGACCAGCTGAACAGCGAGCCTTAGGGTCATCTATTTGGGTATCGCTACAGACAGGAATCAAGGGGCCGCCCACACTGAAGAAACGGTTATAGTCGGTGGGCCCTTGCGGAGTTTGAATGAAGTGCCTGTAGACAAAATCCGCACTCAATACCAAGTCGTGGCTGAGTTGTCGCTGGACGCCAAAACTGAAGTGTGTAGCATATGAAGTGGCAAGGTCCCGTGCAACGACTTGCCCCATCTTCTCGATCTCTATATTGCGAATCGAGAAATCTCTACTGTTCGGATCCCCCCGTTTTTGCAACAAATCTGCACGAAGCGCCGGCAAAATCGTCATTAAGTGAGTCCCGGTGAACAGGCTGGGCCTGGTAAAGTTAAACGGTGTTCCGAAGGGCACGCCGGGAATATTTGTGAGGGGATTTTGAAAGCGAGTATGCTGATAGTCAGAACGCCCGGTGCCATATGGACCAAGGGAATTGCGCTCCAGATCTATATTAGTATCTATGTTAAACGCGTCGTAATAAATTCCAGCGCCACCTCGCACTATAGTCTTGCTATCGCGGGTTCCCGTCCAAGCGAAACCGAATGAAGGGGAAAAGTTGTTTTTGTCAGCTTTTGGTGGCTTAAGTCCGTCAGTTCCGAAAATCGGCGCCAGGTATTCCGGTTTACTCAGATCACGGTTGGGGTGCGGGTCGTAGAACCAACTCAGTCCATAGTTAAGCGTAAGTCGAGGATGCAGGCGCCAGGTATCCTGTAAGTATACACGCCATACGTGACTTGTCTTGGCGCGGCCAGAATTGGGCCAATAAGGGCGGGGATTCCCGAGGCCAACAGTGAAGCTTCGAACAGGAAGCTGAAGGATATCGTGAACCGTGTTAAATGAAGCCGGGAGAGGGATGCGGAGATTTGGCGTCGTGGTCGGCAGTCTATTGTATATTCGCACATCAGCAGGAGAGAAAAGCACCATCTGGACAGGCTCGTTTCTTGTTGGGATTAGACCACCTCGGTTGTATTCATATTCGAAACCCATACGAAGGTGATGCGAGTTTTTTTGCCACGTTAGTGAGTCAGCGAGATGATATCTACGGCCCAGATGTTCCACTCTTGTCGAGTTGCCGATCACAAAGGTGGCGCCAGGAATGCTGATTTGCGGCCATCCGAATCCTATGCAGTTTAAGGGACAGTCCTCTGGACTAGCCGCCTCAAGTCGAACGCTTGCGAAAAAGTAGGAGAAACGCAGTTCGTTGAGGAGGTCTTGCTGCAACGTAGAAGTAAGGGAGACAAGGCTCTGGTCGGCCCACGTATGGTTTAAGGTCCAATTCGAAGGCAAAGCTGATGTTCCCCCGGTCCCTGATGAGGACGAAGGACCATACCCAGTGGAACCATCATGAGAATGTCGCAGGTGAAAGTAGTGGTTCTGAGTAGCTCTGAAATCTAATCGGGCACTCAATAACGTGCCGTGATCTGGACTCGCGGCAATTTGCCCAAAATGGATGAACTCAGGAGTCCGTGGTTGCACGGTTGACACACCTCGCTGATCGTTCCGCTCCAAATTAAGGAAGAAGAAAAGTCGATCTTTCCGCAACGGGCCACTTAAATTGAAACCGAACTGAGCTCGTTGAAAAAACGGATTAGGATTTGTGGGATCGCGACTTAATGCAGGATAAGCTGCCAAGTTATGATCACGATAAAAGTAGAACGCGTCACCGTGAAAATTATTTCCTCCTGAGCGTGTCACGATCATAACGGCGCCACTCGCGGTTTCGCCTGTTGTGAGATCGAAGTTCGCTGAGGTGACCTGGAACTCGCGGACTACATCTTGAGAGACACTCATAATGGACCCACCAACGAATACTGCCATAACGCTGCCACCGTCTATCGTTACGCGGGTTCGGCTGCCATTAAGAGCTGCGGGAGAGCCAAGCACCGGTACGAGTCTTCGATTACCGCTCAATCGACTGGGCGTGGTTACCCCTGGTTCAAGTTTTGCTAGTTCGAGGAAACTTCTCCCGTTGAGTGGTAGATTTTCAATCTGCGCCCGGGTGACCACACCGGTAACCTGATGTTGGTCATATCGAAGCAAAGGGGCCACATCACTCACAGTTACCGCTTCCGTCACTTGGCCTATTTCAAAAGTGAGACTTACAGTGGTGGTCGTTCCAGTTTCAACAGTAACGCTGAGACTTAGCGGACTAAAACCTTCAGCTTCAGCCCTCAACTCGTAGATGCCCGGGACCAAACCTGCGGCACTGTATTCGCCCTCTCGTGAGGTAAAAAGACCGCGTGTCATTCCGCTCTCGCGACTAGTTAGAGTGATTCGTGCGCCGGCTATTGGCGCCCCGGCTGGGTCCCTGACGAAGCCTGCAATAATTCCGGTTGGCGCTTGTCCATGTGCCACCAGAGTAGACAAAATGACCAGTACAACAACCGCGACTAATGCTTCTGTCTTTTTGGCAATCATGAGGTAAAAACTCAAGTAGCCGGTGAACTTGGTTGCTGGGCCGAAACCTATTCCGCTCTGGATGTTGATGGTATGCGTTTGAGCAGCTCTGCATATCGCGGATCTGAGCGCAGAATATCGAACATGGGCCTGAAGGGAACGTGTGTCGCGGGCTGGCCATCGTCCATTGCTTTGTTCAAATATTCAAATGCCCGATTCATATCGCCAAGACCGGTATAGATAATGGCAAAATTATAGTTGGGGATGTAGCGTTGCTTCGCCAGCCGCTTCTGCTCTTTAAGTATTTTCAAAGCCTCCTGAGTCTCACCGGAAACAGCGTAGGCATATGCGAGCATTGGATGTCTATCCCAACGTTCTGGGGCATTATCCAGAGAGACAGCCTTTTGCAGCGCCGCAATGCTTTCTTTGTACATACCCTTCGCCACATAGACCTCGCCAAGGAAAAAATGAATCTGAGCATTGTTCGGAAACTTCTTGATAGCTTCTAAGTGAAGTTCAATTGCCTGGTCGTATTGCCGTGAAAGAAGGTGAATCAATGGCAAATATTGTCTGGGGCCTTCAAGCAAACTGCGACTAATTTCATCCGCCCGCTGCGCATATTCGAAGGCTTCATTTACTCGCCCGGAAAATGCCAAATAGGTTGCGTAATCCCGATTAGCATCAACCGAGTTGGGGTTAAGCTCGAGAGCGCGTTTGTATTCCTTCTCTGAAGTGGCCCAGTCAAAAAAGCGCTTTGACCTCGCCAGAGCCACATGAGCTTCGCTAAGTGTTTCGTCTAAATCAACGGACTTCATTGCCGCCCACTCGCTTTTGCGCAATCCCTCTTTTGGGATCAAAAATCCACGCCATTGAAGCTCGAAGTAGGATCTAGATAATCCGACATAAGCCAATGCGTATTTCGGATCTAACTTGATCGCTTGGTCGTAATACTCAATGCTCTTTTCAAACCCTTCCTTTGTATTCTTTAGGAAATGATGTCTACCCAAACTATAAAGTAAATAAGCCTCAGAATTCTGGGTGTATTGCTTCTCAAGTTGTTTCTTCTCTTCGCCGCTAAGCTCCAACCGTAAACTTTCAGAAATCTTTCGTGCGATCTCTTCTTGCACTGAAAGGATGTCCGAAAGTTTGCGGTTATAGCGCTCGCCCCACAGACGGGTTTGATCGCGCACGTCAACCAACTCGGTGTTAATTGCAAGACTATCACCCTGTTGCGTCATATCACCCATCAAAACTGCGCTAACATTCAACTCGCGTCCAACGACCTTTGGATCCATCTGCTTGCCCTTGTAACGCATGACTGCGCTGCGCGAGATGACTCTTAACTTAGACAAGCGTGAGAGGCTGTTAATAACGCTGTCAGTTATTCCATCTGCGAGATAATCCGTGTTGCCATCTCCAGCATTATTGATAAACGGTAGAACTGCGATTGAATCTATTGTACCTCCCGGAGCACCGATCTCGCTTTTTCCTTCTTTCAAGTAAAAAGAAAAAGCTAGAGTAGCAAACAGCAGAACCAAGACAGCAACTAGCGCTGCGCTTTGCTTACGACGCTTAATTTTCTCGACCAGGTATTCGGCGGTAGATTTCAAAGTCAACGGCGCTGTATGCAAAGCGCTTCCTGCAGAGTTCAAAGATCGTTGCAACCGTGCCCTAAGTTCAAGGTCTTGCTTCAAGTTCCTAAGATCGAACTCTAAGTCGCTCGCAGATTGATACCGCTCCTCTGTTTTTTTGCATAATGCCCGGTCGAGGATAGCTTGCAGTTCCTGCGGTAGATTTTCTTCATGATCTAAGCGTAGGGGCAGATCTTCAAGAATCGATGCGATCACAGGGCTCGGAGCTTCACCCCGAAACGGAACGCGACCTGCAACCATCTCGTAGAGCACGATACCAAGACTCCAGATGTCGGTCCTCGCATCCACTTCCTCGCCGCGTGCCTGCTCAGGGGACATATAATGGGCGGTACCCATTACCACGCCCGGTTTGGAGTCAGATCTTTTTTCTGAAGAAGCTTCTAACGTGCCTATAGTGGGTTCGCGCTTGGCAAGCCCGAAGTCTAGAACTTTGACAACTCCGTCTCGACGCAGCATAACATTCTCGGGTTTAACGTCACGGTGTATGATGCCCGCCTCGTGAGCCACCGTTAGTGCTGAAGCTATCTGAACAGCGATATCCAAAGCCTCATTCAGTTCTAGTGGAGCGCGGTCGGCAGCATCTCCATTGTTATGAGCTCGTCGTGAAAAACCAGAAACGCGATCCCTTAGTGTTATGCCGTCGACAAACTCAGTGGCCATGAAATGAGTCGAGCCAGTGCTGCCGATTTCGTGAACAGTAACAATATTCGGGTGATTGAGTGACGAAACTGCGTATGCTTCCTGCTCAAAACGTCGCAGAAGTTCAGGATCAAAACTGAAATGGAGAGGCAGCAGTTTTAGAGCAACGGGGCGCTGTAACCGGCCATCCTGCGCCAGGTAAACATCACCCATGCCGCCCCGACCAAGCTCACGGACAATTCGATAGGGACCAATCTCTTTACCGATCAGCGATTCAATTGGTTCGCAAAGTAGCGACTTAGCTAGAGAGCCAGCAGCGGGTGTGTCCAAGAAACTGTCGTTAGGCTCATATGAGGAAAGCAGAGATTCCACTTCGTCTTTCAGATCATCATCCCTGCCACAGCTTCGTTTCAAGAAGCCAGCACGCTCTTCAGGTTCACGCTCCAAAGCAGACCCAAATATTTCTGTAACAAGGCGCCAACGTTCGGGTGTCATTTACTACCTCTTTGAGAGTTCACGGCGCAGCCATGCCTTGGCAACCTGCCAATCTCGCTTAACAGTACGCTCCGATATGCCCAGCACATCGGCGGTATCTTCAACGCTAAGACCGCTGAAGAAGCGCAGTTCCACAATCCGGCTTTGCTGCTCATCGATCTTGGCCAGCCTGGTGAGTGCTTCATCAAGTGTGAGTAGATCGATCTCTCTTTCCGTTGATACTGCCATCGCCTCGTCCAGCGGCAGTTTAAGATCCAATCCGCCTCGCTTTGCCGCCTTACGCTTACGAACATGATCTATCAGGATGCGTCGCATCAACTGGGCAGCAAGTCCAAAGAAGTGGGCGCGGTTCTGCCACTGTACCCGCTTTTGATCGACCAGCTTTAAATAAGTTTCATGGACCAAACCGGTGGTCTGAAGTGTGTTTCCAGGACCCTCACGGCGAAGATAGTGTCCGGCTTGGCGGCGCAGTTCTTTATAGACAATGGGGATTAGCTTATCGAGGACTTCCCTGTCACCGTTTCCCCAGTGATTAAGCATTTCGGTGACGTTCAGTTGAGGAGTAAGCATAGCAAGCCTCCACTTGGGAGTGCATAAACTTGCGAGGTTAG
>CAZNPP010000216.1:0-6571 GCA_964574785.1 uncultured Chloracidobacterium sp. | reverse complement strand
GCGGCTAACGACCCATCGCTCAATCTCCTGACGCTCTGATTTTGGGAAGCTTCACTAGCTGAAAACAATTCAGACCTTCTAATCGCTCCTTGCCGGCGAAAATCACCAATTTGATCAGGAAGCAGATTATTGAACTCCTTTGATTGAGCGTTGACTGAAACCACAGGAAGGCTGGTAAAAAGAAGGCTTAAAAGCGCAAGTTTTATCGATCTCGACAACAAAACAACAACTCCAGACACGGTTTACCGCTTTCTTAGACCCCGGCGGAATCTTGGATGTTCCCGTAAGAGTCTCCGTTGGGCGATCCGGTTGACTTCAGAAGTACTTTACTGCCAACGGCGCAACTCTCGCAAAAGTAGATCAGCGTGATATCTCGGCCTGGTGATGTTATGTAAGATGGTTGTGCCGCCGACCTCACTGGCGTTGTCAACAATCACGTCGCCGAATCCCAACAAACGCTGAGGAATAGAGGCCGACACCGTTACATCCTGAATCTTACTCAATGGAATGTTGTGTGTCGTACGGGCAATAAGGCCGGTATCTATCTCAATCTTTGAATCGGTGAGTGTATATCGAATCATATTACGTCTAATGTGGTAATAAGCCGGAATCAACAGTAGGGAAAGCCCCAGTGGAATTGAGATGTAGGATGGGGCGCCGACCAGGGCCAAAAGGAAGACGAGTATCACTGCGCCAATTGCGGCTACTAAATAACCCAGTTTGACAAAGATCAATGTCGGCCGCACGGTAAAAATCTTCTCTTCGAATTCGTCGGCTTGTTCACTAACGGGCAAGCGTGATTGCATGCGTGCCAGTCTCGTTATCTCGGGATCTTCGGCAGGAGAACCGCAACCTGAGCAGAACCGTACGCCTGGAGGCATGTAAAACCCACAATTAGAACAATGCATAAGGGGATTTCCTCAATTCGGACAGATTAAGCTTCCGTTTAGCCGCGCCCAGCAAATCATACCTAAAGCATGCTGCAACCAAAAATACAAAACGAGGCGGAACCATCTTAAGGTTCCGCCTCGTTTTTAAACCTGGTACCAAGAACTATTGGCTGACCAGTTGAAACTTGCCG
The DNA here is from genome assembly GCA_964574785.1 of uncultured Chloracidobacterium sp. GTDB lineage: Bacteria > Acidobacteriota > Blastocatellia > Pyrinomonadales > Pyrinomonadaceae > PSRF01. The sequence goes on along the minus strand of CAZNPP010000216.1, from coordinate 5,490 downwards.
TCCGGTAACCGGACCGCAAATACACTTTGCTCGTAGATTGAGAGGGGTGTTGGTTCCTTCTGTTGCATCGCGGCGAGTTGATCTCGACTAAGGCTATTGGCATTTCCCGCGGTAAGTGGATCTCGCATCAACGCGTACCGTTTCCCAATCCGGCGAACATATTCCTGAGTTTCTCGATAGGGGGGTACGCGATAGCCAAATTTCATGACTGCCCCCTCTCCTGCGTTATAACCGGCGAGCGCTAGCCGGATGTCACCGTCGAAGAAGTTCAAAAGGAAGCGCAAGTACCGGGCGCCGCCTTCTATATTTTGTTTAGGATCGAAGATGCTAGACACGCCAAAACGGCGAGCAGTGGGAGGCATCAATTGCATCAATCCGCGTGCGCCCTTGTGCGAAATAGCTTTTCTTTTGAATGAGGATTCCTGGTGCATTACGGCATAAATTAGCAGCGGATCCAGTCCATGTTTTTTAGCGGAATCAAGGATAAAGCCGTCGACGTTCGAGTCTCCCGTGGTGTAACCATCAAGAGATCCGGGAATAGCCAACGAGGAAGGCAAGTTAGCGTGGGAATATCTCATGTCCGCCCGGCCCCGTTTTCGAGTACGTAATGGTCTTCTGGTTTCCGAGACTGGAGCGGGGGCCGGCTCGAACTTTATTCCATTGCTGAGATCAAAATTATCGAATGTGTAACCTGAACCAGACTGCCCAAAGGACGGTATGGCAAAAGCTGTTAATAGTGCGGCCAGGAGGACAAATCTTTTCATGATCAACGCTTTAGAGTTGGTTCAGCTTTTTGCTGGCTTGCTGTGAGATTTCTTCGAGGGGCCGTGCGCCATCGGGGCGACTGCGACAGGCCGAAATAATATCACAGACGCCCTATCACGCCAAACAACGTTGATAATTGTTAAATATATTGTGGTTTAAGCGGGCCTCACAGCAAAGAAAAGCTGTTTTGGCCAATAAATGGCGCCCAAATTGTCCGCCGGAGAGAGTATGATGGCGGCGCTGTAACTGAACTCACTTGCATTTAACCGCGCGCTTCTGTGCGCCTCACCCAAGAAAGAGGAGAAAAATGAAAATAATACTCACCCTCACCATGACGCTTCTGCTTGCTTTTTCGGCAGCGTTAGCAGCTCAAAGTACCAGTTCATCTACTGGCAAATCCGCAGCGACGAACACCAATCGCAAGCGTGGCCCGGTCTTTAGAGCTACAAAAGAGCAGATAAGACAGGCTCAGAGTATTCTGAAGAGCCGCGGCTTCTATCGGGGAGAACAGACGGGAGCGCTGGATGACGCCACGCGCTCGGGCCTGAAGGAGTACCAAAAGGCTGAGAATATCAAGCCAACGGGTACACTGAACAAATTGACCCTCGAAAAGATGGGTATCGAACTTACCGAACGCCAACAATCAATGTAGGGATCTTTGCTACTTGCCCCGGCATGACAGGGCGCGAGGTCACTCGAATTAGTGCCCTCGCGCCTATGTTAGAAATCCAGCACGAAGTCTTAGCTAAGGAGTCTCTCGACAATTTGATAACTTGCGGCTAGTGCCTCAGAGAGTTTTTCGGGCTGATTTCCACCACCCTCAGCCATGTCGGCTTTACCGCCGCCGCGACCCCCAACAATCGGGGCAAGCTCCTTGATCACTTGACCAGCAGAGACCCGGCTCGCGACATCTGGTGAGGTTCGCACAATAAGTGAAGCTTTGCCTTCACCACTACGCCCCAGAATTACGACACCCGATTTGATTCTCGCCAGTAGCGTATCGGAGAGCTGTCGCATCCCGGCTGCATCAAGCCCGCTTGCCTCACGAGCCAAAACTGTCACCCCTGCAACTTGTCTTGATTCGTCGCCATTTGAAGCGCTGCCCAAAGCTCCACTGGCGATCTTAAGCTTGAGCTCTTCCGCTTCCCGCCGCGCTTTCTTAAGTTCGTCCTGAAGCCTCTGTATCTGGGCAGGTAGATCCGCGCGCGAACTACGGAGGTCACCGGCCAACTTATCAACAAGCAATTCAGTCTCGCGAAACCGCTCGAAAGCATCAATACCTGTCACTGCCCTAATCCGTCTGACGCCTGAGGCAATCGATTCATCACTTACTATTTTAAAGAGTCCGATGTCACCCGTGGCATGAACGTGAGTTCCGCCGCAGAGTTCTTTTGAGAAGCCCGGCACGGTCAAAACCCGCATCAAGCCCGAGTACTTCTCTCCAAAAAGCGCCATCGCGCCGGCCCGAATCGCCTCCTGGACTGGCATGATGTCGGTTTGCACGTCAACATTCCGCAAAATCTGATTGTTGACCAGCCGCTCAATCTCGGCCCATTCGGCCTCACTGAGTGGCTGGAAGTGTGTAAAGTCAAAGCGCAGATAGGTCGGCGCCACAACTGATCCGGCCTGCTTTACATGCCCGCCAAGAACTTCTCGCAACGCAGCATGCAGAAGGTGGGTTGCTGTATGGTTTCGTCTGGTGGCATCGCGCTTTTCTGTATCGACCTGAGCCACAACTTGATCTCCAACTCGCAACACCCCGTGGTCTACCGTTACCCGGTGAATAACAAGTCCTCCAATAGGAGCAACCGTATCAGTAACAGTAACGTGCGTTGTCCCAGCAGCGAGTGTTCCCGTGTCTCCAACTTGGCCACCAGACTCTGCGTAAAAAGGGGTGCGACCCAGGATAACCTCTCCTTCAGCGCTCTCTGGTAATTCAGATACCTCCTGGTCCCCTGCTAGCAGCACAATCACTTGCGACTCGTCAAGACGGGTGCGTTCGTAGCCTGAAAACTTCGTAGCTCCCACGCGGTCGAGTAATTGTTGATATACGGGCTTTACTCGGGCGGTCTCTCCCTTTTCGCGGACATCCACCTGTTGGATTTTGCTAAGAGCCTCGTCGAAAGATTGATTAAAGGACTCTTCGTCAACCGAGAAGCCCCGCTCTTCAAGACTGACTCTGATCAAATCTCGTGGCGTGCCGAAGGTGTCATATAGCCGTGCGAGCTCCGTATATTCCGGCAAAGTACCAGCGACGCTCTTACCGAAAAGCGAATCCAACTTTTGTAGACCAACTGTAAGCGTAGCTCCAAACCGCTCCTCCTCCAGTTTGACCATGCGCTCGATAAAGTCGCGCGAGGCTTCAAGTTCCGGGTAAGCCTCACACATTTGATCGATTACGAAGTCCGTGACCTTGTAAAAGAACAGATCTTCAAGGTGTAGTGAATGCCGGCCATGGTAGATAGCCCGGCGCATAATCTTGCGCAGCACATAGTTTCGCCCTTCATTTCCCGGCAAGATACTGTCGGCGATTGAGAATGCCGTGGCGCGCGCATGGTCGGCGATAACGCGCATCGCAAAGCCCTCGCCGGACTGCGGATCATATTCTTTTCCCGCAAGCTGTGAGGTGAAATCAATAATGGGCCGGATCAAGTCAGTCTCGTAGTTTGAGGTAATACCCTGCATGATCGCCGCGATACGCTCTAATCCTGCCCCCGTATCAACCGAGGGCTTTGGCAAAGGCGTTAGAGTGCCATCAGCGCTACGGTCGTATTGCATAAAGACGAGGTTCCAAAACTCGAGGAAGCGGCCAGCGTCAGAACCCTGAATGAAGGCCTCACGGGAGAACTCTTCGCGGTCTAGTTCAGTCCATTCGCCCGTAGCGTCGGCAGGGAACACCCAGTCTTTCGCCACGTGAGCAAGATCAATATAGATCTCAGAGCAGGGACCACACGGGCCCGTTTCGGCCATCTGCCAAAAGTTGTCCTTCTCATCAAGTCCGTATATCCGTGAATCGGGGAGGCCCGCTAACTCCTTCCAAAGAGCTCGAGCCTCTTCATCTTCGCGGAAAACCGAGACGCGAAGGTATTTTGGATCCATGCCAAGAACCCGGGTCACTAGATCCCACGCAAAATGGATCGCCTCACGCTTGAAGTAGTCCCCAAACGAGAAATTGCCAAGCATCTCAAAGAAGGTGTGATGCCGGGCGGTCTTTCCTACTTCATCAAGATCGTTGTGCTTGCCACCTGCGCGCACACACTTTTGCGAGGAGCAAGCTCGGACGTATTCTCGTTTTTCAAGACCCAGAAAAACGTCCTTGAACTGATTCATGCCGGCGTTCGTGAAGAGTAAGGTCGGGTCATTAGCCGGCAGCAGTGGGCTGGAGCGCACACGGGTATGCCCGTGTTCCTCGAAGTACTTAAGAAAGGTCTCGCGAATCTCGTTTCCATTCATAGAGAAGTTAAATTTCCGTTTGTGGCCCTTTTCGGCAAGCGAGAAGTTTAGCACGCGACCTTCAAGGCGCGAAATGAGGCTCAATTCGCACTTACCGGTCATTCGTAGTCCTCATTCTCCGCTTGCATCACGTGTCGTATTTTCTCGGCAACTAACTCAAACGGGAATCCTCGACGCAGCAGGTGGTCAAACAATTTCTTGGCTTCTGCCCGCGACCGGGGTCGGCCGCGAAGCCGGATGCGTTTCTCTATGGCTTGCTCAAGGAGTAGCGCTTCCGACCATTCCGTGAAGACGCGGTCCAGCGCTTCATCCGCAACGGCCTGATCCACCTTCTTAAGCGCCAGATCTCGCTTGACCCTTTGCCGGCCGACAGGCTGCTGGCGGATCTTTGATGATGCAAAGGCAACAGCAAACTGTTGATCGTCAAGATATCCGTGCTCCTTGAGCCTCCCAATTACTTCATCGACAACTGAGCTGCTGGTATTACGCGCTCTTAGCAGGCGTTCTCTCAGCTCGGCCACGGAGCGTGACCGCATTGTCAGGAGTTTAATCGCCCGCTCGAAAGTGGCTTTTCGGACCTGTTCCGGACTTAGTGCCTGTCGTTGCTCGGAACTCGGCTTGCGGTGATCACGTGTCATCTAATTAATTAGATCGGAAACGGTTTGGTTGACATTTAACCATATAAGAATTTGACAGTAGCAACGTAAATCGAGATTCGGGATTAGAATGTAAACATGGACGGCCTCTTAATAATAGACAAGCCCGCCGGCATAACTTCCCATGACGTTGTTGCGCGCGTACGACGTATACTGAATGAGCGTCGCGTTGGTCACACCGGGACGCTGGATCCGTTTGCTACTGGAGTGCTGGTCATTCTTGTGGGACGCGCTACACGGTTGGCCCAGTTCCTCACTAACGCTGACAAGGAATATGAGGGGCTGATCCGTTTTGGTTATGCAACCGATAGTGGAGATGTGACGGGCAAGCCATTACCTGATTCGTTTCCCCTCAATCAAATCAGTCTCCATGCTGATAACGTTCTTGCGGCGCTTAAAAGTTTACACGGAGTGATCAGTCAGACGCCGCCAATGTTCTCGGCAAAGAAATATGGAGGCCGAACACTTTATGAAAGGGCGCGCCGCGGTGAACACATTGAGCGGCGGCCCGTGCCCGTAACGATACATTCGTTGGAAGCTCAGGGGGATGAGTTCTTTACTTATAACCAAGATGGAACAGTAGACCTGGCAGTTAGAGTGGTCTGCTCAGCGGGAA
>CAZNPP010000215.1:3078-6609 GCA_964574785.1 uncultured Chloracidobacterium sp. | reverse complement strand
AACTTGCCTCCGTCGTGTTGAAATACGATTCGACTTAGTGCTATCGTACAGCCCAACAAAGCAGTATTCTCAATGTGCAGTTTCCGGAGACCTCACCATGTCAAAGCTGCTCGAAGAGGTGCGTGACCTCATCCGCACACTCCATTATAGCTATCGCACCGAAGAGGCCTACCTCAACTGGATTAGACAATATATCCTGTTTCACGGCAAGCGGCACCCTACGGAGATGGGAGCTGCCGAAGTCAGCGCATTCCTGACGCATCTCGCAGTCAAACGACAGGTTGCGGCCTCGACTCAGAATCAGGCGCTCGCGGCTCTTCTGTTTCTCTATAAGAATGTCCTCAAAGAAGAATTGCCCTGGCTCAAGAATGTCGAACGGGCCAAGCGGCCGGCGCGCATTCCACTCGTGCTTACGAGAGCAGAAGTAAAGTGCCTGCTCACACAATTGGGGCAACAGAACTGGCTCCAAGCGAGCCTGCTTTACGGAGCAGGACTGCGCCTCAGGGAATGTCTAAGTTTGCGAGCGCGAAGCCGAGATCCTCTCTCGGGCACAACTAGACGACACCACGTCGGAGAATGGGTCTTGCAAAAAGCTATTAAGGATGCACTGCGGGCAGCACAAATTGACAAGCCGGCAAGTTGCCACACTCTGCGTCACAGTTTTGCCACCCACTTGCTGGAGGACGGCTATGACATTCGTACCGTTCAGGAGTTGTTAGGTCACAAGGACGTCCGGACCACGATGATTTACACACACGACTGAACCGAGGTGGCAAGGGTGTAAAGAGTCCGCTTGACAGATGATAAGGCATTCTTGTCTCTGCTCAGGAATTAGCGGGTGGTGATTTCAAGTTCACTCCATAACGTCGGAACCTGTTACAAGCCATTACATGAGACACTCAGACGAATGTGTCATCCAGAATTAGTGAGATGAACGACTCGGAGCGAGCGCCAATGACTCGTCTTCTGGAGTTTCGGCTTCCAGGATCAAAGAGCATAGCAGACGGGCTGTCGCAAAATTGTTAACACTCTTCGAACGCAATCCTCCACATAGAAAGTTCTGTGGCGGAGCGCGGTTTAGGGTGGAGTTTAGGAAAGAGCGTTCTGGGGATTGGTGATTTCTCTGATGCGGGTGACCTGCCCCTTCTTGTCTTTGATGTGTATCAGCGTAGTCTCTAGTCCCGCTGCCTCACCTTCCCAGCCATTAGTTCGTGCCTCCTTCCACAGACGGTATGTATCTTTCTCGATCTGCACGAGGCGCGGCAGCTGCCCCGCATCCATCCGGAGCATCGGGCAGCGCACGCACGCATGTTCGTGCGGCCAGTCGGTGCCGTACGGCCGATAGCATTCGCCCAGTGCCATCTGTCGGCGTCGAAAGTGCTGCGCGAAATAGCACGACAAGAATACCGACAACGATGCTAGCAAACTGTCTCATAAGCATCTTCCTCCCTCATCTGGCACGACCAAGTAAGCAGTCACCCTGCCACTCGGCGGGCTAATGTAGGAGATGTCGTGAATTTTTATGCCGTCTTTAATTTCAACTCCAACTTCCTCAATATCAAGTGGCACTGTTTGGTCGTAATCAAACATTGATTTTACACAGTATTAAGGTTCGACATGCGAAGAAGCATAACGCCCGGCATCACCCGCCCGCACACAACTACGGGCAGCATCCGATCTTGCGCATGGCATCCATGCTAATTGCGGGTCGGGTGCATGCCGTTATTAGGCGCGGGTCGTCCAGAGGTACCTCTTCTTACGCCGAGTCACTAAAGTCGGCTGGCCGGTTGAGCGCCCCCCGGCTCAGCGAAAGCGCCGTCGCACCACCCATCAGACCGATCACTAACGCGAACTGGGAGATATTCGCGCCGCTGACTACCCCCGAAAGTATTCCAAACGCCATCATGATTATATTCGTGCCTATGCAGACTATCCTCAACCCCGGGGCGATCTGGCCGTAGGCGCGATGCAGCAGATTGAGTGCGCCTGTAAGGACCAACGCGATCCCGCCGCTGAAAAACCAGAGCGCGCCACTCGTCAATGTTTTGAAGAAGTGTAGCGTGGCCAGCATGTGAACCACGCCCAAGGCTACTATCCCCCAACTGACGAATGCGTACAGGAACCTCATGTCTTCTCCAGATACTTCAGCGCGGAGCGCCTAACGCCCGAATTAACCGGGCGCGCATTCAACACGATTACGGCGAGGTCTCGATGAGACAAGCGAATTCGCGGTCGGGTGCATGCCGTTATAGGTTCTCCAGTTCTAGTTTCCTCCATTTTGCTTAGACAGCAGTAAGGCTTGAGTCTTAGGCTGAGTGAGGAAGCGGAACAATGCGCGCGGGTGTGACGAATTTGCATGCTCCAGCGTGAAGCGAGAGCCCGCGAAAGCTTCGGCGACGCTTGAAACAACTACTTCGCACACCCGCGAGCTGCCTTGTCTCACTAACGAATACTCAGTTGTTGTCAGCCAGGACGACTCTACTATAACGCTTTCGCAGAGCAAGGCGAAGCATGTTCCCGCGGCAAGATTAGATACTCTTGGAGGTGCGGAAGATGAAAGAATATGCAGCCCTGATCGCGATTGACTGGGCGGATCGGCAACACGCAATTTGTCTCTATGATGAAAGCACGGGGAAACGCGAGCACTCGGTAGTCAAGCATACGCCGGCAGCACTACAGGATCGGGCACTCTCGTTGCGCACCCGCTTTGGCGGCAGGCCGTTGGCGGTCTGTCTGAGTTGTTAGCTAGACTACCTAGACTCAATTGTCCGTTACTTCCCAGAGTAATACTGTTTTCTTATCTTTGCCGGTTGTAACTAACAGCTTACCGTTTGGACTGAATGTAGCAGGGTCACGTCCTTCTGCTTTCTCTATGATGAGCTGCCCTGTCAAGGCATCCCAAAACCTTACCGAATTATGGTTAGCTCCCATGAAGATGTGACGGTTCGGATGGAAGGAAAGAAGATCAACATTTTTTTGATAGTCACTGACGAAATCGAATCCCCATTCAGCAATGAGCGGGACCTTCGCCCTTACTTGTCCGGTGGTGACATCAATAAGCGTAGCATGATAATCCTTGTAGCCACTCCCAATCACATATGTCTGGCTATCGAAACTGAAAGCCTGTTGATTGAGGAATGATGTATCAACATCTAATGTTGGCTGCAATTCGAGCGTCTCTAAGTTCAACAGCCCGACGCCTTTTTCATTTCTAAGGAAGCCAAGCCACTTTGCATTTGGGCTAAACTCTGTTATCGGAAACAGCATCTTAAACTCTCCAACCAATTTCCCTGTTGCTGCTTCCCATAATCGCACCATATCAATGCTTTCCGTAACAATAAACTTTCCGTCGGGACTGAAACTTGCACTTGATACTCCCACTGTTTTAGTTTCATACCAAACTTTCGTTGTGTGACCGCCGAGTTCCGCCTGCAAACCTCCTGTTTCAGCACTCCATAGCTTTGCCGACGATTCTTCCCAATAGGTATTAGTCAATACTCGGCGACCGTCTGGACTAAACTTGACATGAAC
>CAZNPP010000215.1:0-2978 GCA_964574785.1 uncultured Chloracidobacterium sp. | reverse complement strand
TTGCCCGTTAGGACTGAAGGCAACAGAGGTAACCTGACTTTTATGACCTGCTAAAGATGACTTCAGATGAAGGATGAACCGGTTTGCATTACTCGTACTCTGCAAAACAGTCGCGGGCAGGTTGTTTTGTGCTTTTGAAGGGTCGCACAAGGAAATGATCATTATAGAGTAAATAAAACTGGCAGCTATCTTCTTCATACCTATGTGTCTCCTCATTCCAAATCACTTATGTATTTGCTTGAACAGGGGAAGCAGTCGAACGCTAGCTAGGTTCAGCGGTTCGCAATGTAACCTACCGATAAAGGCCATGCCACCGGTGAGGCCGCTGCAACGCTTGTTCCGCGGCGGTTACGATTTACATGCGAGTTGAATGTCGAACTCGCTCTGTAGTTGTTTGCAAATAGCAACGGCCTTCTTACCGTCAACAGTTACAGTTGAATCAGTGTGGTGCGCGATCGTGTGCTGTGAACCAGTCTTCACTTCCAGGATAAGACTTTCGGCACACGGTAAGATTCGCAGCGTTTATCCAACGCAAGGTTAATTGATGAATCAATGCCGTTTGCCTTAAGGGACGGTAGGAAATTTGTCCACCCGGAATGAGGCGCACCCAGAGCTGTGGTCACGTAAAAGCCAGGATTTCCTTTGTTGTCCACTGCATGCCGATATTATGTTGTGCCCTTAACAGCGGGAAAACCTTTCGCCCAGATAAGTTTGCCCTCGGCCAAACGACAGAGTTCAATTGCTCCCATTCCATAATTATGAACGAGAATATATCGACGAGGGAGATCTTTAACGATGGAAGCAAACTTGGGACTTTCCGCAATTAGATCTTCCAAAGTATTTTCGGCGGCCTTCAAGTCATTCAACGCCGTCTGCTCGGTCGTGTTTTCAAGGTACCAGGTGGTAGGAATACTAGCGGCAACGTAGCCTTCCGGTGCTAAATAAAAGCTCACGCCATGGAAGGAAAAGGCCTGCCCATCCTTGAAGAGCTCAAGGGCAACTTCAAAACGCAGTCCGTTAGGTTCGATTACCTCCATAACGTCGACCTTCGCCCTTCTCCAGTCCTACGATTTCAGCGATCCATCCTCGTTCTTCCGCTCGCCCGGATATTGGATCGAAGAAGCTACGTACCTCGCCAATATTCTTTACACTGTGGAACGAGAGATGAATAGTCGCGCCCGGAATGTCGCTGCAACCACAAAGTTCGACCTCAAACACAACACAATCGCCCGGCTCGAATTCCACGGCTTGGATCTCTCCATCATGATATGAATGCTTTGTCTTTAAACGACGCATACGAGTTTTTGAAAACCTCCTGCATCACCCACCCGCCCGCTCTTTCTGCTAAAGATGACAGTCTTCGAGGACGCGTCGAGTGCCGCCGTTAGGCTCCTTTCGATCTAACCACTGCCTTGCCTTTACCCAGCTTCCTCAAATCCTTCTCTGCTGACTTGATATTCCCTGTTCCCGCGCAACTATCTGTCTCAAGCAGGCCGCTGTCTTTATCACTGTAAGCATACACGAGGTACTTCTGCCCCGGTTCGAGCCACGCCAAGCAGCCGCCTCCAGAATAAACTGTGATCTCTTCAACCTCGGCGTTCTTCCAAGAACGCTCAACAGCAATTCTGGCACGGTAATACATTATTCCATTAACCATCTCTTGCGTGTTTGCAATGACCTCACCCATGAAAACCGCTCTAGCATCCTTCTTCCTCTGGGCAACGGAGCGAATGATGCAAGTACAGGCAAAAGACGCTTCCGCCGCCAGCAGCAGGCAAAGGATGCTTAAAGTAAGTTTCGCCAGGGATTTCGTCATTTCAACCTTAAGCGAAGAAGCCTTGCGACTGGAATCAACGACCGCGCGAGCGATCTTGGCATCATGTAAGAATCCCTTCGCGCGCGCTCCGGTGCTTGCCCTTATTTTGCCTTTCATTCTACCCAAATCCATCATTTGAGGAGGATCTTCTTTTGGTCTGTGCTTATTGCATCTACTCCCGCTCAGCTTGAGCGAATTGTTATGCTTTCCTGCTGGCACTCAAAGTAATGTTCTGAGCTTCTTTAACACTTCATCGGTTACGGAAACAGGGAGCCTCACGATTAGCTCTGCATCTCTAACCTGCCAATCCAAGTTTTTAGCCTGATCAGATAACACCACGCCTGTCAAGTTCAAACCTGAAGGAATTGTCACCTCAAATGGATAGCCTTTGATCTGATTCGTGATCGGGCAGAAGATAGCCAAGCCAACTTTCCGGTTATATGCGGCGGGTGATAGCACAATGGCCGGACGCCTGCCAGATTGCTCATGCCCGGCTTGAGGATTGAAGTTAATCCATACAGCATCTCCCCGGTCAGGGATATATGGCATTACCAAACCTCTTTTCCGATCGGGCTTCCGGTATCAACTTCGTCATGCAAATTACGCTTTGTGACCTTCGCCAACAAATCTTCCAACGTAAATTCCGGTTCTGCCACAGGCGTCACGATGATTTTACCTTTCTCTAAGGAGACTTCGACCATTGAGCCCTGTTCAACCTTTGACTCGACAGCGAAAGACTTAGGGATACGTAAGGCGAGACTATTACCCCATTTTTGAATCTGCACTTTCATAGCAACCTCCTCGGTATCTACAAAGAAGATACTTCAAGGAACCGCTTTTTTGCAATCGCTAGAACGAGGTGGTTTCGCTCCTTATAAGGTTCTAGCTGCTTTTTGGGATGGGCCCGATCACGAAGATGCTGTTGCCGAATGGATCCGTCACACCGAAGGTGCGCGCATCCCAGGGCTCGTCCTGCGGCGGCCGTTTAATCGTCACCTTGTCACGCCACTCGTCATAGTAGGCATCAGCACTGTTCACCCGAAGCGACGCGCAAACATTTCGTCCGTGGCCCGACATTGGACAATCAATCGTAAGTTCGATCGTGCCCTTCCGGATCCCCATGAGGCCGTTTCTGCCATCCTCGGTGGCTTCCCACTCAACG
>CAZNPP010000214.1:2665-6655 GCA_964574785.1 uncultured Chloracidobacterium sp. | reverse complement strand
TCACGTCGCCTCCCTACTTCACACTCAAGAAGTACGAATCACATGAGAATCAACTGCAAGAGTTGGAATTCGTCAAACGAGGGTCGGGCTCTTTGAAGTAGTAGCTCTTCAGCGCGTGCCGCCTCTTGCATCGGATGCTTGTATTTTCGAGCATCAGTTTTGAATTTGCGCCTTCCTTCATATGAGGTGTACTGATGCGAATGATTGACTCCAACGAAAGCAATACATATCGGGTTACCACCGCTTCTCTGGAACTGTTCAACCTACCGAATAAGATCGCCAATAACTCGATCGATCTGCTTGATCATAGCCTTTGCCAGTATCTTCGTTTCGGCTTCAATTTCGATCGTTGCAACGGGAGCGCGAGCAACAAGAAGGCCCTTCTCAATAATTGCCACAGCGCTGGGTACGATCTCTCCAAAGGTACCATCTCCTCTGCGAGCTGGTTTTCCAATCGCAAGGTTACGGAGATTCACGACACTTTCGTGACGATGGACCTGAGAGACGCTTCCCTTAGTGCAATCCTCATCAGAAGTGAGAAACATTCTGGTTACCCACGAGAGCTGCACGATTAACCCTTGACTGATAATCACATTTTCTGGAAACTCTGATTCGCAGCATAACCAGTCAATAAGATGAGCAGAAGCGCACGGTCTGAGGATAAAACCGAGCTTGCCATCCCGGATGTCTACGAACGACTTTGCCGGGCGCGCGAGTTTATCGATCTTTGCTATGACCTGCCGCTAAATCTGGATCAAATATCCAGCCAAGCGTGCTTCTCCCGATATCATTTCCTAAGACTCTTCAGACAAGCGTTCAACAAAACGCCTCATCAGTATCTTGTCGAGCGACGCTTGGAGAAGGCCAAAGAACTTCTTAGCTCCCGCGACTTACGCGTAACGGATGTCTGCTTCGAAGTAGGATTTCAAAGCCTCGGGTCATTTAGTACTCTCTTTCATCGCTACGTGGGACATCCACCTGTAACTTACCGCGAGAGAAGCCGTGAACGTCAACAAGCACGACGGAGCGTGCCAGGTTGCTTTCTGGTGATGTATGGACTGGAAGGCACAAGTTGAATCCCCGATAGCAATTTTCAAGAAGCGTTCTTAACGGAAACTGATTTATCCTCACCATAAATTTTGATAAGGAGTACTTCTGATGATTCGTAAGATGTCTCACGCCACTATATTTGTCACAAATCAGGACGAAGCTCTCAATTTCTACCGTGACCAATTGGGCTTTGAGGTGCGAACGGACGCCAGAGTTAGCGATGATTTCCGCTGGTTAACCGTTGGACCGCCAACACAACCTGATTTCGAGATTGTTCTTATGGAACCAAAGGCAGGGATGTTGATGGATGAAACTACGGCTCAACAACTCAGAGATCTCATGTCAAAAGGAGTGATGGGCGCCGGAGTCTTCAATACCGACGACTGCCGAGCTACGTACGAGGAACTGAAAAGCCGAGGTGTAGAATTCCTTTCAGAGCCGGCTGAAAGACCTTACGGCATCGAGGCTGTGTTCAAAGACAACTCGGGCAACTGGTTCAGCTTAACCCAGCACACAACAACTTAATGGCCCGAATCAAATGGACAAGCCGGCGCTTCAACTTTGACTTCCCGGTTGAACTCTATCCCGAAATGATTGAACGGCTGCGTGGGACCCCAGCACGCCTCGAAGATCGTCTCAGGTCAGTTCCTGACGCAGAGCTGAGGCAGAGAGAAGGCGAACGTTGGTCCATAAAGGAAAATGCTGGTCATCTTCTCGATTTGGAACCTCTGATCGATCAACGTCTCAATGAATACCTGGCCGGTGAGTCAACCTTGCACGCGGCCGATATGTCAAACCGCAAAACACATGAAGCACAGCATAACGAAGCGACCGTAGATTCGCTTCTGCGAGAATTTAGATCTCACAGATTAACGCTGGTAGAACGCCTTGAAGCCTTGGAACCCTCGCACTTCGGCCGAGTTGCGCTGCACCCAAGACTCAACGTGCCGATGCGGCTTGTGGATATGCTCTATTTTCAGGCTGAGCACGATGATTTCCATCTCACCCGTATTTCCGAGCTCTTGCGGTTGTTTAAGAACTAGCGTTTGTTCAACGTGGAATGCACGTTGATTAGAAAGCTGAATAACTCATGAGAAAACTAACTCTTCTTATAGTCCTGCTTCTGTGCTTGAATCTCATCGCTAATGCCCAGCAGTCGCTGGACTCCCTTATTGAACGGGAGCTTGCCCCGCTCGTCGAGATCTACAAGGGTTTGCATGCCGCACCGGAACTCTCTCACTTCGAAGAGAAGACAGCCGCATTTTTCGCAAATCAACTGCGCGCACTCGGTTTCACCGTTACTGAACGTGTGGGAAAGTTCGAGCGACCTGAATGGATTGGCTATGGTGTCGTTGCGGTAATGAAGAACGGTGCGGGACCAACTGTAATGTTACGTACCGATCTCGATGGGTTACCAGTTGAGGAGAAAACAGGTCTCCTATACGCCAGCAAGGTAAAGGCTCGAAATGATGCAGGTCAGGATGTAGGTGTGATGCACGCTTGCGGCCACGACATTCATATGACCAGCATGATAGGCACTGCGAAGATGCTGGTGCAGCTAAAAGATCGTTGGCGTGGGACGCTGGTCATCATCGGGCAACCTGCTGAAGAGACCATTGACGGTGCGAGAGCTATGCTTCGCGACGGTCTATTCGAGCGTTTTCCGAAACCTGACTTTGCGATCGCTTTGCACGATGCTTCGGACATCGAAGCTGGTAAAGTCGGCTACTCGCCCGGCTACGCGTTGGCGAGTTCCAATTCGGTGGACATTAAGATTCGCGGGCTAGGCGGCCACGGATCACGACCCGAAGGGGCAAAGGACCCGATTGTGATCGCGGCGCAGGTGATTCTAGCGTTGCAAACGATTGTCAGTCGCGAAGTGTCTCCGCTGGATCCTGCTGTGATCACGGTTGGGTCAATCCATGGTGGGACCAGGTACAACATCATTCCGGAAGAGGTCAATTTACAACTCACTGTTCGCGCTTATAAAGAGGAGGTGCGTCAACGGCTCTTGAGTGCTATTCAAAGGGTCACAGAAGGGACCGCAGCCGCTGCCGGCGTTTCTGCCGACCGGTTACCAATTGTTAAATTCAGCGAAACTGAGAATACAACAGCAACTTACAATAACCCGGAATTAACAGAACGATTAGCAGGAGTATTTGTTAAGGCGCTTGGTCCGGAGAATGTCATTAGAGTACCGCCAATCATGGGAAGCGAAGATTTCGGCTATTTCGGGTTGGATAAAACAATTCCCACAAGCATGTTTTGGCTCGGTGCAGCTGATCCAGTAAAGGTGAAACAGAGTCGCGACGGTGGCCCACCACTGCCGTCATTACACTCCCCCTTGTTTGCACCACTGCCAGAGCCAACGATAAGGACTGGCGTTAAAGCGATGACCTCGGCCGTACTTAATCTGATGGGAAAGTGAATCTAGCGAGGACAGGCTAGTGGCGTTTTCAGTCGAAGAGAAAACAAATGTTAAATAAGACCTTCTTGTTAACGGGACGGTAACTGGCGAGTGATTGTCGATATGGGAAACAGTAGTCCCACCCCACAGTAGGGAGAGTGAAGATTGGATATTGAAGAAGTTCGTGACTTTTGTTTATCGCTTCCGCACGTGACTGAGAAAGTTCAGTGGGGCAACGATCTCTTATTTCGTATCGGCGAAAAGATGTTCGCTGTTCTCGCTTTGGATGCTGCCTCGGCCCATGTTCTGTCCTTCAAGTGCACTCCAGAAAAGTTCTCTGAGTTGACTGAGCGACCAGGGATCGTTCCGGCTCCTTATGTTGCACGTTACCATTGGGTTGCCTTAGAGAGTTTTGATGCTCTGCCCGACTCGGAGCTGAAAGCGCTCCTGCAGAAAGCCTACGAACTCGTTCTAGCCAAGCTCCCCAAAAAGGTTCGCTCAAACCTGTAGGGGTGGCCCTCCGTGGCCACCCC
>CAZNPP010000214.1:0-2565 GCA_964574785.1 uncultured Chloracidobacterium sp. | reverse complement strand
GGGGTGGCCCTCCGTGGCCACCCCCTTCTTTACGTGTGCGTCGTGTTCTGAAGGATAAAGGAGGCAACCCGCAACTCTTCTGCCGATTCCAACAGCCACTCTCCCCAGGCAATCAACCACGCCCGTTCCAAATCAGTAGGAGGTTCTTTATGAGGATTCTCTTCTCAGGCCTGCTCACTTCTCTTCTTTTTCTCGCCTGTTACCAATCATCTGATGCTTCCACAAAAGTTGAGCTACTTGCTCATAAGGCCCTCTCTAAGCATGCAACCGAATCAGCCGAGGCGATTTCGGAGTTGCGCTCGATGGGCCCATCTGGTCTTGAGGGTCTGCTTGAGCTATATGCGACTGAGATTGAGCGTCATGCAAAGGTACCTTTCACATCTGCGACGTTGGATTGGCAACGTTTAAGTAGCGTTATCGACGCCGTTAGCCAGCAAAAGGACGCATACCTTTCTCGCCTTTACTGGTACACAGACTTCGAGGAAGCGCTCGCCGCATCTCGAGCAAGCGGCAAACCAATACTTTCATTAAGGTTGTTGGGAAAACTTAGTGAGGAATATAGCTGCGCGAACAGCCGATTCTTTCGTGTAATTCTCTATCCGAATGCTGAGATTTCTAACATCTTAAGAGAACGATTCATCCTTCACTGGAAATCAGTACGCCCAGCGCCCCGCGTAACTATTGATTTTGGAGATGGAAGAAAACTCCAGCGCACAATTACCGGAAACAGTATTCATTACATCCTGGATTCAGAAGGACGTGTAATTGACGCTCTGCCAGGCCTATATGGACCAAAAGCATTTACTAAGGCTTTGTTAGAAGCCCGCGATACCTTTGAGCGAGTACGGCAATTAGACGAGCAGACAGGTCGGCAAGCTCTTGAGCAATATCATCGCGCATGGATCAGGAGAACTACTAATGAGTGGCAAGTGGAGTTGAAAATAGTGGACGGGAAAGTTCCCGCGTATTTGAGTCGCCCGCCACGGAGTTCACTCCCCTCAGCCGTTGAAGTAGCACCTTTAGCGATGACAAAGATGGTCAGCGAGATCAGCATCCTTCAAGCGTTCACCAGAGATGCGGATGCGCTCGGCGCTATTACTGACGAAGAGGCGTGGAACAAAATTGCCGGCAGGCGTCTTCAAGAGGCTCTGCTGGATAACAGAAGCATCGGCTTAATCCAGCGTCAACTCAGCACTCTCTTGGTAGATGCCTCTTCCCAAATTCATCTAGCCAAGCTGATTGAGAAACTTCAGCACACCATAGCTCTCGATACGGTTCGGAACGAATACATGCTACGCACAAGGCTTCGAGCGTGGCTCATAGTTGATCCAACGCGCAACAACTTGGAGGCCTTCAATGAGAAGATTTATGCGGAACTCTTTCTGACCCCACACAGCGATCCATGGCTGGGACTGTTTTCTCCTGAAATATTCGTTGCACTTGAGAATGGTGGAATAAAGGGGTGAGAAAGCGGCGGCAGGCCGCCGCACTACAATTTACATTCTGGCAATGATTGCATCTGCAAACTCTGCGGTTTTTGCTGTGCCGCCAATGTCCCTGGTTCTTACGTTGCCATCCATAAAGACTTCAAACATCGCCTTCTCGATCTTATCCGCAGCTTCACGCTCACCGATGTGACGGAGCATAAGGGTGGCAGATTGAAGCAGCGCAGTGGGATTCGCAATTCCCTGACCCGCAATATCCGGAGCGGAACCATGCACCGCTTCAAAAACGGCGCCCAATTCACCAATGTTTGCTCCGGGTATGATTCCAAGGCCCCCCACTAACCCAGCGCATAGGTCGGACACAATATCTCCATAAAGGTTTTCAAGCAGCAGCACATCGAATTGTTCGGGTCGCATCACAAGCTGCATGCAAGCGTTGTCCACAATTTTGTCGTCAGCTTCAATTTCCGGATAGTCTTTCGCAACGTTGCGAAAGCAGTCCAGGAAAAGGCCATCAGAAAGTTTCATGATGTTTGCCTTGTGGACTGCTGTCACCTTCTTGCGACCTTCTCGACGTGAGTACTCGAAGGCAAAGCGAGCAATTCTAGTCGAAGCCTTTTCGGTAATGATCTTCAGACTTTCCACCACTCCGGGAACGACAATATGCTCGAGTCCAGCGTAGAGGCTTTCGGTGTTTTCGCGCACCACAACAAGATCGACTTCCGCGTAACGTGAAGGCACGTTTGGCAACGACCTAACTGGTCTGAGATTGGCATAGAGATCCAAGGTTTTGCGCAATCCGACGTTGACGGACGTGAAGCCTGTTCCAATGGGCGTCATGATTGGGCCTTTGAGTGCAACCTTGTTTCTTCTGATGGATTCCAGCAAATCCGGCGGTAGTGTGGTGCCAAACCTTTCGAGCGCCTGGGCTCCTGCTATATGCGTTTCCCATTCAACCTCAAGGTCTGATGCTTCAACGATACGTACGACATTCGAAGTCACTTCAGGGCCAATGCCATCGCCTGGAATCAGTGTGATAGTATGTTTCATATTGGTCAGTCTTCTGTCAGAAGTCAGAAGTCAGAAGTCAGAAGTCAGAAGTATACGAAGATAAGACTAC
>CAZNPP010000213.1:0-6681 GCA_964574785.1 uncultured Chloracidobacterium sp. | reverse complement strand
AGTTTCTGGTTCTCGCAACCACCTTCAGGTGGTCTGACGCTGACTTCTGACTCCTCACTTCTGAATTCTGAATCACGTTCTGTTAAAATCAAACTGCGGTTGTGTTGGTTTCCCATAGTTAGTTAATGCGCCGTGTTCTCCCACAGCGTTTGGCCGTTGAAAGATCCAGTTCTGCCAGGCAGTAAGGCGACCATAAATCTTCGTGTCCATCGTTTCTGGACCAGCAAACCTCAAAGAAGCCTCCATGCCAGTCAATGCATCAGGCGAGAGCGATGTTCGCTCCTCAATAGCAAGGCGAATCTCATCTTCCCAGTCGAGATCATCCGGAGCGAAAGTTATTAAACCGTATTCTTCCGCTTCCTCAGTATTAAATCTTCCATGATCTAGAACCTGTTTGACACTTTCGGGTGTTGACAAGAACCTCGATTCTAGTCGCGTTAGACCATTACCCATTGGCAGAGCTCCAGAGTTTAGCTCGCTAGTAGCAAGAGCAATATCCTGCTCTGGATCGTTAAGCATATAATTACGGTCAGCCGCCAGAGCTAACTCGAGCAAGTTACCGGCAAAGCAGCTTCCTGGCTCTACAATGGCGAAGAAACTACGAGCAGTCAGATCAAGGCGTCGCAGCACTCGAGCCTGCAGAAGAATGATCTCGCGAATCAACCAATGGTCTCGGTTCGCAGCCAGCGCCTTATCGACAGCAAGCACGCGCTCGATGTTTCCCTCGGTACGCACACAAACCAATCCAATCTCGGGTTCGTTTAGTCGGAGATAAAGGAGCGCATCATCAAGCTCCCGGTAGGCCAGAAGTGGCCAATAAGAGTCCCCGAGTTTCTGAATCTCTTCAGGTGTTGTAGGTAGAACAGACTCTGGTCCATGAACAATCAGATCTGCATAACGGCTCTGACGATGCAACCTAAGATCTACATGTTGGTACGAGCGGCGATCACCACTATTCTCGACCCGTAGTGGATGCAGCTTAATACCCGGACCTACTTCTTGAGTATCTAGCATCTTCAGAATTTCTTGGACCCGAGCTTCAACTGCCTCCTCAAACTTGCTGGTTGGGAAATAGTCGTCAATCAGTCCCCAATCTTTAGCGCGTTTTCCCTTTAGTCCCTCCGCCAACGTCGAGAAAACGTCCGCGCGATCTCGTCTTACTTTTCGCTTATCTACAAGCCTTGTAAGTCCCCCTGTTCCCGGCAAAACGCCAAGCAAAGGAACTTCTGGTAAGGAGACTGCTGAGTTTCCATCATCAACCAGGTAGATCTCGTCACAAGCAATAGCCAGCTCGTAACCACCGCCCGAAGCAGTTCCGTTCAGGGCGGCAATGAAGCGTTTTCCCGAATGAAGTGAGGCATCTTCAATCGCACATCTAGTCTCATTCGTAAACTTGCAGAAGTTGACCTTAAAAGCGTGCGACGAAGTTCCGAGCATGTAGATATTCGCGCCCGCGCAGAAGATACGAGGCTTCAGGCTGGTGAGTACGACAACGTTTACTTCGGGATGTTCAAACCGCAACCGGGTGATTGCATCAGCCAGTTCGATATCCACGCCCAGATCGTAGGAGTTAAGTTTGAGCTTATAGCCTTCTGCGAGCGTTTCATTCTCCTGCACATCCATCGAAAGCGTAGCCTTTGCACTGTCGATACTTAGCCTCCAATGCCGGTACTGCTCTGGAAAAGACTGAAAGTTGATCATCAGGGCTAGAAACTCCCTTGCGCTATAAATCTCGAATTGTTCGAACGTTCGTTCGAAATACTAACGGCTTGTGAGGGCCAGGGTCAAGTCACGAGACTACAGGCACTACAGGCGGGTGTTTTAGCCAAGCTAAAAAACTGCGTTTTCCAAGGTAAAGCGGTGGGTCTGCTTGACAGCAAAGCCGATCGGCGCGTAGGGTTTCAGCCTTTGGAAGTACTTATTGGTCCTCCTGCTCACGCTATCCGACCGGAGGCGAATCCGTTCTGGTGAGCGGCGCGGTCTTCAAAACCGTTAGTGAGACTGTGAGAACAGGCTCAGGTAGGTTCGATTCCTACACGCCTCCGCCAGGCAGAAATGGTAAATGGTCAATCGTGAGTCGTGAATCGTGAATCGTGAATCGTGAATTGTAATAAAGCCAGTTTTAATGACTCACCATTTACCATTTACCAAGGGGGGCTTTTGCTGAGCAGGTCACTGGTATCTCACCGGACGGTGATTTTGCCAAAGTAAATTCGGTGCTTGACAGGGCGACAACAAATTGACGGCGCCCAGATGGGAATCCTCACATGATGCGAGATTGGGTTGCGTTGAATATGACTCCGGGCATCGGACCTCGCGCCGCTGCCAAACTATTGGAACGGTTTGGTTCAGCCGAATCAGTATTCGGAGCAACCAGAACTGAACTTGAGCAACTGCGTCTTCAGCCAGAATCGATCGACGGCATTCTTGCTCGCGAGCTGCACCTGAAGGCGGAGTCCGAAATCGAAACCATCAGGCGTCTGCGCGGCGACATCCTGATTCTCGATGACGGGGTGTACCCAGCGCTGCTGCGCGAAATCTACGACCCACCAATCACGCTATATGTTAAAGGAGCGTGGGCCGAATGTTTCGAGCAACCATGCGTTGCTATCGTCGGCTCACGACGGTGCTCGACATACGGACAGAATGCCTCCTTTATGTTGGCCCGCGATTTGGCACAGCGTGGCGTGACTGTGGTTTCGGGATTTGCCAGGGGAATAGATGCAGCAGCACATCGAGGAGCTCTCGACGGAGGAGGGCGCACAGTTGCGGTTTTGGGTACGGGACTTGGCGAGCTTTATCCTCGTGATCACCGCAGACTTGCCGATGAAATCCTGGAGCACAATGGTGCGGTAGTTACACAGTTTCCGCTGGGCACGCCCCCGGCTGCGGAAAACTTTCCGTACCGAAACCGCATCATTAGCGGGCTGAGTCTCGGCGTGGTAGTTGTCGAGGCTGCTGAGAATTCCGGTTCTTTGATTACGGCTCGGTTGGCAATTGAGCAGAATCGCGAGGTTTTTGCAGTACCAGGAAATATAACTTCGCGAAACTCTTTTGGCACCAATTACCTGATAAAAGGTGCGGGGGCAAAGCTGGTTCAGCAATGGCAGGATGTAGCGGTAGAACTGCCGCCACAGATTGCTGCAAGATTGTTACCACCGCCTTTCGGTGAAATCAGCAGGGAGAGACCCCTTGCCGAGAGACTTGAGTTGGTGCCGGAAGGTTTGTCAAAAGTGGAGCGCATGGTTTTGAAGCTTCTGTCAGCGGATACGCCAGCTCATATTGATCTGCTTCTTCGTGAAAGTAAGCTCACTATGCCTGACTTAACGGCTGCGCTGTTGGCCCTTGAGATGCGCGAATTGATTAGGGCGCTCCCGGGCAAATGTTTTGTGCGCAAGATTTGAGAAAATAGTAGATGGCAAAAAATTTAGTCATAGTAGAATCGCCAGCTAAGGCGAAGACGATAAATAAATACCTGGGCAGGGATTATGTCGTTAAGGCGTCGATAGGACACATTAAAGATCTGCCCTCTAAAGGTCTTGGTGTAGATATCGATGATGATTTCCGGCCGACCTACGAGTTAATCCCCGACTCTCGGAAACGGAATAACAAGAAGATAGTCGCTGAACTCAAGAAGGCTGCGAAAGAGGCAGATGCCGTCTATCTTGCGGCTGACCCAGATCGAGAAGGTGAAGCCATCTGCCAGCACCTGGCCGAAGAGATCGTACCCCGCAGACCCGCAAAGCCTACCTACCGGGTAATGTTCAACGAAATCACGAAAAGAGCCGTGAACCAAGCCTTCGAGCATCCACGTCAGATCGATGACAAATTGGTGGATGCACAGCAAGCTCGTCGTGTTCTCGACCGACTTGTGGGCTACAAAGTCTCGCCACTGCTTTGTCGGACTATAGGAGGTAGACTTAGTGCCGGGCGAGTGCAATCCGTAGCACTCAGAATGGTCGTTGAACGTGAACGCGAGATAGAGAACTTTGTCAAAACCGAATATTGGACCATCCTCGCCAATCTAGCGTCAGCTTTGCCGCCACCGTTTGACGCAAGACTCTTCAAGATTGAAGAAAAGACTGTTAAAACCTCTGGATTTGATCAGAATATCAAAGACACTGAGATCCTGATTGCCAACGAGGATCAGGCGAGTGAGTTAGTAGCTGAGGCAAAAACGAAATCCTTTGTTGTTAAAGACGTAACAACGAAAGAACGTAAGCGCAATCCTGTTCCTCCTTTTATAACTTCAAAACTGCAACAGGAAGCCTCTCGTAAGCTGGGTTTTCCTGTAAAAAAGACGATGATGCTGGCCCAGAAGCTCTACGAAGGTGTTGAGCTGGGGCCCGAGGGCTCGGTCGGTCTAATTACTTACATGCGTACCGACTCGACACGTATCTCCGATGCTGCCATGGCTGAAGTGCGCGAGTTCATCTCGCAGCAGTATGGTCAGCCATACCTGCCGGAAAAGGGAGTCCATTACAAATCAAAGAAGGATGCGCAGGATGCACACGAAGCGATACGCCCGACAGAAGTTGCACGTACACCTGAATCGCTCGCTGCCTATTTGAATAAAGAGGAGTTGAAACTCTACCGGCTGATCTGGCAGCGATTTGTTGCGTCACAGATGACTCCCGCCATATTTGATCAAACAACAATCGACATTCAGGCGGGGCGTTTTCTCTTCCGTGCCACTGGGTCAGTCCAGAAGTTTGATGGTTTCTTAAAGATCTATCAGGAAGGACGCGACGAGAAGGTTGACGACGAGGAAGAAGCCGAGCGCACACTACCGCAGGTGAAGACCGGAGAGACTCTGGAATTAAAGAAGCTCACACCGGAACAGCACTTCACGGAGCCTCCGCCCCGCTATACGGAAGCAACGTTAGTGAAGGCGCTTGAGGAAAAAGGCATTGGCCGGCCGTCGACTTACGCTGCCATCATGTCGACAATTCAGGAACGGGAATATGTTGAGAAGCTTGAGGGCCGGTTTCATCCGACAGTGCTTGGCAAGACCGTTAATGACCTCCTAATCGAAGGTGGCTTTGACGATCTATTCAATGTAACGTACACGGCTCGAATGGAAGAGGAGTTGGACGAGATCGAGGACGGAAAACTCAAGTGGACCACCGCCTTAAGGGAGTTTTATGACAAATTCCAGAAAGATCTCAATATTTTCCAAGGATACATTCGGGGGATTAGAGATCGGGATACCCCAACCGACGAAGTGTGCCTGAAGTGCGGCACGCCAGGCATGGTTGAGAAGTTTGGTCGTTTTGGCAAGTATTTAAAATGTCTCGAGTGCGGAGCAACTCGAGATGCTGATCAAGGCGTTGTTACAGAAGACGGGGCCGGCGCCGCTGTGCGCACTGCTTCAGCAGGCGATGGTGGGGAAGAGCCGGAGGCTTGTGAGTTATGCGGGAAACCAATGCAGCTAAAACGAGGACGTTTCGGTCCATTTCTTGGCTGTACGGGTTATCCCGAATGCCGCAACATACGGAAGATTGCCAAGAGTGGTGTGGCAGCGCCACCACCCGTTCCACTGGATGAGAAGTGTCCCGTGGATGGCGCGCAACTTGTGAAACGCTTTGGTCGTTTTGGGGAATTCATATCCTGCTCAAATTATCCAAAGTGTAAATACATCAAACAGGAGTCAACGGGAGTTTCGTGTCCCAGGCCTGGATGTAAAGGTGAATTGGTAGTGAAAAAGTCCCGCCGCGGAAAGATATTCTACGGTTGCTCACAATATCCCGAGTGCGAGGTAGTTTACTGGGATAAGCCAGTGCCAGAGCCATGTCCAAAATGCCAGGCGCCCTTCCTCCTCGAGAAGACCACGAAGAGGCAAGGAACTTTCAGATACTGTGCCCGGGAAGAGTGTGGATTTCGCCCTGAGAACATTAGCCCAAGTATCGTTAAAAAGAGAGAAACTCCTTCGAAGCATTCGCTGGCAAGCTAAAGGCCATTGTGTTGCCACGGCCAGTGAGTCGAGTTAACTACCCTCCAAGGAGAAGTTTGATCATGATCCGACGCCAGATAGCTATACTTATTCTAGTGGCTTGTTTTGTATGGTCCAGCACCACACCCTTGGTGCTAGCCCAACAGGCGGCAGCGACTTCGACTAGTACAGCCGCTACGACTACAAGCGATCCAATCGAAAGAATCAAGGATGAAGGGCTTAACCGTTCTCAAGTGATGCAGACCCTGAGTTATCTAACGGACGTAATTGGACCGCGTTTGACTAATTCACCGGGAATGAAAAGATCAAATGAATGGACGCGCGATCAGTTAGCAAAGTGGGGTCTCAGAAATAGCCGTCTTGAGGCATGGGGGCCTTTCGGCAGGGGTTGGACACTGAAACGTTTTTCGGCTCAGGTGCTTGAACCTGTTGCTTTCCCATTGATCGCATTCCCAAAAGCCTGGTCCCCTGGAACCAATGGACCAATAACTGCTCGAGTGGTTTACGTAGATGCCGCTAACGAAGCTGAACTAATGAAGTTCAAAGGGCAGTTGAAAGGCGCAATTGTGCTCACCATGAAGACGCGCGAGGTGAAGGCCCAGTTTGACGCTCTGGGCTCCCGTCGCGATGAAAAGAACCTCCTGGCTCTTGCAAATGCCCCCGATCCAAGAAGTGCACCGCAACGCAGATTTCAAGCAACCGCTGAGCAGCGTGCGGCTGCGTTATTC
>CAZNPP010000212.1:0-6696 GCA_964574785.1 uncultured Chloracidobacterium sp. | reverse complement strand
TCCAGATAACCAATCGCATAAACCGTGGTTACCCACCAAAGAACTGCTGATAGCGCTACGAAAAGGAGTGAAAGCTCATCAGCTCGCAGCAGGAAATCGAAACCGAGTGCGATACTAAATCGGAATTCAAACAGCATATCGCGCTCGAGCGTCCCCCAGATCATGTAGCCGACGCTTGCTACTTTTAGCGTGGCGCCGAACATATTGAGCGTCGAACGGCTGCGAACAAACTCTTCGCCAATAAAAAAGATCACCACTCCGGTAACTAACGAGCTGCAGAGAACGATTATTGGCAGGATGGATTCAATCATTCTCAGCGGCCTCTCAACATTTCGCTGGTTTCGAGAAGGTTAATAGGCTGTTCTACCCAAAAGCCGATTAGTATGCCGGCTAATGCCAGTAGCAGAGCGGTGACCTCCAATAATCGGGGGGCAGGGCGAAGTTCGAGTTCACTGCCCGCAGGTTCAAACGCGTAGCGCAACATCAGAAAAACGTACCCGGCCGTAAGCAAGCTTCCGGCGAAAACGATTGGAATCCACCACCATTGTCCGCTCAGAAATATCGCCTTGAGGTACATCCACTTTGAGACAAAACCTCCACTCGGCGGCAAGCCAATCAGCGTCATACCTGACAATCCCAAGGCGAAAGTTGTCACTGGCAGTCGGCCGCCGATGTTCCTTAAGCTCGAGAGTCTATCGCGGCCTTTCGCATACAAGATCACTCCCGTTGCAAGGAACATGGAAGATTTTGCAAACGCATGTGAGATCGCGGTGTAAATACCTCCGACCCATGCTTCGGTCCATCCGGCCACCACAGTTCCTCTAGCCGAAGCAGCAGTTAAGGGAAACAAGAGGAAGAGATAACCAACCTGACTTACTGTTGAATGGGCCACGAGAAGCTTGAGACTTTGTTGGCGCAACGCTCGATATGAGCCCCAAACGATTGCCGCAGCGCCAAGACAACCGATGAACTGTGCGGCCGGCACGGTGACTCCGTTCTCGAAAACCACAAACCAGATTCGCAGGCTGACAAAGAAGGAACCTTTGATGACAAGCGCTGAAAGCAGAGCGCTGACTGGAGTAAGCGCATTCGAATGGGCTGGTGGTAACCAAAAGTGCAACGGGAAGAGCGCAGTTTTGACAAATAGGCCAACCATCATCAACCCCACGGCAATTGCCGAGGAGGAACTTGGGGCAAGCGCTGCTCCAGCACTGAAAATCTGAAGCGTTCCGGTCTGTGCGTACACAATACCCACTCCCAACAAGTACGCGAGCGCTCCTATCATCGCTGCCAATAGATATCTGAGTGAAGCTACGTAAGCACTGCGAGTGCTGGCTAATGCCGCCAAGGCTACGGCAGATAGTCCTGAGAGCTCAAGTAGCACATATGAATTGAAGAGATCGGCTGAAAGAAATAGCGCGTTGAGTGCTCCTAGCAAGAAAAGATACAAGGGCCAAAAGAAACGTATTGCTGCTGCTGCGTCTCCCGAGGTTGGCTCAAGGCGAAAATATCGAGCTGCATAGACACCGATAAGCAGACCAACAATCGCTGTGAGGACCACCATAATCGCGCTCAACCCGTCAGCATATAGGGCTATTCCCAACGGCGGTTCCCAGCCACCGGCAAAGTGAATAGCTGTTCCGTCTTGCAATACTTGAAAAGCAAGCCGCAATGCAGCGAATAAGGTTAAGAACAGAGTCAGCAGACCGAGGGTGGCGCGATAACGATTCGGAAGCAGGAAGGAAGAAACAGCCCCGGTGAACGGTACTAAGATGAGAAGAGTCATCCGGTTTCGCTTTCTGGCCGCTGGATGCGACGTGCAAGCGCGATAGCAAAAGCACTGGTGCTTACCGCTACGACAATACCGGTGAGAACCATGGCGTGCGGAACTGGATCGGAAAATTCTGCCATGTCCCGTTTCGCAACGCTGATGAAGAAGAGAAACACGCCACCGCTCATGATATTGATTGCCATAATCTTGCGTAGCAGATGCCTGGAGAGGATGGCGCCACCTAAACCGAAGCAGAAAAGGATCATTGCAGTAGCAGAGTAAAGAAGGTGGACGGTCATTGGCGTATGTTTTCTGTAGTTTGAAGTCCTGCAAATAGAGCTGCCAGAGTCGCTCCTATTGAAAAGGTGGCAGAGATCTCGATTATCAGAATCAGAGTTGAAGAATAAGCCACGGGATATTGGAGGAGAGCACGTCCCTGAGATACCAGAACTAGGGCAACAGTTAGGAAAACAGCAAATCCTCCAATAAGCACGACGCGCCAAACTGCCTGGAGCCTTTCAGGAAAAGGTATTAACCCAGAAAGCATTACCAGAATGAAGGCCGCGCTTAGTACGACTCCTGCCTGGAAGGCGCCACCTGCAGCAAACTTTCCTAACCAGAGAAGGTAGGCCGCTGATAAGACCATCAAAGGAAGTAAACAACGAACTAGCCAACGAGCCACTACATGTTCTTCTTTATTAACTTGCGGCGAAAACACTGCAACGGTCCCTCTCATGGAGATCACAGCAATGACCGCAACCATCAAAATACCCAACTCGAGCCAGGTATCGTACCCACGAAAATTCAACAAGACAGCGGTGACCGGGTGCTCGACTCCACTCAGGTGCAGGGTGTCCCTTACTTGACTCACAAGTCCGCCGCGCTCTAACGCAGTTTCAGACGCGGTCAAAAGAAGGAGTGCCAGCAGAGTTAGCACTGAAGCGAATGTAAGCAGAGATTTAAGTGTCAAGTATTTCCTTTGAGGTGAAGCATCTGATAGAGGATCTGTTGCTGTGAGTGAAATGTGCCATAGAGTATCCAAAAGAAGGACGCCTGTTAGACCAGCACCGACTGCAGCTTCAGCCAGCGCAATGTCAGGCGCTGCAAGTCGCGTCCATGCCAAGGCCATCAGAAGTCCAAAAGCAATGAAGAGAACGATTGCCTCAAAGTTATGTATTGTTAGAAGGATGCGTCCGGCTAGGATTACAAGACCTGCCGTTACCAGGAAGTCAAATAGTAGCTCAGTGCTCATAGCTACCTATTTACTTTTGACAACTGATTGCTACCGATCAGGTAACAAGCATTTGTACTTGCGAGCAGCGCGAGCAACCAGATAAGGACCAGTTTTAGAGCTATTGCCAACGAGCCAGCCTGCAGTATGAGACCGATTACGATGAGGCCCAGACCAAGATTGTCTGCTTTGGTTAATGCGTGTAAACGACTGAAAGTATCTGGAAATCTGAGTAAACCGACGGTTCCGGCGAGAAAAAAGAAGGCGCCTGCTAAGCCGCATAGAACTGAAAGCATCCCCAGAATATTCAACGTCCTGTCTCCTTCTGGTCCTTAGGTCGCCTCACAAAGGCAAGAGTGGCAAGTACAGCGAGAAGGGCAAATACCAAAGCGACATCTCTTAAGGGTGACAATTGTAAGGCTTGGGATAAAAGCAGGAGGATGGCTACGCCAGTAGTGCCGAAGAGTTGGCCAGCCATCATCCTGTCGGCGGAACGTGGTCCAATGACAATTCTGATGAGGCTAAGAAATAGAGTAATTATAAGAAAGCTGGCGAGAGCGAAATCAAAGTGTGCGAGAGTCATTGTGGCCCACAAATATCATAATTTGTTCGCTAAGATCTTTGGCGTTTGTATTCTTTTTCCGTTTCGTTGCGGTCCTACAAGCTTCAGTTTGTCGTTGTGGCCCGCTTTCCCTGTCTGACAAACTTCAGTTACAGAACCGCACGCGGAGAAGCTGGAAAATTGCGGGCTCGACATTCTCGGATTGGACCACGGCACGTTCGAGGCACGGGCTCAATTTTCCAGCTTCGCAGCGAGCGGGTCGGTGGGTAAGGAGGGAGGCGGAACGATAATGGTGTTTCACGCACTTCCCGTTCATTATGACTAAACCTATTCTTCAGCCTTCATTCTTTCGCAGAGACCTGGTCGCTGCGAAGCTGGAAAAAATTGAGCCCGTGCCTCGAACGTGCCGTGGTGTCAAAACCGCAAAGGAAAACAGATCCGATTTTGTCTGCAGGTCGCGCATTTTTGTGGTCGTTTTCCTCAAACAAATCAATTGCCCGTAAAGAGCGTCTTCTCATCCACGAAGCAGATAGGGTTCCCAAACGGATCGTGCATATAGAAGGAACGTTCTCCCCATGGTCTCTTTGCGATCTTACCCAGGGGCAGATTAGCGTCACCTGTCTCCAGATTAAGCCCCCCGAGGCGCTCGGCTCTTGCATACACAGTTTCTAAATCACTTACTGCAAAATAGATGTGTTCAAAGTTTGGTCGCGGCTCCATCTTGTCACCGTCCCCTTTTGGATCAAACAGGGCAAGAATGACGCCACCACAATTGAAGTAGTGCCGTCCTCCTGAAACGCGAAAGCCTTTCATCCCGAGTAACTCGCTATAGAAACTTGCAGCCTTCTCGATGTCAGAAACGGGAAGAATCACTCGATAAAGCCGAGGACCCGTGGATTGGGATTGCGAACCCTGGCCAGGCAGACTGCCTACTGCTCCGATCATGAGAAACGGAATGAGAAACAAGAATATCTTATCCATCAGTAGACCTCCAAATTTAATTCAGACAAGTAAGAGCGAAACCTTGTGCAATTTAGTGTGACTTAGTGGATCATTCTAAACCTACCAAAGGAGA
The DNA here is from genome assembly GCA_964574785.1 of uncultured Chloracidobacterium sp. Lineage (GTDB taxonomy): Bacteria > Acidobacteriota > Blastocatellia > Pyrinomonadales > Pyrinomonadaceae > PSRF01. The sequence continues at coordinate 2,057 of CAZNPP010000212.1, read as the reverse complement.
CGATCCACGAAACCGCACGAAATTACATGATGCAGCCCGTTAGAGGAGTTCACTTTAAAAGAGCTGAGCCAGAACGAGAACCTCGGTCCTCGTTCTGGCTCGCTTGGGGGAGCTGCTAGTACGTCGGTCTGCTTTTTTACCTTACCGCTGCCACTAACTCAAGCTCGACCTTCTCAAAAGCTTTCTGGGCCAGTTTGCCTCGCTCACGCTCAATGGCCTTCTCCCGCTTGGATTTAAGAAGTTGCTGCCCAACCTGGTTCCCTCCTGTCCACACCTCGGAAAGAAAGTACTGCTCACCGTAGCGGCGAAAAACAAGCTTTCCTTTTTCCGGGATCTTTGACGCTTGAATGGAATGCGTCATGCGAACGGCATTGGCTTTTGATTCGCGACTGCTAATTCTGAGTACCCCATCGTTGGCGAAAACATTCCCCACCCTATACTCACCTGGCTCAAGAGTTTGGTCGCCAACGGTGAATGAAAATGGTATATGCGCAACGGCTGATCGTGATTGACCGGTTGCTGGGACGACCATCATCACCAGCCCAAGCACGCCTATTACTGTAAACATCGTGAACGCTTTCAATATTTGGTTTGCCATGTCTTTCTCCTTTGCACCATTGCTTTGGTCGATTCTTGTTCATTCGTGGTGAGCGCTCGTTTTGCTCACCGAAGTTGCCCTGGCAATAGCCAAATGCGTGCCATGCAATTCGCTGAACAAATCCGTGATTTTTGATAATTGCTCTATCCCATCGGATAGTACGTGGCCTATCTCTTTGGATAGACAAGGTAAAGTAACTACCTACCCATTGCCTCCGCAGCTTGTCGAGGCGTACACTTCGGGAAAGCCACAACAAAAAGCATCGGCATGAAACCTCGACTTGCTACCATTGCCGGAAAGCTAAAAGGCATCGTCTTCTCAATTGGTGACGAACCAACCTTGATTGGGCGGGCAACTAATGCCTCGATCTCCATAGCATCGAGCTCGGTATCGCGTCGTCATGCCATCATCGAAAAGGATCAGGAGGGGTTCGTTATCAAGGATCTGACCAGCCTCAACGGTACCTTCTTAAACGACGTTCCGGTCTTGCAGCGTAAGCTCGCGCATGGGGATCGCTTACGCATCGGCGATTCGCAGTTTGTATTCCTTCTTCAAGATGACGAGACGCCGTCATTATTAAACCGGGTTGAGTTTGACAACTCTGGTATTGCCGCACAAACGACAGCCCAATTCAGCTTCAATGACGCTGTTTTTCTCATGGCGCGGGATTTTAGTGCCCTGATGAAAATCAGCACGAGGATCAACTCTATTCGCGCCCTCGATGAGTTACAGAGAACTTTGTTGGAGCTTCTTTTCGAGGTTATTCCGGCTGAGAGCGCAGCGATTCTCCTGAAACCGCCATCTGGCAATCAAAATCTCGAGGAGTTTGACAGCGTTTTTGGACTTCCCAGGTCTGGCAACGTTGATTCTGCGGTAAGGGTGAGCCGAACAATCACTAGCCGGGTGATTTCTGCTAATGCTGCAGTCTTGATTAGCGATCTTGCTAACAATCAAGACGTCGCCGTTACGAGCCTGGGCGACAAACAACCTGTATCGATCTTGTGTGTCCCACTGATTCTCCTTAACCAGAATTTGGGAGCGATCTATCTCGATACTTACAAACCTGGAGTTCATTTCGATAAAGACCATTTACAGCTCGTCACAGCAATTGCCGCCATCGCAGCTGTTGCTATCGAAAACATTCGTCATATTGAGTGGTTAAGAGCTGAGAACCAGCGGCTGATTACCGAAATCCACGTTGAGCACGACATGGTGGGTGAAAGCTCAGCGATGCAGCAGATCTACCAGATGATCTCAAAGGCAGCGCCCACGGATGCAACTGTGCTGATTTCAGGAGAGAGCGGAACTGGGAAAGAACTTGTAGCCCGCGCACTTCACCGGCATAGCAGACGAGCAGAAAGACCTTTTATGGCGGTCAACTGTGCTGCGCTCATTGAGTCGCTACTTGAAAGCGAGATCTTTGGTCATGAAAAAGGTGCCTTTACGGGTGCTATCGCGC
>CAZNPP010000211.1:2498-6699 GCA_964574785.1 uncultured Chloracidobacterium sp. | reverse complement strand
CCCTTGCATTGTCGACTATCTCGGTCCGGATCTCCTTTGACCACAACAACAGATTGGCCAGCGCATCACCAATCTCGTCCTTACCCAACTTTGTTTCCTGCGCGATATCTTTCTGCGTTCGGGCTCCTCTTCTAATTGCCTCACGGACTCGATCAACAGGCGACAACTTGCCCAATCGCATAGTGTAGGAGCCACTAACACCCGTTTGCTCACGATCAGAAAAATGTGGATCGTTTGAACCGGCTTCTGGAGATTCAGTTGAATCGGAACCAGCAGCGGCGTATCGTTTTCTCGCTGATTTATACTCCTTCATGGCGCGGCGGCTCTGGCTTACCTTCTCACGAATGCAACTCTTGCAGTAGAGATTCCTTCCGTCTTTGCGTGCCCGGCAGATCCCAAATTCAGACAGCGATAATATTTGAGAACAGATGGGGCACTTCTTCGTCTCGACGTTAATCAACACTTCATTCATCTCGGGGGCTCCACCAAAAACTAGTTAATTTTTCACAAATCGCTTCGCAGAAAGAGACAACACCATGCCCTTGGCAGAAGTAAGACTTCTCCCAAATAGTGAGGTTGACGCTTTTGTGGTTTTTACGGCGAAGGAACCCTGATTCTCAAAAGGGAGATCGCCACGATTGCCGCACCTCACTCAAACTTCGGAGCGACGCCCTTCACGAAAACGAGTTATGATCTGACTGGTAGGCTGCTGGTCAATGCAAGTGAAAATATAAGAGCAAGTAACCTACTCCAACGCGATCAAAAACTCGTGCCGACGTTAACCTTCACAATAGCAATCAAACTCTTTCCAGCGAGGGAATCGCATTATAATTATCGCGAAAATTTTTGCAACTCATTTCTGGATGTGTGGTGGTCCATCCCGTGACTACTCTGTTATCTCCCCTCCGCGCCCTCCCAAAAGAGGAATTTCAAGTTGCAAACAATTCTGAGATAGGAGGATACATGATCGCGTCACTTGTAAATTGTGACGCCAGTGTCACGAAAGAGTGATGCATACCTCTTCGGTTTTGATCAAATTATCGAAGAAAAACCGACACTTACTTTTTCGCCATAAACTGTTCGCCGTCTGTATTACGCAATAGAATGAATCGGCGAGTGATGGTCCTACCATAAGTTGAGTTCGTCTGTTAATACCTATCTGAGCTCACGGTTCCCTGAACGAGTAACCGTGACCATCATGATCGAAACGACAAACTTGTTGGCCGTCTGACCGCTGCCTCATCCATTCGTTAACCACCTCAATTCATGCGGTTTGCGCCAACGCCGCACGCATGTGCAAAATGCCGTAAGTGTTAGTTTGTAACAACTTTGCAACAGGGAACGCCGGGATATTCACAAAGTTATCCACAGAAATCTGTGGATAACTTTGAATTAGCGATCCTTTAACCGATAGACAAACTTCAGGCCTGACCAAACCTCATCCACGGCACAAATCTTTACATCAACCAGTCCAGTTGCAAGCCCAAGTTTCTGCACTACCTCGAACGATAGATCGGTGGCGCGACCGGAACTCTTCTTCGGCCACGCAATCCATAACATGCCTTTTGGATAAACCCGTGGCGCTAGCTTGGCGAAAGATTCTTGAAGTCGCTTCTCCGTTTCTGAGAAGAAGACAATCATGTCAAACTGTCCTTTGCCCAACGTTCTCTTGATTTCGCATCTCTCAGGTAATGGATCTAACTGGTGTTCAACATGTTTTGGTGCGTTGACAAGGCCGACAACAAAGTCTTCCTTAATTCCAAGTTTGCGCGCCAGTGGTGTTTGAGAGTAACCAGCCATACCGCCCTTCACTTGGATCTTGGATTTTTTAACCCAGTAGACAACTTGTTACTTACTTCACGCTTTACCCGCGCTGCTGTTCGCGCTGCGTGCTGAAGCAAAAATTCTTTGACTGCTGCTTCGTCACGCTTCCCCAATTCGCGCAAAGCCCAGGAGAGAGCCTTCACAACGGTTTCTTCACGGTCATCAACGAGCAGCTCACAGATTCTCAGCGTTCGCTTGGCATCCCCACTACCTCCGCGCGCCCGACTGTTAAGTGGCACAGTGCTAACCAGCGCTGCTCGTCGCCACCATCTGTTTTGGGACCGCGCCCACTCTTCTACCACACTGTCAGATATTTGCCCCGCTCGCCACGCGGGTCCTGAAAGATAGTACGCAAACATGTCTACATCGCCCCAGCTTGTCATCCCTCTTCCCATGCCCTTCAACTCTCGAACCCCGATCTGTTCAAGAGCACTGGGGTGAAAGTAGATAAGCTCAAGCGCCAAGAAGCGAAAGACAGTTTCTCGACGGGCAAGCAGGCGTCGCGCCAGATTTAGCACAGTTTGTCCCGGAGCGCATGCAAGTTCCTTTGACCACTCTTTTCTGACAGAACGAATGGATGCGGTGCTCTGATCGGGTGATGCCAGCACGTGGGATACAATCTCTGCTTCGAGTTCTTTCAAGCGTGTTATTTTTACTCGCAGTGTCATTTGAAAGGAATCTAACCATTCGCACGACTACTTAAGCGAACCTGACGTTTACGATTAATGTCTAACTAACCGATGAATAAGCTTCTCTCGAGTGAGATAACAGACAAAAAGGTTTACTTGAGCCGCCGGCTGTTTATGAAGGGCGCTATCCTCGCGGGCACAACAATCGCCACTGGCCTCGTTTACCGAAGTCTGAATCCGCCCCAGGTTGAGTTGCCCAAAGGAGAGCAGTTAAACTTTGCCAAACCTGCCACTCAGCCCGGACTCACTGTCGAAGATAAACTCACCTCATTGGAAGACATTACGAACTATAACAACTTTTACGAGTTCTCGACCGACAAGCATGCGGTTGCCAGTAAATCCAGGAACTTCGTTACCAGGCCCTGGACAGTTTCCGTTGAAGGACTAGTGCATAAACCTCGCACCTTTGACTTAGACGAACTGCTAAAGTTTCCACTGGAGGAGCGCATTTATCGTCTCAGGTGCGTTGAAGGCTGGTCGATGGTAATTCCATGGATTGGATTTCCCCTTTCCAGCCTGCTTGAGAAAGTTGAACCGACCGGTCGGGCTCGTTATGTGGCGTTTGAGACCATTTATGACCCTAAGCAAATGCCAAACCAACTCACCGCGGTGCTTGACTGGCCATATGTCGAAGGACTCAGGCTGGATGAAGCGCTGCATCCGCTCACAATTCTTGCCACGGGACTTTATGGAGGTACTCTACCTCCGCAAGACGGCGCGCCGGTGCGTTTGGTAGTGCCCTGGAAGTACGGATTCAAAAGTATCAAATCAATAGTGAAGATTCGCCTCGTAGCAACGCAGCCCCCGTGTACCTGGAACCTGGCCGCGCCAAACGAATACGGGTTCTACTCGAATGTCAATCCGAATGTGGCACATCCACGATGGAGCCAGGCTCGGGAGCGTCGAATAGGAGAGTACGGCATGCGAGCCACACTAATGTTCAATGGGTACGCGGATCAGGTCGCTCAACTCTATACAGGAATGGATCTGAGGCAGAATTTTTAAAGCATAACCTCGTGAAGAACATTCGCTTTTCATTTGTAGTAGTTTTTATTAACTCTCTTGTGCCATTAGGGTTACTGCTCTGGGATGTTTATCACCAGAAGGTTGGACCTAATCCCATCGAGTTCATGACTCGTACGACGGGCATGCTGACACTTGTGTTTCTGTTCATCACTCTTGCAATCACTCCTGTACGAAACATAACGGGTCTTAATGGCCTAATAAAAATCCGGCGTATGCTGGGTCTCTTTGCTTTCTTTTATGGTTCCGTACATCTGCTTACCTATTTCTGGTTCGACAGATTTTTCAACCTACGGAGCACCGTCGGAGATATCGTCCAACGTCCGTTTATAGCCGTGGGACTTTTTGCCCTACTATTGATGGTCCCACTGGCCATTACCTCTACAAGCAGAATGGTTAAGCGGATTGGTGGAAAGAACTGGCGACGACTGCACCGGCTGGTATACCTTGCCGGCGCAGCGGGCGTGGCGCATTACTTTATGCTCGTCAAGTCAGACACGCGTCTGCCCCTGACATTTGGCTTCTTGTTATTGCTATTGCTTGGGCACCGTTTGTTTGTTAAATATTTCCCGCCTGAGCGCCAATTGCCACAGACATCGATCGTACCCCGAGACTAGGCGGAATTAGGAAGTCTTTCTTGAATGGATCCTCTGAAGCGCTTCTCG
>CAZNPP010000211.1:0-2488 GCA_964574785.1 uncultured Chloracidobacterium sp. | reverse complement strand
ACAGAGTTATGCAAAGTACCGGCCAGGATACCCAAAGGCCGTACTTGCCCAGCTTACTTCTGAGTGTGGGTTAAACAGCTCATCCACCATCGCCGATGTTGGCTCCGGAACGGGAATACTCTCCGAGATGTTTTTGAAAGAGGGGTGTAGGGTGTTCGGTATCGAGCCAAACGAGGTCATGCGTTTTAGAGCGGAAAGTTTGCTGAAACAATACTCAAACTTCATCAGTATAGACGGAGCGGCAGAAGCGACAACACTTTCGCCGGGCAGTGTGGACTTCGTGACTGCGGCTCAAGCGTTTCATTGGTTCCGACAAGCCGAAGCAAAGGTTGAATTCGACCGGATCTTGAAACCAGGCGGCTGGATCGTACTGGTTTGGAACGAACGACAGCTTGATAGTAGTCCGTTTCTCTCTGCCTATGAGGATCTCTTGCTAAAGTTTGGGACCGATTATTCGCAGGTGAGACACGAGAACGTCTCTGAAACAATTGAAGAATTCTTTGCGCCAGCAAACGTCCATTGTGCAACTTTCGACAATGCTCAGCATTTTGACTTCGCCAGTCTAAAGGGTCGAGTGCAATCAGCTTCTTATACTCCTGAACCAGAGGCGCCGGAATATGAACCCATGATGTCCGAACTAAAGCGACTCTTTGAGGCCAACGAAGTCAATAACACTGTTAGCTTCCTGTATACGACCAAGGTCATTTACGGCCGAGTCTCACACTTGAGTTAAACTTTCTAACCGTTTCGGAGGCCCAGAAACTTCTGCTTTAAGCTAAGAAAGGAATTGAACCCTGGATGAAGAATGATCGACGGGATGACCAACGCCTGCCTACCAATCTGATTGCGAAATGGGATGGCTTGTCTGGCGCGGCGGAGTCGCGAGTTGAGGACATTAGTTTGGGCGGGTGCTTTGTCAATACAAAGGGACAGGTACAAGTCGGCGAGCCGGTGAGTCTGAAGATGCAGCTTGAAGCGGGAGATTGGCTTTGCTTGCGAGGTGAGGTTGTTTCGTATCAACCGGGTATCGGTTTTGGAGTCGTCTTCACTTCCCTTAGTGAAGATGACAAGAAAACTTTAAAACGTCTGCTAACTTAGCTTACTTTGCTGCCGTCCTTCTTCTTTTTAACTTTGACGTCGCTTAGGACGATGCTGGCAGCGAGGGCTAGTCCAGCAATTGCAGCCATAATGAAAAAGATGGTAGGTAATCCCGGATAGCCGAAGATCTGAAAAGACGTCTCGACTCGCATCAACATTGCTGCACCGACAATAAGCGCCGCGAGTATAAGCCCGAGCGTAATGCGATTTGCTACCTTCTGAAGTCCTTCAAGCAGCAGCCTCTCGTCGATTGCATCAACATGGAATCTGAGCTCATTATTACCCAGAGCGTCCAGAATCCGGTTCACACGCCTTGGGAGCAGCTCCACGAACTCTTTAGTTTCAACTAGCCCGCTCATGAGGTTTCCGGGAGCGAGACTCTTTAACACATTCTTCTGCAGGATCGCGCTTGCCTCATTGCGAATTACCGCGTTGGGTTCGAAGTTGGGTTCGAGCGTGTAGACAACCCGGTCAAGGTTGAGCAGAGTCTTCCCGATGATCGTGTACTCCGGGGGGAGTCGAAACCAGCAATCGGCCGCGATTTTTGTAATCTCGAGAACAACTTGGCCTGAATCAATGCGACTTAGGTTTGCGGTCTTATGCTCTGCCACCAGATCCGCAACCCTGCGGGTGTATTCTGCTTGGTTGAACCCTTCTTTCGGTTCGCCCATTCTGATGGAAACAGCAGCCGCTTCATCCCCTCTTCCCTCGCTAATGGCTAAAAGCAATCGGAGCAGGTTATCTTGGAACTCTCCAGTCAATCTTCCCACCATGCCGACATCTAGCAACCCGATCCTTTCGTCGGGCGTTAGCACCACGTTGCCCGGATGCGGATCTGCATGAAAGAAGCCGTCAACCAACATCTGTTTGAGGTAGGCGCGAAATAACTCTTCCGCGAGAGAGACGCCATCGATATCAATAAGACTGAGTGGACTGAAAGACGTAATCTTTTTGCCAGGGATGTAATCCATTGTGAGGACAATTGAGGTGGTAAAGTCCTCAATCGGCTCGGGAATGACGATCCGATCAAACTCCTCGAGATTGGCCCGCAAGGTCAATAGATTGTTGGCCTCGATGCGAAAGTCCAACTCGCGCAACAGGCTGCGTCGCAAATTCAGCAGCATGTTTTCAAAGTCGTATCGCCGTCCTAATTCGGTGTGTTCATCTAAGAATTGCGCCACCTCATTGAGTGACTCGAGATCTTCGATGATCTGGCCGCGGATACCGGGGCGTTGAACTTTGACTACAACAGCTCGCCCGGACCGTGTGTAGGCCCGGTGAACTTGTGATAGTGAGGCGGCGGCCATCGGAGCCAGCTCAAACTCCGTGAAGGCCTTTGAGATCCTCACCCCTAGTTCAGTTGAGACAATGCGCTCAACCTCTTCATACG
>CAZNPP010000210.1:0-6736 GCA_964574785.1 uncultured Chloracidobacterium sp. | reverse complement strand
CACAGAAGGCGGGGAAGATTTCGCCATAGCGGGAGTAGAAGGTCATGGGTCTGTTGCCGTCGGTGATGGTCCATGTACGCACCGCCTGCTGAAAGCCTTCAGTGGCTTCAGTTACCGTTCCAGAAGGCGTTATCAAAGCCGTGATTCCCGTGTTTGTGACGCGCAGGATAGGTCGATTGTTCTCGACGGCTCGAAACACAGCGTTAGCAAGGTGCTGCTCCATTACCGCTGTTGGTCCAAGGTAGCCATCGTTCGAGATGTTCACCAGAATCTGAGCTCCCCTTCGCGTGAACTCGCGCGCAACAAATGGATAGGCTGACTCGATGCAGATGAATACTCCCGCTTGTGCATCACCTATATTCATCAAGGTGTACTCATCACCGGCCGTAAAGTCTCCCACAATGGCTGTCACCAAATTCGCTCCCGGTAACCAATGCGGTAGCGGGACATACTCGCCAAACGGCATTAAACGAATCTTATCATACTGCGCGGATAACGAACCCTGCTCATTTACGAGTAGTGCAGAGTTAAAAACTCCTCCCTGGTCATCGGCTGGCTCAAGCGAATTAAAGATGACCGACGTGTTGTTTGAGATTGTGAAGCGCGCCATGAACTCGCGGAACTGCGAATCGGGAGCGTAAGCAAAGTTCATTGGTGACTCGGGCCAGATCACCAGTCTTGGTCCATCCAGGTCTTCTAAACTGCGAAGCCCAGTTTCACTCAGCGAGAGGTGTCGTTGGACTAATGCTGCCATCTCTTCCGGCGACCAAACAGGGTGCATCGGTACATTGGGTTGAATAGCCACTACATGAATTGCTGAGTTGGTCGACGCGACCGTTCCGTTTTTCGTTAACCAGTGGGAGGAAAGTATGAGACCTGCGGCGATCAGCAGTGCCGTCGCGGACACCATCAGCGCAGTTTGCGTTCGTTTTAAGAGAAGAAATGCGATCGCAGCGTTGATAGCAAGAATGACGAAGCCCACGGCGTAGACGCCACCCCACCGCGCGGCTTGAATCAAAGACTCTTGAAAAGCGATTGAATAGCCGATGGCATTCCACAACTGGCCCGTAATCAGTAACCTCAGCCACTCGAGCGCGGGCCAAAGGAACGGTGAAAAGAAGAGTGCCGTCAGACCCCACCTCTTAATCGAATGAGCGGTGATGAACGAAAACGTAGCAGGAAAGAGGCCAAGAATCAGCGCGCCCGGAATCAACAATAAATAAGCAACAACGGCGGGAAGTCGGCCGTAGTGGATCATGGAATAGGTCAGCCAGTGGCACGAGGCATAAAAAAAGATCGTTCCTGCGAGCCAACCCAGGAGGAACGCATGCCGGCGAACTGGTCTACGGCCCACTACGACGAGAAGTGGTACCAGAGCAACAAAAGCCAAAGGCCACAGGTTGAATGGAGGAAACGAGATGACGAGCAGGATCGAAGTGGCGGCAGCGGCGCCCCAACTGGTTAGAGCGGGAGCTTCAATGAGACTTCTTATAGAGGTGAATGATCGCGCTCGCAAACCTTCGATGGCGTTGGTGGAGCCCTTACTGGCGCGAGATTCTCGTTGGGTTGAACTTGATACTGCGTCCCGCATTAAGAGAAGTTTAACAAAAGGATTGGAACTCTCCGAACGGCAGGCCTCTTCCCCCGGGAAACGGCAGGAACGGAGGCACAGGGCGGCCTTCAGCCAGAACATCACAACAAATGAGATCAGCGATGGAGGATGCAAACAAAATCCTCCACACGTTCAGCCTTGCGATGTTTAGTTTCGGCCTAATAGAAAGAAGAGCATTTGTAGATACCCGAAGGGGTTTCAGGCTTGGGATTTCACTCCTTCGGAGTGAAATCACCAACCTAAGAGTTAGGAATTGGATAACTACTTCTTGAATCGCGCTACGACGCCGGCCTTCACAAGATCTCGCAGTGTATCCTTACCCACCCAGCGGGCCGCAGCATGCTCAGATGTTGACAATCTTATCGCCAGAGCAATCGCAGCGCCGTGAAGGTCCCCGTCTCTTCTCCCCATGCCACGAAGGGCCCAGCTAACGCCTTTTTTCACGAAATTTCTTTCATCGGCTGCTGCTTTCTCAATCAGAGGCAGACACTGAGCAAAGCGAGCAGAGTCCACCTTCTTATCATGAGCGGCTAGGGAAGCTAGCAGCGCAAATGCTGCACGCTTAACAAACTCGTCGCGGCCATTGGACCACCGTTTGACTTTGCCCCAAGCGTAAGGAGTACGGTCAAAGAGATGAAAACAGACTGTGTCACAGATGGCCCAGTTATCGAAGTCCTTGCACCAGCTATCCATCTGTTTAGAGGTAACCTTCTCAGGTTCATCAAGGAATGCAGCGAGCATTCGGGCCTCGTACCAGCCTGTTTTCCAGAGTGATAAGGCAAGCTCATGATTGGGGCCAAGCTGTTTAGCGAGTTGTCTCATTTTGCCAACCGGAACTCCAAATGCCTTGTCGTTGGGAATACCGTATCGCGCCATGCCGTCGCGAGTACTCTTCGAGGCGAGCCGTTTGAGTGATGAGAGCGCGGCTTCAGTCTCTTCTGCGAGCGTGCGGGTTTCTCTTTCCCGCGGCTTCGTGGTTGACTTCTTTTTCGATGTGGGTCTGCGTGACGGACTCATAGTTTTGAAGAAAGTTGTAGATTCTGTTTCGAATCAGTAATAACTCAAACGGAGTGACTTTCAAAGCCGAGCTTGTATATGGGGATGTTAAGTACCGGCGGAGGCTGTAACAATCCATGTCGAGGTTACCCGACAGCTCAAATTAGGTGCTCCGAGAGCGGTATTCGTTCGTGTAATGTTCGTGTGCCTTCGTGGATTCTGGTTTTCGGCCAGTTAAGAAATGATCCACTAAATCACACCAAATTACACGAAAGCCAATCTGAGGATTCTCAGCTGCTCTGTTAGTCAAGATCCTGCCGCGCGGTGGTGCTACGCCCATGCCGGACCTCCCCCCCCGACCGAGTGGAATGTTATTAACCTTCACAAATCCGGCACTTAATTTGCCAACCCATACCTCCGGTTAAAGAAAGTACAGAAACCAGCAATAGACGGTGCACCGGAAGCGGACGTTGCTAGTCGAGAGTGTATGCGTGAGCAACAGAAGCTTCCGAAAAGCTAGGCTATGAGAAGCACAAGGAGTGAAAGCGGTGAAAACTTTAGAACAGACAGGTCAATGCCAACACCCAGCATGCAATTGCCAAGCTCAATCCGGCGAATTTTGCAGTGACGAATGCCGTAATGCGGCGAGCGATACGGAATGTCGATGCGGTCATCCGGATTGTCATTAGTTTCAAGTACCTTGAGGCTAACGTTTAACGGAAAGCGCTAACGCCATTGGCAAGTGGTGGGAAGGGGAGCTCTGCTAGCATTTGCTAGACCGATCCTCTTGCCAGCTCAATAAAGGTCTGTGCGGCACGCCCGAGATGCTTATCTTTACGAAAGACAATTTTCAATTCCCGCTTGATATTTAAGCCTTGCACTCTGATAGCTGCAAGGCTCTTCGCCTGCAACTCAGTTTCAACCGCAAAACCCGAGATAAAAGCAATCCCCAACCCACTCTTAACAGCTCTCTTGACTGACTCGGGATTCTCCAGCTCCATGACCGTCTCAACGTTCAGATGTGACGAGTTGAGATGGTCAAGGATAACCGCACGTGTAGCCGAACCAACTTCGCGCAGGATAAATCGTTCGGTGCGCAGATCCTGAGGACGCACGCGCTTCTTTGTGGCCAAAGGATGGTTACGAGGGACGACCAAAAGTAACTCGTCTGTTCTCCATGGGACTACATCGACTTCATCGCCTGCAAGGTGGCCGCCCACGAAACCAAAATCAAACTCGTTTTTAATTACTCCCACTTCAATCTGCTTAGTGTCCCTGATTACGAGATGTATTTCTATTTTGGGATAGAGGGTCTTGAAGCGGGCAATAGTCTCAGGAATTAAGTACATCCCTGGGGTTGTGCTGGCGCCGATTCTCAATGTGCCGCGTTGCAAACCTTGAAACTCATCGATTGCGTGACGCGCATCTTCAATCGCCGTCAACACCCGGCGGGCATGATTGACGAACAATAACCCCGCTTCAGTCAACGCGACCTTCTTACCCAGTTGCTCGAATAGCTTGACGCCCAGTTCACTCTCGAGCTGATGGATGCGCACTGAAACGCTGGGCTGGCTGAGATTTACCTGTTCGCCGGCCCGCGTGTAGTTCAAATGAGTTGCTACGCTCAAGAAAACTTCCAGTCCGCGGATGTCCATAAGCATCATTGTAAATCACTATCATAACAATCGAAACAATTCATTTCCTCAATGCATTCTGGGGCGATAAGATGGATGTCAAAGGAGAAAACGTATGATTGTCGTTGCTGTTGCCTTCATCTGTATGGCTTTGACCTTCCCATCATTCTGGTTTAGTCAAACTGCGGCAGCACCAGACGAATGGCAGGCACTTAAATATTTCGTTGGGAAATGGGAAGGTACGGGAAAGGTGAAGCCCAGGGTCTCACGGATTGAACGAGAGTTCCGATGGGTTCTCAATAATAAGTTTCTGCAAATCAGCAACCGCTCCGTGTATGACCCGCAACCACAAAATCCGAAAGGCGAGCTGCACGAAGACTGGGGACTGGTTAGTTTTGACAAGGGGCGCAAGCGTTTTGTGTTGCGCCAGTTTCATGTCGAGGGCTTTGTCAATCAATATGTGGCCTCAGTGCCAGGCGGCAACGAACCGATTGTGTTTACTTCAGAAAGCATAGAGAACATCCCCGCGGGCTGGCGCGCCAGAGAAACCTACAAGATCGTCAGTGCTGACGAGTTCATCGAGATCTTTGAATTAGCAGCGCCAGGTAAGGATTTCGAGATTTACAGCGAGAGTCGATTGCATAGGCAAAAGTAAGCGCTAAAGGAATAGATCATGAGTAGTGTGCAAACAACTGATGTGTTACGCGAGTGGCGGGAATCTGCGGCCTACTGGCAGGACCATAGTGCAACGATTCGATCCATGTTTGCGCCCGTCACGCGGGCCTTGATTGAAGAGGCTCACATAAAGGCGGGCGATGCGGTCCTTGACATAGCCGCCGGTCCCGGCGAGCCATCACTGACGATAGCTGAACTGGTGGGGATCATGGGATCCGTGACCTGTACCGACGCCGTGTCCGAAATGGTAATGGCTGCACAAAGTGAGGCGATTAAAAGAGGCATCAAGAATGTGTCTTTCCGACAATGTATGGCTGAGGCGTTGCCATTCGAGAACGACTCCTTTGACGCAGCAGTCAGCCGGCTGGGAGTCATGTTCTTTCCTGATCCTGTAGCTGGGGTACGCGAGATGCTGAGGGTTACCAAACCCGGGGCCGCAGTCTCCTTAGCGGTTTGGTGTGAAAGTCGAGTGAACCCCTTTGCGTATAGCGTAACTGATGTATTGGCACGATATATCAAGATGCCGCCTGCGGATCCGGAAGCGCCGGGCGCGTTTCGATTCGCCGAGCCCGGGAAGCTGGCCCACGTCCTTGAAACGTCCGGGGCTGTTCGCGTGCGCGAACGGCTACTGGAGTTTCACATTCAAGCGCCGATCTCACGTGACGAGTTTTGGGAGATGCGCTCCGGCACCTCAGGCACGTTGCGTGAGAAACTGGCGGCGATGCCCGCTAAACAACAATCGCAAATTGCCCTGGACGTTCGAGAGGCGCTGACTGAATTCTTTCCAGATGAACAAATGAGTTTTCCGGCTCGTATGCTAATCGTTACTGGCTACAAAGCTTAAAGGAGGGAAGACTAATGAAGCAGTTAAGAGCTAACCTTTTTCAAGCGGCGCTGACCCGGCAGGCCAATCAGTTTTGGGAAGTCCGCCTGGTGCTGCTACTGGCAATCATTTTCTTTCCTCTGCAAACAGTCGCACAGCAGACAGAAACGACACCGGCTGAGCGCGAAGTGCTGCAACAACTACTCAAGGAGGTGCGCGAACTACGCCTTGCTGTTCAACGAGCCACCGTCACCAATACCCGCTTCCAAATGTTGATCGAGCGCGTCAGGATGGCGCAGGGCCATGTAGAAAGTACTGGACGGCAACTCGAGAATGTGCGCTCTCATCTCGCCGATATCCGAATGTCGAAGCCACAGTTTGAGCAGCAAGTAAAAGATGCTGAGGCGCTTTTGGAGCGCACCACAGACATGAACGCGTATAACGAGCTGGAATCGCGTATTAAGACCATGAAGGCTCAAGTGGCAAGGTTTGGGCCAGAGGAAGAGCGATTACAGCAGCGCGAAACCACGCTCAACTTCGAGTTGCAGACCGCGCAATCGAAGCTTAATGAGTTGAATGGAATGCTGGATACCCTTATGAATGAGTTGAAGTCACCGTAGAAATCTCTTAGGCAACTACCTATCTCCGCAATTAATCCAAGCAAGCGCCAAGTTCTGAAAAAGTTCTTGACAAGATAACCATTGATACTTTATACAACGCGGTTCGCGCAATTCAGATTGCGTGCAACGAGGTAAAAACTCTTATGTTGATGAGCAGGACACATAGACAACCGACGAGCAAGCGGCAGCCATGCGTCCCCGTGTATGGTGTAGTCTCTGCCTTTGGTCGGATTCTGATGTCTGATTCATCGGAAGCGAATACCTTTGGCGGGAGACTCGGACAAGAGATGTCCATAGATAGCCGTCATATTAGGCAATAATTCAGCGGGAGCGGACTCCCGCTCCCAAATCTCAAAAGCAAATTCAAGAGACTTGA
>CAZNPP010000209.1:0-6820 GCA_964574785.1 uncultured Chloracidobacterium sp. | reverse complement strand
GGATGTTCAGCAAAACCGGCGAGAAAGGTTGTCCTAACGCCAGCTTTGCGTATCGCTTGAGAAGCTCTCTGGTGGTGTAATCCATGAATAACCTCTTGAAAACTCTACCCTTAGCCAATCACGATGGCAAAGGAGCGTAAGAGATAAGGCATTTACTGGCACCGTGTCAACCAGTGTAAGGGTGTGGCGGTTAAGAAACTCGCCAGCCGGTGGGTGGCAGTGGGCCTGGGTGGATGGAACCGGCGCCACTGCGTCTGAGCAACACTGGGCGCTCTTGTCCAACATCGCAGCATGATTGCCGGCGTGCCACACACACGTCAACGCTTTTGCGCGACGGCAGATTACTGCTCGCGGGCGGCATGGAAAACAACGACCTCATATTGTCCAGCGCGGAGCTTTACGACCCCGCCACGTTGACCTTCCGAAGTCTCTCGGAAAACACAGGCGCGGCCAACGAGGCCACTGTTTAACAGTAAAAATGGCAGGTCAACCTAGTGCGTTCAGTTGTAGCGAACGATCCTTGAAGTGAATGAGGAGCCGACCGATGGCCAAAAGAGAAGGGACACGCGGGTCGGTTGTCAGAGGCTGATTCACCCCTTGGAGTCATTATCTCGGCCGCGTTTATTTCCACCAGCCGACGACCTTGTCCGTTGAGATGGCTCCTTATACCAGCGACCGCCACTGCGGTATTCAGCCTCGTTTCTACGCAACATTTCGAGCGCCCGTTTAGGTTGAAGATGTGCGCTGGCAACTATGATTGAGTTAATGAGAGCTATTGGCGCTACATACGAGCCAGTAAATGAAGGGCTACTGATCGAGGCAATAAGATGGTCATCACAGTGAACAGCTATTGGTGTCGTCTCGCTGTCGGTGATGCCAAAGGTGGGCACGCCTCGCCCATGCGCTCGCTTCACGGATTCGACGGTCTCTTTCAAGCACCGACCGAAGCTAATCGCAACAAGCAAGTCCTTTTTGGTAAGTAAATCAATCTTGTGTTGCAGATTACCGGAGGTCCCGACAGGTGCTTCAGCATCGAATCCTAACGGCGTCAGACCGTAAGCGAGAAACCACGCCAGGGTAGCTGCTAAATCGACGCCCACAACCAGTATCCTATGAGCATTATGAATACGCTTGGCGAAGTCCACTACATTATTAACATCGAGACTCGACCTGAGTATGCTCAAACTCTCGGAATCTCGCTCCAGACAGTGAAGTACCTGATCCTGAACGCTCCGTTTCTCCTGCGTCTCGGCCTTAAGAACCGTATAAGGTGTAATGTGATTAACGAAATGCTGCCGAAGATCCGCTGCAAACTCGGCGAACCGTTCATAACCCAGTGCTTGTACGCTGCGGACGATGGTAGCCGCGTCTACATTGTAGCGCTTAGCCATTTCGCGTGAGGAAAGAAAGAACGTCTCCTCATGGTTGTCGAGGATCGATCTAATCAGTTCGCGGCGAGTACCCGCTAAAGCGGATTTGGCAAAGCGGACTTCAAGCGAGCAAGTATCAGGAGAATCATCAATCTTCGAAGTTCTGTTAGGCACGTTCCCCTCCCTGGTTATAAATCGCTTCGGGTGATTAGTTCCAGTTTCTCTGTTCTGTTTTTGATTAGCTCCAGGTCCACATCGAAACCTAGACCAGCACGTTCGGGGACTTCAACAGTGCCATCGGTAGCCACACTCACCTCAGGCTTAATTATATCTTGTGCGAAGTAGCGGGAACTGGAAGAGATGTCGCCCGGTAACGTAAAGCCAGCGAGACTAGCCAGGGCGATGTTGTGCGCGCGACCGATGCCCGACTCCAACATGCCGCCGCACCACACAGCTACACTCTTTGCTAAACAAAGATCATGTATTGCCAATGCCTGTGAATAACCACCGACTCTTCCCACCTTGATGTTAATTAGGCGACAGCTTCCTAAATCCATCGCCTTTTTTGCGTGGCGAACACTCGTTATGCTTTCGTCAAGGCAGATCGGTGTCTGCAATTCCGCTTGCAGTTCGGCGTGATCGACGATGTCGTCATTCTCCAAGGGCTGCTCGATCATAAGCAGATTGAATTGATCCAACTGCTTGAGATGCTCTCTGTCTTTCAACGTATATGCAGAGTTCGCATCGACCGAAAGTGAGATGTCGGAATACGACTTCCGCACTTCATTTACGACGTCTAAGTCCCATCCTGGTTTTATCTTGAGTTTTATTCTTTGGTACCCGAGAGCAAGATACTGACCGACACGCTCCAACAGGTGATTGCGAGTAGGTTGAATACCCAAACTGACGCCCACCGGAATACGAGTACGCTCACCACCTAACTTTCGCGATAAAGATTGGCGACTCAACTGGGCCACGAGGTCCATGTAGGCAAGCTCCAAACCAGCCTTAGCCATGTTATGTCCACGAAATGGAGTTAAACGCCGGGCCAGTTGATCCAGGCTCGCAATGGGTTCTTTTAAGAGGGCGGGAGCCAGGAAATCCCGTATAACGTGAAGAGCAGTTTTGACAGTTTCGTAACTATAGCGCGGTTCTTCCGAAGCCACTACTTCTCCCCAACCGCTTAGTCCATTGGCTTGGAACCTTACAAGAAAAATAAGTCGCGAATCAATTTTTCCAAAGCTAGTTTCAAAAGGTTCGACAAGCGGCAATCTAATCAGACGCAGCTCCACCTGATCGATCTCGATCGCTTCGGTCGCAATTATAGTTTGTAGGCAGGACTCCTCCGGCACAATGCTCATGGGAAAGCGAAAATACCACAGCAGTTTTCCTCATGCAACAACTGTTGTAAGAGAATTGACAGCGTGCAACGAACGATGTTATATAGCGGCTACGCTGAGCAAAGGGCCCCGAAATTTTGGGAACTATAAGTGCCCCTGCTCTTCCGTTTGCCCGGCTCCATCAACATGACAATCAAGCTCCTGTGCGGGAGTGCTGATGCAAGCCGAAGCGGCTCGACTCCAACCACTTTTCCTAAGGAGGCAAAGACATGAAGGGAGTAGCCTTAAATCCCTGTCACGCTAGGCTCAGAGGCAGAGATCGGTTTAGCTTCTACAGATTCGCTTCGCGGGTGCTGGTCTTTTCTCTTGTTGTTATCTTGCCTAACCTGCTGGCTCCGGGAGTGCGTGCGCAAACTACAACTTCTACGATTGAAGGTACGGTTAAAGACGCTCAAGGAAGCGTCATCGCAGGAGCTCAGGTGACAGCTAAGTCGAACAATCTCGCCGTCGAACGCACGGCCACAACGGATGAAAGCGGTCATTACAGACTCACGGCCTTGCCCGCTGGAACCTATGCTGTGTCAGTTTCACACTCTGGGTTTGCTCCTTACACTCTCGACCGGGTTGAACTAACTGTCAATCGTACGTTAACGCTTAACGTTCAGCTCGAGGTTGGCGCTTTGGAGGGTCGAGTCGACATCGCCGCTGACGCGCAACTCCTAAATCAAACTACAGCCGCAACGGGAGCGACAATTACGAACCGGCAAGTTCAGAATCTTCCTGTCAATGGCCGGAACTATTTGGACTTGTTGCAGCTTGTGCCTGGGGTGGTTGTCAATCGTCAAGCGAATATCGGCAGCGACAATTCCACTCCTGTACTTGGTGAGAGGGCAGGAAACAATAACTTTCTTATTGATGGCCAGCCAAATAAGAACACCGTCACTGGCGGTGCCGCAGCTCAGTTCAATCAGGAAACGATAGCAGAATTTCAGGTACTAACAGCCGGCTACAGGGCAGAGTTTGGGCAGGCTTCGGGAGCGATCGTAAATGTGATCACCAAAAGTGGTAGCAACGATTATCACGGGTTGGCATCGCTATTTTGGCGGAACAATGCGTTTGACTCTTCGAATTCCCTCGATCCAACACAAACGGATGCTCCATTTCTGCAAAGGTGGGACTACAGTGTGGCATTAGGAGGTCCGGTCGTCAGGGACAAATTCTTTTTCTTTGGCTCAGCCGAGCGAATCAGAGAGAACCGCCGGTTGAACTTTGTATTCCCCCCAGGAACACCGCAGATTGCTCGGGACTTCGAACAGCAGTTTGACAATCCATCTCGCATCTTCGAAACGCGCGGTTTTCTAAAGTTTGATCAGCAACTCGGAAGACATCATTTGACCCAGCAGGTTAATTATACCAATGGCAATGTAAAGGAGTTCTTGCCTTTATCGAATGCTACCGACTTGCCGTCAAGGCGAAACGACACCGGGGATCGCCGCTTACTGTTGGGCTTCAGTGACACGATGTTGTTAGGAGAGCAAGGCAATCTCTGGGTCGTAACTCTACGCGGCGGTTACCGAAGTGAAACTTCTGAGGTTCGCCCCTCTCATCCTGAGGCAGGTGTGGGAACGACTTTCCAAATGTTCAGTTCTAACAACACAGGCGGCCTCTTCGGCGATCTTGGCTCGTTCGGGTTCGGCAACCCAGTAACGCGCACGGCACTAGACCAGAAATATATATTCGCTTCAGCGAACGCAGGAAAACTGGTTGGTGATCACAATCTGAAGTTTGGGTGGAATTTCTTGCGGACGAAAGTCGATGGTGTGGAGTCGCAGATCCTAAACCTTCAACTATTTGCCACTATCGCGGATTTTATCGAGTTCGGCCCAACTAACTCCGGCTTCTTTACAGTCACCACCGCTGGTGGTCTAACGCCAGAGGCTAATGAGATCCACCTGCGCAACAACTACAATGCGCTGTTCGCCCAGGATGATTGGAAGTTCCATCCTAATCTCACCTTGAATTTTGGTGTGCGCTGGGATTACGACTCCGAATTCATTACCAAAGAGAATATCTCGCCGCGCATCGGTTTTGCCTGGGCAGCAACGCCGAAGACTGTAGTGCGAGGGCACTATGGACGCTTTTATGATCAATTCCGTCTCGGCATCGCCCGCAATGTACCGTCCTTCGGTGGCGCTGACCGACGAGTGGTCCAGCCATTTTCCTATCCGAGAGGATTTTACGGAGTTCCAACATTGGCTCCCGCTGTAATCAATTCAACGCTTTTCCCAGGTGGACTCTGTGTATCTCCAAACCTAACTGATGCTCAGATCATGGCCGCGAACCTGGCGTGCCCGTTTTCGCCAGGGTTGTTTATTGGCATAGACAGACTGAACCGGGTAGTCGCAACGGGACACTCTCCGATCCCAGCTAATGCTGTGATCAATGTAAGCAACATACAAATGCTTTCCGGGCTTACGCCGGATCAATATCTAACGCAGGCGAGTATTGCTGTAGGCAAAGCGCCTGGTTTCTTTTTCTGGGGACCATTTGGAGCATTAGCGCATGCCGCGATCCCGGCCCAACTCTTTCCTACCAGCATCGATGAAGGCTTCAAGACTCCTTTTACAACCAGCATTAGTATTGGTGTGCAGCGCGAGATTGGACACGACGTAGTCATAGAGGCTGACTACTACCACCGCAACATGCGAAACATCCTTGGTATCCGAAACGCTAACATTGCCTTTAGTTCCCGGGCTGCCACCCGTCAGTTCCTACCGCCGTTTACTGCTGGACCAATTACCACATTTGGTCCCTGGTATGAAGGTGTATATGACGCGTTGGTCATCAATTTCAACAAACGCTTCAGCCGGAAGTTCACGCTCAGTGGAAATTACGCTTTTGCCAAAGAGACAGATAATCAGCTCGGCATAAATACTCTGCCTTCGGACAGCTTCGTAGGCATCGCTCCAGTAGTCACCGAAGCGGGCACCGGAAGAACCAATGAGCATGGTTCATTCACACGCGCGAATGGCCGGTTTGTGGCCGCCGCAGGCACATTTGTAAATGGACCTGATCTCGACAAAGGGCCATCTAACCTGTCGGTTGACCATACTTTTCAGGTGAACGGGTTGTTAGAGCTCCCGTGGCAGGTACAGGTCAGTGGCATCTTCCGAGCACAAAGCGGCTTTCACTTTAGTCGCATAGCTCTGATGCTGGAAGACCCGGACGGGGATGGAACTTTCAACAGCATCGATCATGGTCCAGGTCGGAACGCCTTTACGGCTCCGCCTTTTGTCAATCTCGATATGCGATTTACCAAAAGATTCAACATCACAGAGCGGGTCAAGTTGCACGCACTATTCGAATTCTTCAACGTGTTTAATCGTCAGAACCCCGCTGCCGTACAGGCCGCCACAAATATAGCCGGCAGCCCCTTCAGCTCGTTGACGCAAGTACTCCCCGGGCGAGAGGGTCAATTAGGTGTGAGAATTGAGTTCTAAAGCTACGCCAACCGGGAAGCGACGTTTGCAATTCACACGACTCATAACTTATTTATGGGCCAAGCCTTGAGTTATGACCGCGGAAAGTAAGAATCTGATGCGGGAAGGCCCTGCCATCAGCGAGTCATCCAAAATCGTAATTCGCGATCTCGAGACTGAGTCGCAGATGCGTGCCGTTGAGGAGCTTCAGAAGGAGGTGTGGGGAATCCCCGATCTCGAAGTCGTACCATTTACCCATCTTGTAGCAGTAAAAGCCGCAGGTGGGGTCCTAATCGGCGCCCTTGACTCAGAAGTTCTGGTCGGTTTCTGCTACAGTTTCCCCAGTTATGAATATGGACAGATGGCCCATCATTCCCACATGCTCGCCGTTAAGGCTGATTACCGCAATTTCCAATTGGGATACAAGCTTAAGCTGGCCCAACGCGACCGCGTTCTTGCGCAAAAGATCTCGCTGATTACCTGGACCTTCGATCCCCTGCAGAGCCTCAATGCGTACTTTAATTTCAGCAAGCTGGGGGTACTTTCTGATCGCTACTACGTCAACTTTTATGGGGACGATGCGGCAAGCTTTCTTCATCGAAACGGCACCGACCGCCTTTGGGTCAGGTGG
>CAZNPP010000208.1:0-6836 GCA_964574785.1 uncultured Chloracidobacterium sp. | reverse complement strand
CAATTCCTAACCTCCTCGCTTCCCGCCGCGCCGCGAATGAAGGCTCGGCCCAGTCATCACTTCGCACGGTTCACAGTGCTCAAGCCACTTACCAAGCGACCGCCGGTAACGGGGCCTTTGGAACACTGGCCCAATTAATGGCCGAGTCCCTGGTTGATTCGGTTCTCGGAGGTGGTGCTAAGAGTGGTTATACGTTTGCCCTCATAGCTCCGGCCGGAACTGGCAGCACGGCAACCTTTGGAGCGCACGCTGTTCCGACAATTACAGCCGGAATTTCGCAAACAGGTACTCGTCGTTTTGCCATTAGCCAGATTGGTGTCATGCGTGGCGACACCACGCTTTCGGCTCCGGCAGATCTTGACACGATTAATGGCATGCCAGCTCTGGGCAACTAATATAATGTCTTCTGAAGACAGTTTTGGGGAGCGGACCGGTCCGCTCCCCTTTTTGTCGAGCGCGCTTTGATCCGGAAGGTTTCCCCTCCTGGGCGCCAGAGTAACTTCAATTTTCGAAACCTTGGTCCACCAAATTCGTCGACCCTTCCAGAGACTCGCGTTCAATTCCCGCTAGGCCTTGGCAAAATACTACCCGCCTTTTTGAGCTCAACAGTTGGATCGTTATTGGTAACAACGTTACTTGAGACACCGTTTGAAGTCGCAATCTTCCACCTCGTGGGCACGGGGTTGTTTGAAACCTCTCTACTCTCACGCACCGTGGCCAGAAATGAACAACATAAAATGCCGATTGTTAGTAACCCATCTCAGTCCGAGTTCTGTTAGGAGCACGTAGGAAAATGGACGGTAACACACCATATTCAGGGCAAGAAGGCTTTTCACTACTCGAGCTTCTCATAGTTGTTGCGATCATCGGGATCGTCGCTGCGATCGCTATCCCTAATCTTCAAGCCTCTCGGCGTGCCGCTAATGAGGCCTCCGCGCAGTCTTCATTGCGAACCATCACCGGCGCGCAAGCAACCTATCAGTCGAGTATTGGGAACGGTGCCTTTGCCACGGAACTGGGCGCGCTCAACGCCGAGAATCTAATAGAGAGCGGACTCTCCAGCGGAACGAAGAGTGGTTATCAGTTTTCAGTAGTCGAACAGGCTGGTAGCGGAACAACAGCTGTCTATGGCTGCTATGCCTTCCCGACAGCCACGTCTGGTATCAGTCAAAGCGGTACCCGTCGGTTCGGTGTTACCCAGGCAGGCGTATTACGCGGGGACGCTGATTTGGACGAGGTCCCGGATACGATCGCGCTAATAGGGGCTATGACCGTACTCGGCAACTAACTCCGCAAGTCGAACAGCAATCCGCGAAATCGCCTAGTATCAAAGCCTTGTCCCGACTCCATTCTGCCGAAATAGGTTAGTCGTCAGACTGAACAGGTTTTTTGGGGATCCCAGGATTTCAGGTCTACTTCAAAAACCCTCCGGCGAATTCCGGTTAAATGAAAAGCTTAATCAGTTGGAGCGAAATACAGATTGGCGACTTCCGCGCCGCGATGAGACTTCTCGCGGTACAGACACAAAGTATCCTGTGTGTAATTGCTGTTTCAGTAGCAATCCTTGCTCCGGCCTTGATCTTCGGAGTGCCTTCGAACCTGGATTTAACCAATCACTTCCGTTTCGCTCTTCCGTTTCATGATGCCGTTAGTGCCGGAAATCTCTATCCCGGTTGGTTGGCTGAATCGAATTCCGGATACGGTGATCCAAGTTTTAGATTTTACCCGCCAGGACTCTATTACTTACTGAGCTTATTCAGAGTGCTGACAGGAGATTGGTATGCTGGAACCCTAGCCAGCTTCACTCTGTTGTCTGTCGCCGGTAGTCTTGGAATCTATTTTTGGGCGCGCACAATCCTTTCGGAAGCCGTTGCGATGTGGGCAGCAATCTTCTACGCCCTCATGCCTTACCACGTTAATCAGTTCTATCAGGCCGTCCTACTGGCTGAGTACGCCGGCGCGGCAGTGTTGCCACTTGCTTTGGCCTTTGCAGACAGAGTGTGTACTCGCCGGCGGGCCATTGACGTAGCCTGGCTGGGCTTCGCCTATGCCGTCCTGGTTCTTACGCATTTGCCTCTCACTATCATTGGCTCGCTCGCGCTCTTCGTCTACGTTGTAGCCCGCGCAGAGACATCTAATCGCCTGAAAACGTTAGGGAGGTTTTTCGCTGCAATACTCCTTGGCCTCGCAGCGAGTGGATTCTATTGGGTCAGGATGGTCATGGAACTGGGGTGGATTAGCATCAATGTTCCAAATTCCAGCTCTGCCATCGACTATCGCAACGAGTTTCTCTTCAGCGCATTTTCGCCCGACAACCTTAACGTCTGGTGGATGAACATTCTCGCTATACTCACACTATTGATGATCGCTCCAGCGGTCGCACTTGCGCGGCAGGTCGCTTCAATCAGGGGTCTCAAAGCCGTCAACGTGCTATTTGCAGCGTCTTTGTTAATGTCGATTCCTGTCAGCTATCCGCTCTGGAAAGTAGTCCCTCCTTTGCAGCAGACCCAGTTTCCTTGGCGCTGGCTAGTAATGGTTTCAATCTGCGCGTCAATTATCGGGGCGTCCGCGATGCCCTTTTGGATTAAACTGAAGGACAACAATCGGCGACCCACTAGGTTAGTAGTGTTAGGTTTGGTTCTCATCTCAGTGAGCTTTACGCTATCTCACACCGTGCGTGAAGCAGTCTTTCTATCTCAGCCACAATTCCGGACTTTGCTTAATACCGTCCGCGGTTCAGAAAGCGTAGATCTATGGTTTCCTGTATGGGCGACGGGAAGGCCCACTAAGATGGATCGGCAGGTACAGGCCGGAGACCGCCCGATCAGTATCGAGCATTGGCAACCGGAACAGCGTGCATTTCAACTTGCTCCCGGGGAAACCAGAGAAGCGCGTATACGGACATTTTATTACCCACACTGGGAGGCATCTGCCAACGGGAAGCCGCTTTCAACTCGACCCGCTGACGACGGCGCTTTAATCATCGAAATACCGGCGGAAGCCGCCGTTGTAACTTTGGTTTTTCGCGAGCCGGTAAGCAGCAAACTCTCGAGAGTCCTTAGCCTCCTCGGCGCAATGGCGATCGTCGCTGTCGGTAGCTTTGGTTGGTTAAAGACAGTGCGTGTTGGGGTTCTTTAACTGTCGGCCGTTAATCTTCATCATGAGATGGCTAGCGTCAACAACAAAACTCTCTGACAACGGTATGTATACGGATCCGGAGATTGCCGATTCGCGATCATCAACCTCAGACTGTGAAAAGAACAGCTCAATCCTGCGCCGCATCGCCAACTTCTCGCCACTTTTGGCTCTCGTCTTCATTGGAACAGCAGTGGTCATGCCAATCATGTTTTGGGGTATTCCAGCGGGTGCTGATCTAAATAACCACTACCGATTCGCGTTGCCGTTCTACGAGGCAATCCAAGCTGGAAATCTCTATCCGTCCTGGTTGGCGGAGTCAAACGCTGGCTACGGTGATACCAGATTTCGATTCTATCCTCCGGGTCTCTACTATCTGCTCTCCGCTGCGAAAATATTTACCAACTGGTATTCCGCCACCATCATCGCCTTCACGGTCCTTTCAATCCTGGGTGCGCTTGGTGTCTTTTGCTGGGCACGTCATTTCTTCTCCCCAAACATCGCCATGCTGGCGGGAGTCCTTTATACGGTTGCTCCCTATCGGCTGAACGAGCTGTATCAAGCGTCTCTCCTTTCAGAGTATGCCGCCTGTTCCGTTCTGCCTTTCGCGTTTGCCTTTGTCGAGCAACTCTGCAGAAATAGGAAAGCTACTGCTGTTGCCGGACTGGCAGTTTGTTACGCTGTCGTAATACTCACCCATCTTCCACTTACGGTGATTGGGTCCTTGTCACTAGTTATCTATGCGGGCTTCCGCATTAGAGACAAGCATTTGCTCACACTTGCAAGTTTTGGTTTGGCAATTTTGTTGGGTCTGGCAGCGAGCGCCTTCTACTGGCATACCCTCCTTGCCGAACTCCCGTGGATCAATGGTAACGAGGTAGAAGCGAATCTTTATTATGATTATCGCGTAAATTTCCTTTTCTCACCCGGTGCCTTGACGAACCGAAATACATGGTATGCCAACATTTTGAGTTTGGCCGCTATAGGTTTTATGTTACCGGGAGCAGTCATTCTCAAGAACATTTACTCGACCAGAAAACAAAACTTTGCCCCGAACGCAACCATTATTCTGACGCTGGTCTCGTTCCTAATGACAACAGAACTCAGCCGGCCATTGTGGGCCATTATCCCGAAGCTTCAGGACATTCAGTTTCCCTGGCGCTGGTTAGCAATCACTTCGATGTGCGGCTCAATTATACTTGCGGCGAGTCTTCCAAAGTGGGTCGAGATTGCAAGGAACAGTTTTCGTCCGCGACATTTGGTTTTCGGTCTAAGCTTTACCTTCGCAGTGTTCTTCATCAGCACGCAGATTTTGTGGGACGCTGACTACATGAAACGTTCGCAGTTTGATCCACTTCTATCCGAGATCCGCGGCAGCGTGAGCTTCAAGAACTGGCTGCCTGTATGGGCGCGTGAAGTGGTCCAACTGCGGAAGATGTCTGGAAACATAGAATCGCCATCAAGGCAGATAACCATCACCTCATGGCAACCGGAACACCGCTCGTTTCAAGTGTTCAATGGCCCAGCCGAGGAGGCACGGGTCCGTACTTACTTCTATCCATACTGGAGCGCCGCCAAAGATGGGGTGGAACTCCTCACGCGGCCGGCTGAGGATGGGGCTTTGCTAATTTCGCTCCCCCCTGAAGCTGGTAAGATTGACCTCAAGTTTCGTGAACCTCGTCGAACTCGATTCATTTTCTTCTTGAGCGTCATGGCATGGCTGGCGATCTCACTGCTTCTGGTTTACGGGATGCGTCAAGATCTCAAAGTCCAACGGCCGGGCGAACTACGATCCACTTGTTGAATCTGCAGAAATTTTCCTTCCGAATTGGAGTTGAATGGTATAGATTTTTTGAGGCCCGCTGGTTCACAAAATCGAGTCCTTGACACCAGCCCCAACCGTTTTCCATACCACTTTAGCGCACATCTGACAATCGCTCTGAAACTTTTCAGTAAAATGTTGGCTATGGCTTTCGCAGGAGACGTGAGAATGACAATCCCGCCAATCAAATTTGAAGCTGGAAGCACTTTTGGATATTCAAGGGCCAACGCCGAGTTTGGTTTCATGGGGGTCTCAGAGCAACAGCAACGAGAGCATTACGACAGCATCGCTGCCGATTACGAAGCCCACTACAGCGATGCCTCGAGTTGCGAGTATCGTTGGCGTTTTATTTACGAGCCGATGTTCGACGGCATTGACTTGGCAGGAATGAATGTGCTCGATGCGATGTGTGGCGGCGGTCAGACTACCGAGTACTTGTTGGCCCAGGGAGCTTCTGTCACAGGTCTCGACATCTCGGACCAAGTTCTCGAAACCTTTCAGGCCCGCTGGCCCACTACCCGTGCAGTCTGCCGGTCATTGCTTGATTCCAAACTTCCACAAGGCTCTTTTGACTGTGTAGCGGTAGTCGGCGGCCTGCATCACATCCATCCAAATGTCCCTGAAGCCCTCTGTGAGATTCACCGGCTCCTGAAGCCGGGCGGATATTTATGTTTCATGGAACCGCATACCGGCTCATTCCCTGATCTAATCAGGAGATTCTGGTATAAATACGATCGCTTCTTCTCTGATAACGAGGCAGCCATAGATCTTACTGCGCTCGAGCAGGCCTTTTCGTCCCGATTTTCATTTAATAGATTGAAGTACCAGGGGAATATTGCTTTTCTTTTAGTCTTGAACTCCTTGATCTTTCGCATTCCCGCTAGCTGGAAACCATCTTATTCTCAGGCAGCCATGACTTTAGAGTCGTTGATCAGTAAGTTTCAGAATAAAATTTCATCCTGCTTTGTCATTGCTCAATGGCAGAAGAAGGCTGATCTCCGATCAGATGCTGTTTACGATTCTTCAATCATTGAAGTAAATTAGGCCCGCCCCTTTTGGAATAGAATGAACAGCTCTCAGTCATCAGCGACTACCAGCACAAATCCCATAGTTACAGCGAATGACATAAACCGCCAGCAGGGCACATCTTTTGGCCGAACAGCGGCCATCGCGCGCAATACTTTTCGCGAAGCAGTGCGCGATCGTGTGCTTTACAACCTCGTACTCTTTGTACTCTTACTTATCGGCGCTGCGGTCTTTATTGGCGAGCTCTCAGGGGGACAGGAACGGAAGATCATTATCGACTTTGGACTCAGCGCCATGCTCTTGTTTGGCGTCTTTATCGCAATCTTCGTCGGGGTTGGACTTGTCTATAAGGAGATTGAGCGGCGGACGGTCTATTCCATCTTTTCCAAACCGGTGGGTCGTGGTGAGTTTCTGATTGGCAAGTATCTTGGTCTTTGTCTAACTCTTCTGGTAAATGTTCTGGTGATGGGCCTGGGAGTTTCGCTCGCGCTCATCTTGGTAAGTGGTGGCTGGGACTCTCTAGCCTTAAAGATCTGGCCCGCGATTGCCCTGATTTTCGTTGAACTCACAATCCTAACGGCAGTAGCGCTGCTCTTCTCAACTTTCTCCTCACCTGCGCTCTCTGCACTACTGACTTTCTTCACCTTTATAATCGGGCACTTCAGTTCGGACCTGAAGGATCTGGCGGGTTCAATGTCAAACAGCTTGACACGCTGGCTCTTCACTGGATTGTATTACAGTCTTCCCAATCTTTCGCACTACAGTTTCATAACACCCACTGCGCATGGGGAGGTACCAAGCGCTTCGTACGCGCTCGTTGCGATCCTCTATGCTGTCGTTTTTGTGATAGTCA
>CAZNPP010000207.1:0-6897 GCA_964574785.1 uncultured Chloracidobacterium sp. | reverse complement strand
AGGCGAAAGGATGAAGAAGGGCGTATTTTCCATTTGACAATTGTCATTTGTTATTTGTCATTTCATTAATTTCGTTAGTATTCCTCTTTTGACGCTCGGTCTCTTAAATCTGGATTAAGTACGTGAGTGGTTGAACTGGGTGAAAGGAAAAATGAAAAATAAGAAATGACAATTGTCAAATGGAAAATACGCTCTTCTTCATCCTTCATCCTTCCTTCGGCGCCACTGCCTTCACTGAATCAGAAACTCCACTCTCGTACTTCTTAAAGTTCTCATTAAATCGATGTGCTAGATCGCGAGCCTGACGATCATACGCCTCCGTGTCTGACCACGTGTTTCGAGGCTGAAGTACTTCGGCAGGGACTTCCGGGCAGGCTATGGGAACATGAACCCCAAAGATTGGATCGGGCCTTGTCTCAATTTGGTCCAAACTGCCATTGAGAATGGCTCGAATCATTGAACGGGTGTGCGCAATCTTCATTCGCTGGCCGATGCCGTATGGTCCACCACTCCACCCCGTGTTCACCAGCCAACACGCAGCTCTGTGTTGTGCAATTTTCTTTCCTAAAAGGTCGGCGTAGACTCCAGGATGCAACACCATAAATGGAGCCCCAAAACACGTAGAAAAAGTAGCCTCAGGTTCCTTTATCCCCTTCTCAGTTCCGGCAACCTTCGCGGTATAACCCGAAAGAAAGTGATACATCGCCTGTTCCGGCGTAAGCTTGGCGACTGGGGGCAGGACGCCGAACGCGTCCGCCGTCAGCATAATGATGTTCTTAGGATGGCCCGCATATCCTGAGGAGACTATGTTAGGGATACTTATCAGTGGATAAGAAGCCCGCGTGTTCTCAGTTTTGGATGCATCGTCGAGATCAATATCTCTGGTATCAGCGTCAAATACAACGTTCTCCAGAATCGTTCCAAACATTTTCGTTGTCCGATAAATGTCTGGTTCAGCTTCAGCGGAAAGTTTGATTACTTTGGCGTAACAACCTCCTTCGAAGTTGAAAACACCATCATCAGACCATCCGTGCTCGTCGTCTCCTACGAGTTTTCGTTCCGGGTCGGCAGACAGTGTCGTCTTACCGGTACCGGACAAACCGAAGAAAATTGCCGTATCTCCGTCTTCGCCAACATTCGCAGAACAGTGCATGCTCATGACGCCCCGCTGTGGCAAAAGGTAGTTAAGTATTGTGAACACACTCTTCTTTGTTTCGCCAGCGTAAGACGTACCGCCGATTAGAACCAGACGTTGGCTGAAATCCATTAGAATGAAAGTGCGAGAGCGAGTGCCATCCCTTTGAGGGTCAGCCTCAAAACTTGGGAAATTAATGATTGTGAACTCAGGACGATGAGGCGCGCTGGCTGAACCATCATTGATGAACATTGTGCGGGCGAATAAAGAGTGCCACGCCAATTCAGAGACGACTCTTACTGGCAGTCTGTACCTTGGATCGGCGCCGGCAAAGGTGTCCTGCACAAACAGCTCACGACCGTTTGCATGGGCCATCATGCGTTCCCTCAATCTGTTGAATTTCTCTTGAGGGAAATCTTTATTTACATCGCCCCAAAAAACGCGATTTTGACTCTCTGGCTCCCGCACGATTGCCTTGTCTTTGGCAGCTCGTCCTGTATGTTCTCCAGTATCTACTATTAAAGCACCATGACTCGAAAGCACTCCTTCGTTGCGGCGAGCGATTTCTTCATAAAGCTCGGGAGCATTCAAATTCCAAAGGATTCTGGTCGCGCCTGTAATGCCATAGTTATCGAGGTCATAGTCGGTTCGCTTACGACCCAGGTGCTCAGTTGCTCTCTCAGTGCGAAAGGAAGTCATAGATTCTCCAATGAAATTGCCAGGGCTGTCCGGCAGTTTAGTCTCCACCCAAGCTTCGTTCGCGAGCGAGTTCTCGCAATGCGAAAGACAGATCTCGTGCCGCGCGCTCAATACTGTCTGCAACGGCCTCAAGAGAGCTTGCCTCATCGAGTGGATGTCTAGCAACAGTAGCCCAGGCATTCTGCACTTGTTCGATTAGCCGGCTGGCCTCTGATTCGGTTTCCTGCTCGGCTCGAGTCTTGTGCCGAATTGATAGTTCTGGCTTCATAAAAAGTTGTTCCGCTAACTAGATTTATGTAGTAATGAGGTCTTGCCTCACAACGTGCTGGACTTTTGAGCTGTTCAATAATGTACTCTTACATCAATCCGACGGTCCGAAGCAAGGCTGAAAGCAATGATGATTACAGTGCAGTTGATCTAAACTATGGACTTTGGACTTTGGACTTTGGACTCTGATATGGCTTCCCGACCATCCCGCAAAAGCTTCACAACTAAAGAATGGCAGTTGATTCAGTCGCATCGAACCCCACTGCAGGTACAACGTTTTCTAAGCTCCCTACCCTATAACTGGGAAGAGGAAAGCGGCACTCTGCGATCTTTCCGCAAAGTACTTGAACTTAATGAGGCCCACTGCCTGGAAGCAGCGTTAGCGGCAGCGGTGATCCTGGAACAGCATGGTTACCCGCCATTGCTACTCAGTCTGGAATCGCAGGATAAACTAGACCACGTCATCTTCGTCTTTCGCCGACGAGGACTGTGGGGTTCAGTGGCTCGGTCAAGAGATATCGGACTACATGGACGTCGCCCAGTCTTCCCCAGACTACGCGATCTGGCTTGGAGCTACTTTGACCCTTATGTGGACTACTCGGGACGAATAACTGGTTATGGATTAGGAAACCTTGCAGAGCTTGGCAAATATGACTGGAGGTTCTCTTCCCGAAACATGTGGAAAGTGGAAAACTACCTACGCGATATCCCACACAAAAGTATTCGCTCTTCAGATAGAAGATACCAACAGCTACTGACTCGATTTACAGAGTTCAAACGGCAACACCCAGATAAGTCACCGGCGTATTTTGAGAATCGTCAACAATGGATGTTGTGAGCTTAGACTGATGCAGAGGCGCCGTTGCCAAGATCATGCAGGCGGGCCACTACCTGTTCAATTAGCCAGTTAGGGGTTGACGCGCCCGCGGTAACACCTACGCGCTTAACTCCAGCTAAGTCTTTTGGGTCTATCTCGGCTGGAGTCTCAATCAAGAAACTCTTGTCACATTGCTCTTGGCAAACCGCTAATAGCTTCACGCTGTTTGAGGAGTGTCTCCCACCAATCACATAGAAAGCATCCACTTCGCCAGCAAGCGCCCGCGCGGCGTCCTGGCGATCCCGAGTAGCGGAACAGATAGTATTGACTACCTGAGGCTCGGTATCAGCCTTCCCCCGAACAGCCTCAGCAACTTCGAGAAATGTCTGTAATTTTATCGTTGTCTGGGAAACCACAAGAGGTGAGCGCAGTCTTGGAAGCGTATCCACTTCACTGGCATCTCTAACGACGTAAGTATTATTCGGAGCGTAACCCACCACACCTATCATTTCTGGATGGTCAGGATTTCCAGCAACAACAACGTCGCGGCCCTGTTTTGCAGCTCTTTCAGCAAGGTGTTGAACCCGGGTAACGAAAGGGCAGGTAGCATCAATGACTTTTGCGGCGCGCAGCTCCAACTCACGTTGAACCTCAGGTGTTACGCCGTGAGCGCGTATGACCGCAATAGTTGTAGCGTCTGCTTCCGCAGGCGCATCAATAGTAGAGACACCTTTGGCTCCAAGGCGCTCCATCTCCTGAGCATTGTGAATCAATGGTCCCAAAGACCGAATTGGAGCCTCGTCTTCCCTTACTGCGGTCTCCACCATTTCTACAGCACGCTCGACTCCGAAACAGAATCCGAATTCCTCGGCTAGTAAGACTTCCATAGGTCTTCCTGAAAAATAAGAAATTTAGCTTACAGGGTGTGGAACATCGTCGCTATCAGTCGGTCGACAACCATTCTTCCATTGTTCCCGCAATCGGTCACCCCCGGCTACACGCGCGTCAATCCACTCTAATTCCTTGTCGACGAGTGTGCGAACATTGCCCCAAAACGCCTTTTTGAGATCTGCCAGCTCGTGGGCGACATCTCTGGGTAATACCGCGTATGATACGTCACCTGCATATCTCAGAAGGTCACATATCGCGTTTACAGCACAATGAAACGGTTCTTCCCTCTGTTCCTGCATGGTTAATACCTCCGTAAACGAGAATCATTCTAGCACACTGGGTGAAGGATGAAGGATGAAGGAGGAGGGAGTGATTAGTGATGAGTGAATATGAGCAGCCGTCACTCATCACTCACCATTCACCATTCAGCGTACTGGCTCTCGCAAAATCAGATCCGCAGCTATCGCCGCTGTGTGGGCTGCCTCAGAATGGACCGTTCTCAAGCTCGCGATCTGTAGCAAAGCCTCCCCGGTTCGAGAAAGCATACGGTAAAGATCACCCTCCTCCGCGCGAGTTCGTTCCGCTAATGCAGACCAATCCACGCGACTGGCCCACAATGCAGCCGCACCCGCAGCCGAAAAGTTTAGCTCCGGAGCCGGCTCAATGCCGTACTTCCATTCTTCAGTCGCCACTCTGAAACCAATCTCTTCGAATGCGGTCAATGACCTTACCAGATTATCGGTGAGCTCAATTTCGCCATAATCTCGATCTTCATCAGCGGTAAGTGCTGCAATTACGCCTGTAAGGGTTGGCACATCAAGAGAAGCTAATAGGCCATTTTCAAGAGCCTCTCCTATCAGCAAAGGCCTATCTACATGAAGATCGGCAAGCCAACGCCCGCGCTCTGTTACCTTTTCAGCCTCGAACTTCAAATAACCAAACTCCGCCAAAACGCGAGCCCGTTGTTCAAATGGTCGCCAGACTTCTTCTCTCAATGCCTCAATGCGCCGCGTGGCACGTTCGATCGCTTCAGCATCCGACATCAACGCCCATAGAACTTCGCTTAGCTTAGTCTTTTCCTTGGAGTCTAGGTCTGCAGGTGTCATTGATTCAATCAAATCATCTAATACATTCAGTGATTCCGCTTCTTCTGTTCTGGTGTCCCTCAGTCTTGGCTCAGGTATAGCCAGTTCTCTGCCTCGAGCGCGAATCTCTGCAAAGGCCATTTCCTCGTCGTCGGCTCTAAAAACTGGAGAGTAAACACGTCCAATTCTTTCGAGGGGAAAGCTGGCACGTCTTCCATCCTCTCTGATCCCGCTGACGTTTCCATATCGCAGGGCAGTGACAAGTACCAGCCTTCGCCCACTGCGACCGATGCCGACCACACGTCCGGGTTGTACAACCTTGTCAAGCCATCGGCGGAGGACCTCCGCGCGAGTTTGAGGCTGAGTTTCCTGTAATCGTGTTCTTGCGCTTACTAAGCGCTCGAGCCCCATAACCGTCTCCTGGGGTATCTCAACCCCAGCTTGTGACAACTTCTTCCTAATTTGAACTTCATTTTCGGTGCGATGCTCTTCAAGTCGCCTGATCTGTTTTATTCTCTCTCGATGAGCAAAACTGCGCTCAGCAATTTCGCGAATCTGAGAAAAGCTGCAAAAGGCATCCAGCAAATTAAGCAAGGTCAAATAGGTAGCGCGAAACTGGCTAATGAGGGGATCGGGAGGCGCTTTTAAGAGTTCGGCGATTCTTACTGGATCTTGATGAAGGCCTGGCGCGGCCATAATAAAGCCTACTTTGTCGCGTCCTCGGCGCCCTGCACGCCCCGTCATTTGCTGAAGTTCCGAGGCCATAAACGGTCTCCAACCCCTTGCCGTGCGGGCGTCGGCGCCTGTCACGACAACCGTTCGCGCTGGAAAATCAACACCTGCAGCTACGGTGGCAGTCGCGAAAATCGCATCCAGCAGGCCTGAACTCATTAGTTTTTCGATAGCTAGCTTCCAGGCAGGAATATGGCCGGCATGATGTGAGGCCACGGCGCCCTTGATGATTGTATTCCAGTGGCGATGGCCGCGAACTTCTGGATGTTCGTCACCAAATTGACGCATGAAAACCTGTCGTGCTTCACGACGTTCGGGGCTGGGGTCGCGACGACTAAGCGCGGCCTCGGAGGCTGATTGATCGCAACGCCTCCGAGTAGGAAGAAAAACGATTGCGGGTAGAAGATTATTAGAGCCAAGTGCTGTGAGAAGCATCGGTGTTGGCATTTCAGGCATGCTTAACTTCATCTCTTAAGTCTCCGCACAGCACCTTCAAGAGGGCCTTTTCCACCGGCTCCCCGTCCGGTGTTCCCGCGATTGAGCACCTAACTCCAGTATTTTTGGATTCACTTTCCCGCCATCGCTGAACAGCGGGATGATACCGCCGTCCGGCAATAGAAACGCCGCACGTAAAGGAACCGGTCTAGCTCCGGGTCTCGCAACGACTCCACAGTGAATTCCTCGGAGTTCTTCAATCCAATCAGAGAACTCATCAGCGTTCCCAATTGTCGCTGACAACAACAAGAGCCTGATCCGTATTGGAGTCAGAATTATGGCTTCTTCCCAGACGTGACCGCGGTCTTCGTCAGCCAAATAATGCGCCTCATCGAACACGACTAGATCCGTTCGAACTTCGTCTCCGCCTCGCAGAGAGTCAAACAACTGGTTTCTATAGATCTCAGTAGTACCAACAATTAGAGGAGCTTCGGGATTCTCTTTTCGGTCGCCAGTTAATATTCCCACCCTTTCTTCACCGAACTCCTCAGCAAACTCTTGGTACTTCGAATTTGTCAAAGCCTTAAGAGGTGTCGTGTACCAGGCGCGCTTACCGGCATTCAAGAGCCGTCGGATCTCCTCTCGTGCAATCCATGTCTTCCCACTCCCGGTCGGAGCAGTTACCAAAACGTCCTCGAATTCCAGAGCTGCCAGTGCTTCAAGCTGAAACGAATCAGGTTTAAAAGGTGCCGGTGCAGGAACGCCAATCCCCTCGAGCAGGATTCTGGATTCGCGTGTTTGGCGTGGGTTTAGCCTGGTTTTTCTTTCTTCAGCGG
>CAZNPP010000206.1:0-6930 GCA_964574785.1 uncultured Chloracidobacterium sp. | reverse complement strand
TCTAACGAACACCCATCAACTCTCTGCGCAACCTCGGCGGTCTCTGCGTCTCGGCGGTAAAGACCCAGCGCTTTTCTTCGAGACCGAGCGTTCCTCTCTTTGTCGCCGAGACTAGCAACTCTTTCACCGCCGAGACGCATAGACCGCCGAGGTTGCGCAGAGAGAATTCTAGGAAGGTTAAGTTTGGAGCTGCCGGTTTCGGACTTGTACCACGGAGAGAAAAGGATGAAGGATGAAGATATTTTTCATTTGCCATTTTTCATTTTTGAGACCACATGCAAACCAGGAAGGACCAAAGAAAATGGAAAATGAAACATGAGAAATGAAACATGAGAAATGTCTTCATCCTTCATCCTTTTCTTCTCCGTGCTGATTCATGGGACCAGCACTACCTTCCCAATGTTCTTTCTGTTCTCGATATAGCGATGCGCATCCGCGACTTTCTCAAATGAAAAGGTCTTATCTACATGTGGCCGCACCCAGCCCTCACTGACACCATCGAGCAACGCCTCCACCCAGCCTGCGACCTTTTCCCGTTCGTGCCACATATGGCCCAGGTTTAGACCAAAGACTCCCTTGTTCCTGTTAATCAATCCTAAGGGATGAAACCAGGGAGACTGAACCATCGCCTTTAGAATTCCCACCTTCCCCTTGATACCTTCCGCAGATGCAGTCGAGACGCCAAACACGCCAAGGCGGCCAGTGTGCCTCAACGCTTTAAAACTCTTCTTCCAATGGGCTCCCCCAATTGGATCAAGCACCAACTCAACGCCGCGGCCCTCTGTTAGCTTCTTTAAGACTGGGAGCCAGTCCTGATTGCGATAATCGATTGGGTAGTCAAGTCCGCGCTCCTTTAAAAAAGTATGCTTCGAAGGACTTGCAGTGCCATATGTGACCGCTCCAAGGCGTTTTGCGATATCGATGGCAGCCAGACCCACTCCGCCACCAGCATTGTGAATGAGGATGGATTCTCCGGGCTGAAGTGATCCCATTACGTAAACAAGAGCGTAGGCAGTAAGGTAGTTAACAGGGATCGCTGCTGCTTGTTCAAAACTCAACGCGTCGGGTTTTGGAAACGTCTGTTGCGGATGAACTTTCACCAATTCGGACTGCCCTCCGAATCGCGTCATAGCAACAACAGCTTTGCCGATAAACGATGGGTCTACGTCGCCGCCGACCTTCTCAACGATGCCCGAAATCTCATAACCCATAACACAAGGCTTAGGTGGTCCATCAGGATAGAGACCTTGGCGGGCAAGGATATCGGCGAAATTCAGACCGGCAGCTTTGACTCGCACCAACAGTTCCCCCGACTCCGGCTGGGGATCGGGCCGTTCTTCGACTACAAGAACATCTGGTCCACCCGTGCGAGTTGTTACAATCTGTCTCATTACACCCTCCTGAGCTAATAAGCATTGCGCAGCAACCGGTGCAAATTATCACCGTAAAAGGAATCGGGCCAGTGCTTCGGCTTTAGCCGCGACGTTGACGAGCACACCTATTGTGGCGTAAAAGCCACAAAACAAATACTCAATTCAGGAGAGGAGAATAAGAATGGCAAAGGTAATTTACTGCAACAAAGTGAATCCGAGTTCCGAATGTAATCACGTTATCCGTGGTGAAACGGAAGACGATGTTTTGCAGCAAGCAGGGGTTCACGCAAAAGAGCACGGACTGGAGGCAACGCCTGAGCTGATCGAGAAAGTGCGAGCGAATATCGAGGATGAACAGGCCAGTTCAGCCTAAATAGTTGCGGCTAGGCGCGTTGGCTACAGCGCGAAGAATGCCGCACACTTTTAAACGCAAAGCCGCGAAGGTGCAAAGATGCAAAGAAAATGGAAGCGCAACGGTTGAGGTGTTGATTACCTTTTAGTTTCTTAGCGTTTT
This sequence comes from uncultured Chloracidobacterium sp., assembly GCA_964574785.1. Classification (GTDB taxonomy): domain Bacteria; phylum Acidobacteriota; class Blastocatellia; order Pyrinomonadales; family Pyrinomonadaceae; genus PSRF01. The sequence goes on along the minus strand of CAZNPP010000206.1, from coordinate 5,043 downwards.
TGCACCTTTGCGGCTGTGCTTTAAAAAGCATTTCAATGACTTCGGTTTCGGTTAGATCACAATTGAAACTCCGACGGCTGAAGCCGAAGTTATCTTTGAAACTAAATATACTCTAAAGCAAAGGCCCAAGACCAAAAGACCCCCCAGGTTATATTGTGTCAAAAGAAGATTCGTCCGGATTGTCACAAGCCACTATTGCCGTTAGCGGCGGCCAGGATGAGGACCAGCCTTTCGGGGCGGTTATTGCCCCTGTCTTCCACTCTGTCACTTACGCTTTCAAAAATTTCGCCGAGCTGCGTCAGTACACCCGTGGAGAGCTTCCCGAGGCGTATTTCTACTCTCGTTATGGTAACCCCACCGTAGCTGAAGCAGAGCGAAAGATCGCTGAGTTGGAGGCCGCCGAAGCTTGTGTGGTTACTTGCTCTGGTTCAGCAGCTACTTTCTGTGCATTGGCAGCTTTGTGCACAGCTGGAGATGAGATTATTGCGTGCGACTCAGTTTATGGCGGCACGATAAAGATCTTGACACAAATTCTGGACCGGTTTGCCGTAAACTCGCGTTTCATCTCTGTTGACGAAATCAATCGTCTTCCTGAATTAACCTCTGAGAGAACGCGGATTTTCTGGTTTGAAACGCCTGCTAATCCCCTTAACCGCATAGTGGATCTCAAGGAGGCAGCATCTTACGCCCGGAAAGCAGGAATCTTCTCAATCGTGGACAACACATTTGCCACACCAATTCTCCAACGGCCACTGGAACACGGAATCGATGCTGTTATGCACAGCGCCACAAAGTATCTTGGAGGTCACTCAGATTTAACGGCCGGAGCGGTGGCTGGTAGTCGTGAGTTTATCGAGCGAGTGCGACATGTCTCGATTAGAGTAGGCACTACTCTCGACCCGGCGGCTGCATATCTACTTTCAAGAGGAATGAAGACACTTGACATACGAGTCCGGGCGATCTGCACAAATGCTCAGCAGCTAGCGGAAGCTTTGCGAGATCACCCTAAAGTGATTCACGTTTACTATCCTGGGCTCAACGACGATCCGAATTGTCAGTTGGCTAAACGCCAGATGAATGGAGGCTTTGGGGGTATTGTGGCTATCGATCTAAAAGGTGGTGAAGCAGAGGTGGAGCGGTTCATTGATGCGCTCAACATAGTTCGACCTGCACCTTCTCTAGGTGGCGTTGAATCGCTCGTGAGTTATCCGCTCTATTCTTCGCATGCTGGCTTCTCGGTGGAGCAGTTGGATGCAGCCGGAATATCACCGGGAACTGTGCGATTTGCAGTTGGCATTGAAGACGCAAAGGACATCATTGCTGACGTACTCCAAGCTTTGGAAGAAGTATAAGCCGTCCCTCCGCTTGCAAGTTTCTTAACAAGTCGGAAAATAGAACAATCTGTGGCTGAACAAGACGGGCAAGGAAAACACGATCACCGGCACCAAGGTAGAGCTGAGAGCAGGCGACGTCTAAAAGTCGTGCTGCTGTTGACAAGTTTCTACATGGTTGCGGAGGCGATTGGTGGCTGGTGGACTGGTTCCCTCGCTTTGCTAGCCGATGCGGGTCATTCGTTGACAGATGTTGCAGCGCTGGGTCTCGCGCTGGTAGCAATATGGTTTGGTTCACGCCCCGCCACCTCGAGCAAAACCTTCGGCTATTACCGCCTAGAGATTCTGGCGGCACTGATTAACGGTGTGACGCTGGTCCTCATTTCACTTCTGATCTTATATGAGGCATGGCAAAGGTTTTCGGCGCCACCGCAAGTGCGTGGTGCTGCCGTTATTCTGATCGCCACCGGCGGATTGCTCGTCAATCTGACTTGTGCCTGGATGTTGCATGGAAGACATCAAGTCGACCTAAACATCAGGGGTGCTTGGCTGCACATCATTAATGATGCGCTTGGATCTCTAGCAGCGATCATTGCGGGCGTGCTTATGTGGCTATTCAATTGGTATCTGGCTGACCCATTGATCAGTGTTTTGATCGCATTACTGATTATTTGGAGCTCATGGCGGTTAATTCGTGATTCAACCAATGTACTCCTCGAGGGTACTCCGGCTCACATCAATCTTGCTGCCGTGGAGGATGTGATTCTTACAACGGCTGGTGTTCATGACGTACATGATCTTCACGTTTGGACCATCACTTCAGGTCGAGAAGCACTTAGCGCGCACGTTATCCATCTCACCGGGATTTCGCAGTCTGAGTTGCTAAAAGAGTTGCGCACGAAGCTTAGTACCAGGTTTGGCGTTGACCATTTGACGATTCAGATGGAGACGTCTGACTTTGAAGATGAGACCTTTCATTTTTGTCATTCGGGAACAGCCTGCTTCCGCTCAGAAAGGGAATGAATTGTCAGTTGTCAGTTGTCAGTTGTCCGTGGTCCGTAGTCCGTGGTCCGTGGACAGTTGCTATTGATCACCTGACAACAGAGCACTGGCCACGGACAACTAACAACTGACTAAGGACAACCACTGACAACTGACTACTGACTACTGACCAAATGGAACTCAATCTCCTACTTACGTTGGACCTTCGCGAGCAGGCAGCGCTTCAGGCGGAACTGGTGACACGTGGAGCACCTGACGCTTTGGTAACGTTGGCCTTAACAGGCGCTTGTCGGATTGGATCACTCGAAGAGGCACGTAACCTCCGGCAGTGGCTTGCTGAAGCACGCGCCACAGGCGGTGATTTTGGTTCACTCCAAGCTATTGAACGGGCCCTGATCAAGTTTGGGTTGTAAGGTTTTGGGACTTTGGACTTTGGACTTTGGTCTTTGGACTTTGGACTTTGGTCTTTGGACTTTGGACTTTGGTCTTTGGTCTTTGGTCTTTAGTTTTCGGACTTTGGACCTTGGACTTTGGACTTTGGACTTTCCATGTACCTTCGCTATGGCAGCGGTTCAGTTAGTCTCCAGCTTGACGCACAGCGTCATGATGTACTTTCTCCGGACCTAAAAGACCGTACGCCCTTAGACGATCTTAAAATCGGCGAAGCCTTCGACGCGCCAATTGAGTCACCTCTCATAGAAGAAATCTTTTCACCTGGAGACTCAGTTTTGCTCGTAGTTTCAGACGCAACGCGAGCCACTGCGAGTGCTCAGATAGTAAACCTATTCACCCGACGGCTTATTCAGCTTGGAATTTCACCGGCTGACATATCGATCATTTTCGCCACAGGCATACATCGCGCCGTAACTCAGGATGAAAAGAAACAACTCCTCAGTCCATTTATTTTTCAGCGCCTCAAAGTTATCGATCACAATCCCGCCAACGCCAGCAATTTAATCATTTTTGATACAACTGCCCGGGGAACCCCAGTTGAACTAAACAAGGCATTGACCGAGTACAAGCACGTGGTGGTTACCGGCGCTATAGGTTTTCATTATTTTGCCGGATTCAGTGGCGGTCGGAAGTCAATCTGCCCTGGACTTGCGTCAGCAAGGACTGTCGAAGCAACTCATCTGCTAGCCTTCGACTTTGAACAGGGAGGCCGCCGTCCCGGCGTTGGACCAGGTCTGCTCGATGGAAACGCAATTCATGAGGAGTGTGAACTGATTGCCGCATTAATCGATCCATCCTTCAGCATCAATACTGTTGTCGACGAGTTCAACCGAACTGTTCGCGTGTATGCAGGGCACTGGCGTGCCGCCCATCGAGTCGGCTGCCTTGAATATGCCTCTGACCACTATGTGAGGATCGAACAGCGCCGAGATGTGGTGATCGTGAGTTGTGGCGGATTTCCCTACGACATAAATCTTATACAAGCGCACAAGGCGCTGGATATGGCAGCCTATGCATGTAACGAGGGTGGAACTATTGTCATGCTAGCTGAATGTCGAGAAGGGCTCGGGCGACCTGATTTCTTGAAGTGGTTTGACGAGAAAGACTCGACCGCACTTGAACAAAGATTGCGAAATACCTATGAAGTAAATGGTCAAACTGCCTGGGCCTTGTTGGGAAAAGCCGAACGCTTTCGAATCTTGATGGTTTCTGACTTACCGGACGTGGTTGTTCAACAGATGCGCATGGTACCGAAACGAACACCGTCGGAGGCTCTTCAAGAGATCAGCCCGAAAGCGTCCGGCTATATTCTCCCTCACGGCGCAAAGTTCTTGCCGCTCGCGCAGATTGATCGATCTGTGGACTCGGAATTACAATCCAAGAACCCGCAAGAACATCCCTTTTTCCCCCTGAACCAAAGTGATCCAGTTAAGTGAGGGACGAACTGTGAAAACCATCACACTATTTCTATTACTGATTGCCGTCCATATAAACATCCATGGTCAGGAGTTCCAGGACGAACCGGTCGAGGAACGAGTCCCGCTAACCCGAGCGGCAGTTGCGCTGGATGGATTAGGGCAATCGGCGCTATCTGCTAGTTTGCTTACAACTAATCTTGTTGGAAGCCCTGACTCTCCGGTAAGCAACATTCGTCTAGTTGTAAGAAATGTAAGTCCGTATTTCTACAGTTTCACAACCGGTGTAGTAACTTTCTACGATCCCGCTGGGGTGCGATGTGGCACTGGTATTATTAAAGCAGATGCACTAGCGGTAAACGAATCCATAGAGACCGATACTCCCGGAATTCGAATATCCTGTGCACCGGCGACTTGGCGACTGGTTGCTACTAATCTGATCCTGCGAAGCTTGCCGTCTATCACTCCCCTCCCTGCGCCAGAGGAACGCCTGTCTCCAGTGAACTTTATAATCAGTATCGATGGTCGAGAGTATCCACTTCAGTTGGACCGACCGCTGGTCCTGATGTTGGGTAATCAGTCAAGAAGGATTGTCATTCGCAAAGCCCCTTAAGGGGAAGGGGAAGTCAGGAGTCAGGAGTCAGAAGGCAGAAGTCAGGCAGATTGTCGAATCGTGTCTCCTGACTCCCGACGCCTGTCTTCTCTCCAGAAACTCCTTAAGGCCCATTTTTCATTTGTAACCTGTCATTTTTCATTTTTCATTATTTTTCGTATTTTCCACATTTTTCCAACGCTCGTTGAGCATGCAGACGACCATCAAAACTACGAAGACTGGCAAATGA
>CAZNPP010000205.1:0-6978 GCA_964574785.1 uncultured Chloracidobacterium sp. | reverse complement strand
GTCGCGCACTGCGTCGATCGTTTCCCGCAGGCCTTCTCTTCGAGCCTTGTCGATCACCGCCTTCACCAGTTCCGGTCGATGCCTCACCTCCTTTATCAATCCTTTGCCCGCCGTTTCCACTGCCATTCGCTCGGTTCCGGAGCTGATGAGCGAAGCCACCGTTCTGACCAGTACCCGTCCGCGTTGCAAAACGGGCATGGGCACGTCCAGCACTGACGCTTTCCCGCTCTTACGACTTTTCAAGACTTGTTTCATAAGTAGTGATTGTGGCTTTCTCCTTGGCGGCCAGGGTCTGTTCAATCAGTTCGCTGAGCCACTCGGCGCGCGCGTCCCAGGTCCCATCTCGCACGGCATCCTGTCTTCTTCGTGCTGCTCTGGGATCGTTTTCCTGTAGAGCATCCCTTACCAAACTGAGGAAATCGTCATGACTGTATGCGATTCGCAAAACGTTTTGCATTGGCTCGTATTCGGCCAATGCGCTTATCACAACTGGCTTTCCGGTGGCCAAATATTCGCGAACCTTGATTGCGGAACCGTAACTGGTGAAAGCTCGCTCAGTTTCCCACGGCAGCACACAAACATCGAAACCCGCAGCATAGGCTGGAAGGTCATTGTAAGGCACCGCTGGCAGAAAGTGTGTATTTGGAAGACTATCAATCTCCAGGCCTGTAGATCGATTGCCGATAAAAACCCACTGCCACTCTGGGCGTTCGCGCGCGGCTCGCTTTATCAGCTGCTGATCCACTAACCAACTCTCAATGGCACCAAAATAACCCAGCCGTGGACGTGGAATCGCTTCGATTCCTGATGCTGTCGCAAGGTCCCTAACGCATGACCAGTGATCGAAATCGACTGCCTGCTCGAGAAGATAGGAGCGGTCCAGAGCTTCCTCGGCCTCTGCAAATAGCTTGCGTCCGGAGTACAGAACTATGTCGGCAGCAGCTATAGACTGTTTGTGTAGTAGACGGATGAGGGCGGGATCCGTAGCGTGATCCATTGTGTTGGCATCGTACTTATCTGAGACCTGATAGATGACAAGCGATTCAGCGAACTGTCCAATCACATCCACCGCTGTGGGAATCGCAATCCAGAGTATCGGTCGCGACATTCCGCGACTCTTAATTAGTGCCGCGATTTGCATAGTCAACAGATGTCGGTTAGCTAACCGAGCTGCACGGGTTCCAAAGAGCGGGATCGCCGCGGGAGATACCACTGTGATTCCGTCTTCCGTTGTGCGCGCCAGTCTAGCGTAGCTGCGTAGTTTGCGTCCGATCCGTGGAAGCAAATCTTTGTTGGTCAGTGGCGCGAGACCAAGTGAGATTGAGTTAACGAAAATCACTTTGTTGCCGGCGCGCGCAAACCGCCGCATCAGGTGACTCTTCGAATGAGGATGGTGATACCACCAATCTTCACCTCCAAAGCAAACAATTGAATGGTTAGTAAGCATTGGAAACTGTTCGTGTACGTATTCCGGATTATTAAATGATTGTTGAGGCAGGTCCAGTGGGTTTGGGAGAATCCCTCTATAATGATCATTCAACAGACGCTTCTGAACGACCCTCATTCTGGCGCTTGCACATTATCGCTAGACACTCCCGCGAATCGCGTAGTCCCAAGAACCCAGGAATTTGGAGTAAGCGATGCGCCATGCGCTTAAGAAACGGCTGAGCATGAATTGAATAGTCATAATAGTTTTCTTTCAACACGACGAGTCCGCTAAGTCTTGCGAGATCTCTTAGTTCCGAAATCGTAAACTCATGGTGATGCCCGATAAAGGGAACCTCGGAATTGAAAATTACTTCAATAGGGCTGAGGGGTGAGCGACCAAGTAAGAACTTTATCCGCTTAGGCAAAAAGACAATGTTCGGCACCTCGAAGTAAATGATTCCCTTTGGCTCCAGGAGTGAGGTGACATTCTGCATGAAAGTCTTAAGCGAATGCGGATAATGCTCAAGTACCGCCATGACTGTCACAACATCGAACCGCTCCGGTGCCGAACTCTCTGGTTGAAATGGGTCGTAATCAACAACTCTTACGCCTTCCCTCGAAATCACTCCGAATAACTTATCGAAGGCCCCTCGATAGAACCGAAGGGACTCCGTCATAGTTACTTCAAAACCCAAGCGGGCCAGCGTTACTGGGAACACTCCCCAGAAGCCGCCAACATCGCACACGGAACTTACTGTTTCAGCACTAACAAAAGACCTGTAGGCTTTGTAAAACCTCACGGCTGAAGCCTGCAATTCGGCTCTGAAGTCAAAGCGGTCCACTCCCCAGCCGTAGGAGTGAACAGAGATTTGGCACTGCATCTCAGGCGTCCAGTGTTCCAGTAATTCAAGCACTACTCCCTGGTACCGTCGGTTAAACTCCGTAAATGAAAGCGGCTTTATTAAGAGTTCACCTCTACCCCAGAAGTATGGCGTTCATCCGGACGGACTATTCGAGCTCCTGTCTGCGAGAAAGCCTCCCCACCCATTCATCCACAGTCCTCGTAATTCACTGCGGCGCAAGATTAATACCTCACCAAAACCACGACCGGTTTTCAGTCGAAAATAGGTTGCGACCAAAGCAAATATTAGCGCATAACTAACAATCGAACCTAAAGCCGCACCTCTACCACCATAAGCAGGAACAAGAGTCAAATTGAGCCCAAAGCCAACTAGCAGCGTGAGCAGCCAAAACAGCGGAATCGCTGCAGGTAAACCTGTGCCACTAAAGTGCTGCACTAGGATGGATTCAACACCGATCAAAAAAACCCCTGGTAGGAGGATCAGAAGCTGTATGGAGGCATCAACAAACTGATCACCAAAAAACAACGGTATCGCGAAACTGACTGGTACGGCCAACCCGCAAATAAGAATCATGACTAATGCGGTGTGACGTGTGACTTTGCTCGTCAACCGTCCACTGAGGTCGTTTGCAGCAGCTACCCGCGGAAACAGGAGCGTGGCAACAATATTCGGTAACATCATGATCATCAAGCTCGCCTGCGAAGCAACGGCATAAACACCCGCTTCCTGCGCGCCGTGAAAATACTTAACGATCAATAGGTCGCCTCGGATTACCAATATACCCGTAACGGTAGCGACGTGAAACTTGATACCATATCGTGCGAGACGGGGGAATAGTTTGAGATTGGTACGCAGATCTGTTTTTTGCTCCTCAGCTACCAAGCGATGAACCATCAAAACTACGGTGAGGCCTAACAGGCAGTAGAAGAAAGTATTAACGCTTATGAGTGCCTCAAGGCCCGCACTGAAGATGACCAGTGTGACGATTGCACTCAAGAAGTAGGACATTTGTCCCGCAACTTCCAGAAGATTGAAGCGAACAATCTTTCCAACACCCAGAAAGACGTTGGTTCCGAGCAGACCAACCATCTGAAATGGAATCGAGATGGCGGCAACCGTTATTACCGTTCGAGGGATGTCGCCAAAGAGTCCCTCGCTAAAGCTCGCTATCAGGACAAGTGCGACTGACAACCCTGAACCCGCAAGGAGACCGTAAATCAGACCGTTGAGTACGACAGGCGGGAGATTCTGCCGATTGTGAGCTATGAAGTAAGTACCGGCGGCTGGTAGCCCTAAACTCCCGAGTTGAACAGTCGCTAGGACTGCCACCTGAATTGTTGTGAGAATGCCCAGTCCCTCTGGGCCTAGCCAACGAGCGACAATCAGTCCTGATAAAAAGCCAGACGCTCCAACTAAAAAGCGCAGGACCAGCATGAGTACGACATCACGTGCAAAGCTCCGCCCCGCTGAAGATCCAGATTCCTGACTGTCCTTAGATTTCAAAGTATTTTGATTGAGTGCTTCCTTAGGCACGAGCAGAGTAGGCTCAAGAGGTCTCGATCCAACGGTCGTACCACAAGCTCAAGTTCAGCAAACACCACAAGTGAAAGCTCCAGTCGCAATCCTCTCGACGATGTTCGTTCAGCAGGTGTTCCACAACGCTGTAGTCAAGGAAGTTCCGCTTTCGCATTCGGGAGCTCATCAAATAATTGTCAATCCAGCCACCAAAACTGCTTCTAAACCACTCCCGGATGGGCGCTCCAAAGCCCCGCTTAGGAGAATAGAGAAGATCGGGCGGCAAAACCTCCTCAAGCGCCCGTTTTAAGATATGCTTTCCACTACGACCTTCCACTTTCAACTCGCGTGGTAATGACATTGCATACTCCACCAGATGATGGTCGAGGAATGGAACGCGCGCCTCGACCGAGGTCGCCATCGAAAGTTTGTCGACACGCATCAGTAACAGTTCAGGCAGGCGAAGCTTCAATTCAAGGTAAGTCATGCGCGCCAAAAAATCAGACTGCGGCCGCTCGTGATGAATATGCTCTAGATATCTGTTTATTACTGCAACAGACGACAGAGAGTTCATTGCGTCGCGCATTCGTGTCGATAATACGCGGGATTTCAATTCCTCATCGTAGACTACCGCTCCGCCCCAAAACATTGGCTCGCTTGCACCCATGCGCCGGACCAACTCAATGGCTGAACGTTTCGCTCCGGTGGCTTTGAGAGCTGGACGAGTCATGCTGGCGGCAATCCGGCGAATAGCTAACGGGAGACGTTCAGCATGCTGCCAAAACTTCTCATAGATTCGCAGATGGCGCACGTAATTGTCGTAACCGCTGAAGATCTCGTCTGCCCCTTCCCCAACTTGTACGACGATTGTTCCGCTGTCTCGCGCAAGTTTCGATACGTAATAGAGGGGGACGCAAACTGGATCCGCAATTGGCTCGTCCTGGTGAAAAACAAGGTGAGGCAGAAAGTCCTGCATCTCCTTTTCAGAAATAATTACTTCGTGATGATTGGTCTTGAACTGCTGCGCGATCCGCCGAGCTGGTTCAAGTTCGTTAAGATACTCTGCATCGCTGAAGCCTACCGTGAACGTCTCAACCGGACGATTCATCTGCTCTGACATCAGCGCCACGTTTGCCGATGAATCAACCCCACCCGAAAGAAAAACACCAAAAGGCACATCAGACATCATTCGTTTCTTTATGGAACCTCTCAGTAATCGCAGGATCTCGATCTGATGCTCTTTCGGATTTGCTTGGGGAATCGCGGATGGGAGTGAATCCCAGTACTGAGTTGTTTGGATTGAGCCATCACGTTTCAGGACGAGCAGATGTCCCGCCGGAAGTTTCTGAATATCCTGAAAAAGAGTTTGGGGCGCCGGTGTGGTCAGAAATGTAAGATAGTGATAGAGCGATTCTTCGTTAACCTCTGGTGTCACTGCTGGATGACGCAGGATCGCTTTTATTTCCGAACCAAAGATGAAGCGACCATCACGGTGATAGAAATAGAGAGGCTTTACCCCGATGCGATCGCGAACCAGCACCAGTTCTTTTTTCGCTTCATCCCAAAGCGCAATGCCATAGTCACCTTCAATCTCATGAACAAAATCGAGTCCGCGCTCTTCGTAAAGATGCAAAATGGTCTCAGTATCAGTACGAGACCGATAGACATGACCACGCCCCTCTAATCCTTTTCGCAACTCCAAGTGGTTATAGATTTCGCCATTGAACACGATCCAGAGATGCGGTGCACAGCCGTGCATTGGTTGATTGCCAGCTTCAGACAAATCTATGATCGACAAGCGGCGAAAGCCAAAACCGCCGCGACCTTGATCGAAAATCAGATCACCTGCATCGTCGGGTCCGCGATGCGTCATCACGTCGCGCATGCCGATGATCAAATCTGGCAATACGTTTCCTTGTGCCGCTCCATAGTCCCAGACTCCACAGATTCCACACATCAGGAATTATCACCTTCCCATCAAGTCAGATAATCGGCACCCGGTACGTCGTGTCAAGACTCACATTCCCTCCTATGACAAGCTCAGAAAAATTCTTGATGGAACGAGCTTCACCATTGGAGCCTCCCTTGACGTCAAACAATTCATTCCCGACGCCTCGAAGCGTGCTTCGCCATCGTCGTTTGCTCGTAGATGTTGTAGGCTGATAGCACCGCCCAGACATAATTCTGCAACAGTAAAGGATGGGCTTTTTAATGTATATACCTGCATTGCGTCGAAAGTGCTCGCAGTGTAATCAGCTAACACACTCTTGGGCAAATAACTGTGTGCACTGCAATCATCCCTTCCAGGCACCAGCGAGAATTCGCTCGTTGGGCTGGGTTCTCTTATCTTTCGGGATACTGTTAAGTGCGGGGATGGTCTACCTGATAGTCCTGATTGCTGGAATAATTCGGCACTCCAACGATCCGGATGCAGCCACCCGATTCGCTGGCGACGAATTCGTCGCTGCCATGGTCTTCGGAGTACTCGGTATGGTTCTAATGTTCGGAATCACCAGTACAGTATCGGGAGCATGGCAGATCAAACACGGGACACGCAATCCCAAATTAGCCCGTTTAATGCTGGTACTTGGTGCCATAATGATACTCATCGGTACAATAGCGCGGGCATTGAACCGGACGCAGTTTTAACATTTTCTTAAGCGCCACCTATGGCTACGTCGACTACCCGCGCGGCTTTGGTTACTATGATTTTCACCCAGAGGGCAGCGGTACGTCTCTTCGATTATGCATCCCACTGGGTACGGTACCAAGTTAAACAATACGGGGGGGCTGGAGAGCTCTGGATAGAACCTTGAGGCGCTCATTCTCGTCCTCGCCGGGACAAACTGGTACCAACGCCCAATTCAGAGTGCACGGGAGTTTCGAATCTATGGTCCAGACCGCTGACATTGAAGGCTTCTTATCACCATAATGGCGCGACGTAAAAAGCGACTCCAACTTAGGTGACAGCGCAATACTGAAAAGGTTCACGAAGAACTTAGCGCCTGTCCTGAGATCCTTGGCCACTATTGAACTCTTTGAATAGACTTCCACGTCAAGGTCCGAGTCGAAATGAAAGCGCGCCCTAAGTGAGTGTTCACCGTTCCCAATTAACTCATCCTCGATCAACCACCAGCGGTCTTTCTTTACGAACGTCACCGTTCGTCGATGA
>CAZNPP010000204.1:0-7075 GCA_964574785.1 uncultured Chloracidobacterium sp. | reverse complement strand
ATAGCCTTCTTGAACTCCTTTTCCGCTCCTTGCCAGTCCCAGTCATAACGCATCTTGATCATGCCTAATGAAGCATGGGCCTCGGCCAGATCACCATCAATTTCCAGAGCCTTAATTACCGCAGACTTCGCTTTTGCCAAAGCCTCTCGCGGCGGCAAGAAACTGGTCGCCAATCGAAAATAAGCGTCCGAGACTCCAACATATGCGAGAGCGTATGCAGGATCCGACTCTATAGCCCGCTTAAAATAATCTATTGCTTTCTCTAAAGCTTGCCTCGTGTACTTATCCCAATAGTAGCGACCGCGGAGATAGTTATGATAAGCATCAGAATTTTCCGTGTACCGTTTCGTCATCCGCTGGCGATCGTTAACTGAAAGCTTGATTCTAAGTGCCGTCGTGATGCGCTTCGCTATCTCCTCCTGCACGTCGAGGATCTCATCAGCATTTCGACTGTAGTTCTCACCCCAGATCTGCCACCCATGGGCAACATCAACCAGCTCAGTGGATACCATCAGCCGATTTTCAAGAGTCCTTACTCTTCCCACCAGCACCCAGAGAACCCCGAGATCCCGCCCTATTGCCCTCGGATCTCCTTCGTGCCCCTTGTAACGAAACACCGCACTGCGACACATGACGCGTAACTGAGGAAGCTGGGAAAGACTGTTGATAGTACTCTCAGTAATACCATCCGCAAGGTATTCCATTTTTAAATCATCATTGCTGTTAATAAATGGCAATACCGCAAGTGAATCTATCCGCGCAGAACGCTGGCCATCACCTAAAAAAACCATTCGTTCCGGTTCAGCAGTAATGTCTTCCGCAAAAGCCTCGTGCACTTCCGCAATAAAGCGATATCCCCGGCGTGCAACAGTTTCGATGTACTTTCTTCCATCTGAGTTTTGACCCAGTAGCTTTCGTAGCATGAAGATATTTTGCGTAAGATTCGCCTCTTCAACACATGTCGCGGGCCAAACGCGGGCCATTAACTCGTCTTTGCTTACAAGATGCCCGTTCTTGGTTAGCAGCACTAGAAGCGTCTCGAAAGCCTTTGGCGCTAAGCGGACTGGCCGACCGTCTTTTAATAACACTCGCTCGTCAGTCACTAACCGAAAACGACCAAACTGGTAAGAACTCTTGCTTCTTTCCATCAGAGGCTCTTGAGAACTTCTTGAGAATTCTTTGAGAAATTACTAAGTACTTTGAACAGAATCGTGAGTATTTTGGACCGAGTAAAAATTAGCAAGGAACCTGACTCGAACCGCGGGCATTCTAGGTTAAGTTTAGACTCGAGGCAACATTTTGATCCGTTTTAGTCTGTCACGCTTAGGCCAATATATAAAAACGCTGGTAGCGGCAACGACCGACGTACCACATGCCGTATCACTCAGGTGGCGGTGCCTACATCAGTCATTCGCCACGTGGCGGCGGATTATACAAGCCAGAGACGAGGCCGCCTTGGCAGGCGAAACTACGCGCCACCAAAAGCTTACTCGGGTTGCTCAACTGGCGTGGCGCAGATATCGGAGACGGTGGGGGAATTGTATGTCCGAGGGCATGCATTCCTCGGGTGCAAGCTTCACAGTCCATTCCCCGGCTGCGATGCTTCTACGGCCGCTCGCGCACAACAATAGTAGCACCAACAAGTTATCTGATCAGACGGGTCGCGAAGTACTAGTCAGCTCCGCGTCTTGGGAGGTTAGATCCTCACAATGCTTGAAGGATGGTGCAGATGGATAAGAGAGTGGAAAGGATCATTGCAATAATGAAAACTGATCTTCGGCAAGATTTCAATGTTTCTAAATTGGCGAAGTCTGTAAATCTGTCCCCGAATCGATTCAATGATCTGTTCAAAACTGAAACCGGGACGCCCCCGATTCGTTATCTAAAGTCTTTGCGGATGGCAAAAGCAGCGACTCTATTATCTAACTCGTTCCTCTCTGTAAAGCAGGTGATGGCGCGTGTTGGCTTCAGAGATGAGAGTCACTTTGCAAGAGATTTCAAGCGCATCTATGGGTCGGCTCCAACTCAGTACCGATTGGCGAAACGCGCCGAGTCAAAACGCAGTTCTGTCGGAATGGCAAGGAATCAAGCAATCGGCCAATAGATAGGTGTTTACGCCAAGAGAATTCACTTGTATTTGCATCAATTGAAAACTATCTTGCATGGCGAAGTCCTCACCCCAAGTCAACCGCCGTACGTTGCTGCCGATACTCAGGCGAGGTGGGATGTCGGTAGCTGGATGCGGGGGGACCGTGCCTCGTAGTTGCCCCAGTCAGCAGCGAGGCACGGTTAGCTTGGTCTAGAACTTCTTGTTAGGTTGAGTGGTTAATACAAGGCAGGGTAAGCGGCGCCCTACCGACCGGGACGCCGCTTTTTGCTCATCGATGAATTGTCAACTGTAGGGGGGCGTCCCTCCGTGAGCGCCCCTTCCTTGTTGGCACGTCCCTTCTGTAGGTGCCTTCTCTGTGGCTGCTCCCTTCTTTAGCCTCATAAATCGAGATAGAATCACGCCCGAAAAATTCAATTGAAAAGCGACGGCGGCCATCGCGCTCCAAGGCATATGCGACCACTCATTCCAACTATCCTTCTCTGGCTCTTCGTTATTAATCTGGGAATAGCTCTCGGCGCCGGACTTTATGAAGGACGAATCGTCTTTCCTCAATGGCTGGTCCAGTTGCCAGATGGCTCTTACCAATGGAACGCTGAGGCTGCACGCCAGGCAAATACGGGACTAAGATTTTGGGTATTCGTTACCACTGTTCCACTTACTCTCCTCACTCTCGCAAACCTTATCGCTGGCTGGTTTGCCCGACACCCCGAAAGACCCTGGTGGCTTGCGGCAGCAGGACTAATACTCGTTGAGCGGATCCTGACCTTCTCATATTTCATTCCGACAATGGTTACTCTGCAAAACGAAACCGGCTACACAGAGTCCGAACTGGTCTCAATGGCTCAGCAATGGGGCCAATTAAATAATTTGCGACATCTACTAAGCCTGCTTGGATGGTTAGCTGCGCTGAAGGCCTTTTCACTCTTCAACAAGCAGCCGGTCGGGCGCTAAAGTCTAACGCCGGTGAACAATATCCCCCTCTTCCTGATCATCGGCGCCACTCTTGGCGTACTCTTCATCCTTATCGCGCGGCGGCTCTTTGGCTCTGAAGGCGAAATGCGTATCTATGCCATCGGCCTCGTCGTCGCCGCTGCCATCTATGTCGCCTTCCAAATCTACTTCACCATTCAAGGCGCTCCACTGATGCGGCTCGGGATCGAAGTCGTCGGCCTCGGCGCCTTCTTCACCGTCGCCATTCTCCGCCACACCGAATCAAATATGATTCTCTCGGGAGGCTGGGCGGCCCATGCAGTCTGGGACCTCTTTCTCCATGCCTTCTCGCCAACCTCCCAAGTGCCTGATTGGTACCCAATTGCGTGCATTGCTTTTGATTTCGTGGTAGCCGGATATATATTCCTGAAGCTGAGGGAAACGAACCCATCATGAGAAGCTTAAGATCAATTCATCTCGTCACACACGAAAGTCCGGGAGATAATGCCTTTGAATGACAATGCAACTGACAAGAGTAAGAATCAACAGATCGCGGGAAAAGTTCTCCTGGTAGCGGCAGTGGCAATGTTTGCGGTAAGTTTTTATCTCTGGAGAGAAGGGAACTATTTGGCGCCAATCCTGGGCCTGGTGGCGCTTTCGGATCTTGCCTTAGCTGGCTTTTTCCTCTTTAAGGGCCGCCCTGGCTAAAGTCCAAGGTCCAAAGTCCAAAGGCCAAAGGCCAATGTCCAAAGGCCAATGTCCGTGTCTAAGCTTCAGGACTGAACTTTAACCTTACGATCTTGGCCTTTGGACTTTGGACTTTCCTTACGGCTTCTGCTCGGCCTTATATTTATCAATCAACTGCTGCAACCCATCAACCGACTGGTTGTGACGATACTTATAGAAACTCGTCAGATCCGGCATAACCTGCTGCACCAAAGCCTGATACTCCGCTCGCCCCGTAGCCAATCCTACCGCCTGCGCATAAAGCTCGATCATGTTGTCCATCATGCCTTCTATCTTCTTGATCGTGGCCTCCTTCTCGGGCCCTTCCGGCATCGCTTTGTATTGCGTAGCAAGCTGCGTGTACTCGTCATTAATTACATAGCCAAGCAGCACATAGTTGGTGGGTTCCTTTGGATCAAGGGCAATAGACTTCTCTAATCTCGCCTTAGCTTCCGCCGTTTTGCCACTAATCATCTGCAGCGCTGCCGTCTGTTGATACAACTGTGGCAAGAGCCTTTTGTGGCTGGCCCAAATTTCAACTTCCATCGCCGCGGGTTTCTTGTTGGCCTCAAGCAACTCGATGGCCTTAACTCCATACTGAAGCGCCTGCGCTACGTGAGTAGGCTTGCCCTGCTTGGCTTCTTCCGTGCCGGCCATCGTCAACCGAATCAGCACATGAGTGTCATCCGGGTTCTTGGCCAAACTGGAAGCGCCAGCCTTAAACGCTTCGTCAATTCGGTTGGCGGCAACGTAGGCGTCGACTTTGATCGGCGTCACAAGAGCAAGTTCTGGTTCTGCATTGAAAGTCTTCTCATATTCCTGCACAAATGCGAGTTTCTGCGAAGCGTCTGTCACCGGGGCTATCTGTTCGACAAGATAACGAGCCACCTGTTCACGAATAGTGCTCTTAGGATATTTCTTTACAAACTCCCCTGCAGCCGTAAGCTTCGCCTGCGCACTTGGGGCATCTTCAATCGCCTTAGCAGCCTTCGCCTCCTCGTCAGAGACTTTCGGCGCCTCTTTCTCTTGCTGTGGCAACGGTTTTAGCTCTTGTGGCGGCGACGGCTGTTGCTGTTGTTGCTGTGGGTATTGAATGGACACAGCCGCGATAGCTGAACCACTTAATAAAAAAATCGAAACCAAGACAGCTACTGCGATCACAGACGCAGTCTGAAATAGATTAATTCTCATATTTTGCACCTATCACTTAAGCGAAATTATTTTTTTGCGGGGTCTAGTGATATTGCTCTATGGCGCCGCCCGCTGGCAAGTGCAGAACGTATCCGTCGTGGCGCATCCTGTTAGGTTGCGTGCGGTTCCGTCGTGGCGCATCCTGTCAGGTTGCGTTCGGTTCCGTCGTGGCGCATTCTGTCAGGTTGCGTGCGGTTCGGTACTGTTAACACCACCATAAGCGATGCGCCGGTAGTGATGCGTCACCGGCCGACGGCGTCCTATTCCAATAGCATTCCTGGAGATAATTAGAGTCGGGGGTAACTGGCGTCGTTTGAATTCGTTAGCGGGAGATTCGACGCGATTTAGAACATCATAAACAAGCGCAGGCTCGTGTCCGGCGGCAATGATCTCTTCAGGCGTCGCTTTCTGTTCAAAGTAAAGTCGCAGAATTGGATCGAGCTTGTCGTAAGGCGGCAAACTCTGATCATCAAACTGGTCTGGAGCGAGCTCTGCCGAAGGGCGCTTTTCGATAATTGAACGAGGAATGATCTCGTGTTCGCGGTTCAAGTGGCGAGCCAACGCATAGACCTCTGTCTTTAGTACGTCACCAATAACTGCTAACCCACCATTTGTGTCGCCATACAGCGTGCAATAGCCAAGCGCCAGCTCCGATTTATTACCGGTCGAGACCAATAAACGGCCTTCAGCATTCGATATCGTCATCAGGATGTTACCGCGCAGACGAGATTGCAAATTCTCACTTGCAACCGAACTTCTTTCAGCGGACGGCGCAGGCAAATCGAGCTCATGCAGTAGCACTTCAAAAGCCTTCGTAATCGGATGTTCAATGACCTTCATCCCTAACCGCTTGCCGAGCGCGAATGAATCTTCCACGCTTGCGCGAGATGAGTATGGTGAGGGCATTGTTACAGCAAGCACATTCTCTGGTCCCAGTGCTTCACAAGCCAGCGCCGCAACAAGTGCCGAATCTATGCCGCCGGACAATCCCAACACCGCCGTCTTGAAGCGATTCTTGCGAGCGTAATCATGAATGCCAAGCACCAGAGCCTGGTGAACGGTCTCGATATCGTCGCCCGGCAAACATCGCGAATCCGCGACATCTGATTCAAGATCAACCGTGCCAAAGAACTCCTGAAACGGCGGCGCCTGCAAGATGATCCTGCCACTGCGATTGGCAACGATGCTGGCGCCATCGAAGATTACTCCATCGTTACCGCCCACAAGGTTTACAAACACGATTGGAATTCCGGCGGCACGAGCCCGATGCGAGACCATGGCACAACGCTGGCCCATCTTTCCTTTGTTAAATGGCGATGCGTTGATCGACACGAGTACCCCGGCGCCCATGTTGATCAACTCGTCAGCCGGATCGTGTGTATAAAGTCTCTCTTTCCAGAATGTCTTGTCATTCCAGAAGTCTTCACAAACAGCAACGCCCAGTTCAAGATTGTTAATGTTAAAGAGTCTGCGTTCTCGACCGGGCTCGAAATATCGCGGGTCGTCGAACACATCGTATTCCGGCAACAGCGTCTTATCGGCATAGCCCAACAGTTTCCGGTCATGAATAATGGCGGCTGCATTGAAGAGTTTGCGCCCGGTGGGCAGATCTGTGGGCCGCACTGTACCCACTATGGCAGTGAGTCCCTCGGTAGCGGCGATAATCTTTTCCAGTGGTGCGATGGAGCGGCGGACCACGTCGCGATCGAGGAACCAGTCGAGCGACATATATCCCTGGATACTCACTTCGGGGAGCACAACCAGGTCGGCACGATCTTTTTTGGCGTGTTCGATTGCGTGGAGAATGCGGGCGGTATTGCCTCCAAAATCGCCGTTGGTGGTATTGATCTGGCCGATGGTTACGCGCATGGGATGTTTGAGCCATAATCATCCACGAAATCAGAGGAAATTGCACGAAGAGAGATGCCCTGGGCTTGTCCCATGGTGCTTCACGTTCGCTGCTACAAACACCCACTCAATGATCGGCGCGATGCCATGGGGCTTGTCCCATGGAGCCTCACGTTCGCTGCTAATCGACGGTGCCCTGATTCCGAGGATGCCATGGGCTTGTCCCATGGAGATTCACGTTCACTGCAAATTGACGGTGCCTGATTCCGG
>CAZNPP010000203.1:5564-7140 GCA_964574785.1 uncultured Chloracidobacterium sp. | reverse complement strand
TCTTCTCAAGCGCCTGGAAAACCGCGAGCTTGCCTTTGATGTATGGCTCATTAGTAAGTTCCTCGGTTGTAGGAAGCTTAGTCAAATCACTCACTGAGGCCATCAAGGTCGCTTCCACTTCCTGAAACCGTTCTTCATCGCTCTTCTCGGCACAAGCGATAAAGAGGACCACGACTGATAGTAAAGCAATGGCTGCCTTTCTCATTTTTCATCTCCTCGCCTGGGTTACAAAAACTTAATTATCGGTCTGACCAGAGGCTGATCGATGAGGTTGGCCGATTATGACGTGTCAGTCTCAAGACTCAGAACATGTAATGTCCACTTGCTTGAACAACTTCGTTTCATAGGCTTCATCAATCTTATTGGATTCTGTTCCCGGAGAAAAGTTCCGCCCGTCAACCTCTGTGTTAATCTGCGTAACCTCTCCGACTGTTTTATGCCTGCCCGTTGCCACGAAATGGGTTGGATAATGAACGACTCTTTGGAGTGGGCTGGCCTGCCGTCGCTTAGTGAATGTTGTGGGAGCTTAACGAAAGGTGTCCAAAATGACCAGCTTGGAACGACGGCGCAGGACATACGTGAAGGACGTTTTGCCTATGACTCGGCAACTAATCAGATCGTGTATTCGCTGACGCTCACGGATTTGTCCTTTATTGGTTGCGTAACAGGCCCAGACGAGGGGCGTGCCCCGGTTTATCTCTCAAGCTGCGTTGAACCTGAGTGCTGAGGGCGCGACGTGCTACTTTGCCGGCCGTCTTTTTGCGCTCCGCTTCTTCGAAACGTTCTTACCATCGGTAAGTGAGAGCACGTCGCCCGGTTGACACTCCAGCGCCTGACATAGCTTCTCCAGTGTAGCGAAATTAATTCCTAGCGCCTTGGCCTTCTTTAGGCGCCACAGCGTCGTGTGGCTGATGCCTGTCTCTTTAGCCAGCCAATAGAACGTCCGCCCCTGCTGCTCCAGTATGTCATCGACTCGAAACTCAATCATGATGTGCCTCACAATACTAACATAGATACCATATACGCTAAATATTGTCTACATGAAATATATTCTGTACTTGACATATATCACTTCTTAGCGTAGTGTGAGGGCGAAACCGAGTCATGCTTACTCCCTTTCTCAGCTCCTCTGGAATCATCCAGATCACCTGAAGTCAACAGCTAACCAACCGAGGAGCAAAACAACATGTTTGGACGACAAGTCACTATGAAGCTCAAGGCCAATTCAGCTTCAGAGCTTACCCGCATCGCCGACAACGAGATCATTCCCATCCTTCGCAAGCAGAAAGGATTCCGCGATGAGACCACCTTCATCTCCCCCGAACGCTCGGAAGCCATCGCCAACAGTTTCTGGGACAACAGAGAAGACGCCGAAGCATACAACCTTGCGGCGTATCCGGAAGTGCTGAAGACGCTGTCGAATGTAATTGAGGGAACGCCAACGGTAAAAACCTTTGAGTTCGCCACTTCAACATTCCATAAAGCTGCTGCTGCCAGATTAGTGTGAAGCAGATAAGCTACCCGTCACGCTTAGGGGGGCGGGCCGTGTCCGCCCCCCTCGCATTAACAGCCACTA
>CAZNPP010000203.1:0-5464 GCA_964574785.1 uncultured Chloracidobacterium sp. | reverse complement strand
AAATGACGGGGAGACACCATCGGCTCGTCGCTCTCATCAGCTGAACGATATTTTTCGGCTCTCATACCTACGAATCTGATAATAGGGGTAACGTGCTCTTGCATGGGCGGTGCACGCGCTGGCAGATCAAAGATTTAACCGATACCAGACGTACGGCACGTTCGCGTTCAAAGAGCGGTGCTGCGCAAAAGGCTTGCATAGACGAGTCAGAGGAAGGCGGGAATGATAGTTTGTGAATTGTGTTCGCACTATGAGCCGGACGGCGAATGTCGTCTCGGTCTCAAGATAACCGAAAGGGAAGAGTTGCCGTGAATTTAGCCCGGGCATTGAGAGGTTCTGCTCGAATCCTAAAGATTTCGTGAGCTCTAGCCAAATCGTGCAAATGGCTAGCTTCTTTGACATGAAGGGAACGGAACTAAAGAAGGTCAAGGTGATGGCCGCCAGACATGAAAAGTATTCGTTTGCAGGCTAGCGCTATGTCGATGAACTTATCTAAGTGATCGTTGTCGCCGTCACCTTACCCCTCAACTACCTGGTCTTCATTTACTTGACTTGAATCCTGCCCCAGTTGTACGAATCAGTTATCGTTCCTCGGGCCGTGTTCGGAGAAATGCAGAGGTCAGATGCGCCAAGGGAAGTTCGCGTCTGGATCAAAAGTGACCGATTCGTTCGACGTTAACGATGATGGATTGGTGGACCCGTGCGAAACGGCTCCGATAAAGCTTCGCTTCCCTTACCGTCTCTCGATGCAAATAGTTCAACCACCATGGCTGCATATGAGTGCGTGTTTATCGTGAAAAAACATTTTGGAGTGCGCCTGTCTGCCGCCGATATTTAGTATTTTATGCGCGATTAGCGAAACGAAACCAAAAGCGCCGGCGCACTGCAAAATAACTACAAGCATTCAAGGAATATCGATGCTATCGCGGCAGGCAGCAGACGAAAACAACGCAAGAACCCATTTTCTCTGACACATAGATCATGCGCCAAGCACGCTTCCGTACAGCAGCCAATGCAGCCAATACACCCAGACCCGCAACACCCCAGGCAATCATCGGCCGCACACTCTTCGGGTACTATCCCAATCAGTGCTCGAGAGGCGTCGGCCTTCAATACGGCTGCCTTAGGCTCGCTGCCTAGTACGAGGGATGCGACGCCTAACCCCGTCAAAAGTCTTCTCTCCATGCCATGCTGCTTAAGCTGAAAGATAGTTGCCGCGACGACTCTGCGGGCTACCATAGCGTCAACAGAGCCGAGAGCGGATTGCAACTCTGCTTGTTCCGGCGCCGTGAAGTCTGAGGGCTCGGCACCAATGTTGAATGACACTCTTGTGTCGGCTATAGTCAAGTCTACAGTTGGTCCGTTGCGCAATACTTCCATCAATGCGATGCCACCAGGCCTGGAGATGCGGGTGAGCGAAAACTCAGGCGAAGGGTGGTAACTCTCCACCGCGAAGTTTTGTTTCCCGAATTTGTACCCGCCCGCAAAGCCGTTTGCACGGGGCGTCCATCTGAATTCTCCACTCGGGGTCTGGTCCTGAAACCCACTCGCTTGAGTCGGCTCTTTGGGGATGGATGAAGTGAAGAGCAACAGGGTGATTACGCTTATTCCGACGAACAGTTTCAGCATTTGATTCATGATGGTCCTCCTTTCAAATGATGCTAGGTGAGAAAAAGCTGAGTAAAGTAAAAGGCTCTAGAGCACCGGTAACTTATAAGTTGGGGGGGCAAGATAATAGTCCCCGACACTATGAATTTCAAGAAGAATTGATGAGCCAGATGAGCCATTGAGCGAGAGAAAGCGTGTGGTATCTATCAAGTGATGTCGCGTGTGGAAGGAGAGAAATGAGAATGGGCCGTTGTTTGGTTAGGGCGAAACTGAAGCTCCCCAGGCTGTGTAGCCGCGGGGTATCTAGTGTATTGGTTTGCCTACGGGTTTTCTGATAGCCAAGGAGCACGAGAAGATGAGAGCTCATCATTCATACAGCCGCGCAATCTTCTTATCCCTCACCATGATTGGTCTCCCTGGGTTCGCCTGCAATCGTGCAAACACTCATCCGACGATCTATAACACCTTCAAGAGTTTGTCATGGACATTATGATAGTTAGAGCCGAGAGATAGAAAACAGCATTAAGTAGGTGCGGCGGCGCCTATTATCGGAACTGCTCAGTGAGTTTTCGAACTTCGTTCTTCGATCGGCCGTAGCTTACGATCCCTACCTCGATGTTCCAATTTTCATAAAGCTTTAGCGCCCGCTTGATGGCCTCCATAATCCAGTTAGTCTCATTACCAAACGCTCCGCCGCCAAGCAGCGTAAGGTACACACGATTGTTTCCTGTACTCTGCCAATTCAGAATCGCCGCACACATTGTGGCTTCGTAGGATGCTTCTAAGACGAGACGGGCAAAGTCTTCCCAGAGATCGCCAGGATGATCCAAATAGGCGACGGGCAAGGCGGAGCAATAGGCTTGTGAAACCTTCTGTGAACAGTCATTAAGCGTTACTTGGGTATTCCATTGAAGGCCGATTCGCAGCAGTTTGCGTAGTTCATCAAGTTCATTCTCATTTGAAGCTTGAAGTCGATTCGAAATCTCAATCAAGCCACTACGCTCTGGGAGAGTATAACCATTGCGCATCTTCCAGAGCCGGTTATCAGTATTCCCCAATTCCCTTCCCAGATCTGCGAGACAGTCGATTTGGTTGCTGGCTGATTGTCCTATCTTCCCATTCACCGGCGCGAAGTAGTTTCGATAGATCGTTCCGGCGCCAGCGGCAATAGCACAAGCCGGTCCTTGAGTACGATCGTTTTCGTAGATGCCTACGCCTTTCTCAGGTGTTACTTCTGGACCAACCATCTCAAGCAAGTTGAACTGGGAAGCCACCTGAAATAGCGAGCCAGCGTTCGATACGTTTGTGTGCAGAGCTTGGACGTCCGCGATAACTTCTCGTACTGATATATTACGGCTGCCTGGCAGAACAGATTTGACGCGTTCTCTTAATTCGGCCACGGAAGGTGTTTCCAAGCGACCGTAAACCATCGCCTTCCCGTTTACATTGGAAGTTAGTGTTTCGCCGTCAACGGTGATGTTCTGGCGAACCTGGCTCGGTGACGTCTCGGGAAACCCGGTTAATGTTTCAAACCATGACATGGGGGTGAATGGTAAATGGTAAATGGTGAATGGTGAATGGTGAATCGTGAATCGTGGCCGTTAACCATTCCACGATTCACCATCCACCATTCACCATTCCCACAACCACCTAAAATTGGCGAAGCGCGCGCCCGTTACAGAACCGGGAGCGGAGAAGCTGGAAAAATTGGGGGTTCGACATTCTCGCATTGGACCACGGAACGCTTGAGTCACGGACTCAATTTTTCCAGCTTCGCAGCGACCGGGTCCCTGCGTTTCATCAAACTGTCTGACCCCGCAACCTAATCGTTTTGGGATGTTCACTCGAACGTATTAATTGAGTTCGCATCTCGAACAATTTGTGGCATCAAATGGTGGGCTTCAGCAGAAACTTTCGAGTCTTCTCTACTAAACTGCTCGGCAATGGATACCAGAGCCGACTCGTTTCTATGACCTTCTCGCCGTCAACATGTACGCTGAGTTCAAGAAGTCCGCCTTTGACAACTTCTACTTCGATATCGCTGTCTCTTTTCAGCTGTTCTGCCACACGGGCAGCAATGTATTTCTTTGTAGGTCACACTGGACAATAATGGATTTTGACCTTTTGCAAACATATCCTCCTTTAGCCCTTTTTAATCGTTAAGTGTCTCTTGCCAAAGATCAGCTTTGGCTAACGTACAGATAGTAATCAAGTGCTGGGGCCGTGAAAAGACGCCGAGTTCTTGGCATCCAGGATTGACTATCGAGCAGGCTTTCACCCTGGCTGCAAAGATCAACTTTCGATCGTGTCTGTTCACTTCAGCAATCCAGATAACCAATGCAATACATTGAGCGCGAACTGACGGTTATCGTTTCCACTTACGTTCATTCCAAACTTCATTTCCCGCCTCTGATCGCCGTCACCAAACCTGACAATTTGCGCTGAGAATAGACCGGCCTCGCCGAGAATCACAATCCTTCCCTTCCCAAATCGCATCGCGAGCCCCTGAGCGCGTCCGGCAACAGAACTTGAGCGGGAACCGGCGGTTTCCTGTAGTGCTCCCGTACCACGAATCGCGGCATGCTCTGCATTGAGGTCGTCTGGGGTCAACGCTTCTCGGGCAGTGGCGCTGAGTTTGAGCAGTGGGACCGCACCATCGGGCACACTCAACGATTGACCGGTGAATGACCTAACAGTCTTCACCTCTTCGCTAGGATCCCGACCACTAAGGATCGAGTGAGTGCCCAGCCTATCATTTTCTCGTGTGAAAACCAGTTGGGTAGTGATACCACCTGTAGTGGCTCGATCAAAGACCCACCCTTTTCCCATAGTGACGCCAAATCGTTTGGCAAGATTGTCGGCGGCGCTCCCGAATGGTGCGTGGTCCGCTATCAGCAGCAACGATCCCCCCTGTTGAACCCACTCTTGCACCACATCACACTCCTGCGCCGTGAAAGCCGCCAGCCAAGGGTTGGACGAGTCACCCCCGAGTGCGTTCGCTATGACCAATACGTCTATGCCGGCGAGAGCATCGCGTTCGAACTTGCGCGTTGAAGCTTTGACCGTATAGCCGTCGTTCCTCAGCAATTCGGCAAACGGGCGATACTGACCACTGGCTGTATGGAAGTTTGAATGTGCCTCATCAATGGCTACGGTGGGACCAGTCCGCGGGTAAGCCGGCTTATCAACGACGGGCTTGAAATCAAGATCAACAATCTGTTCTTGGGCGCAGAGAGGTGCTCCCAACGGTAGCCACAAGGCATAGCAACCTACCAGCAAGAGACATAAACTGCTTCGTCGCATTGAAATTCCTTTTGAGTTCCAACTTTTGCCAGCCAGTCAACCGGCAGGAGCACGCTATGATTAGACACAGTTGCCGGCGGGTTAAAGTCCACTCTTAAGACTCCATTCCCATTTGCCATTCTTTCGCCAATACAGCATACAACACGTGATTGACATAACGGTCGTACAGCCATTCCGCCTCGTGTAGTTCACCTTCGACCCTGAAACCCAAGCGCTCAGGTATTGCCCTGCTCCTTTTGTTTTCGACGGCACACGAGATCTCTACCCTGTTCAACTTCAACTCAGCGAAGGCATGTTCCACCAACACCCTACAGGCTTGAGTAATGATGCCTCGGCCCTGAAAATCTTCTCCAAGCCAGTAGCCAATACTCGCGGCTTTATTCTCCCAATCTATCCGGTGATAGCCGATTACACCTGCTAGCCTGCCGTCATGCCATATACCAGCTTGGAAGCCGTTATTATTAGCGAGTTGACCGAGTGACGAACGAATGAACGCTAGCGTATCTTCCACAGTCCTGATATTGCCGAGCCAAGGCAGCCAGCGTTTGAGATA
>CAZNPP010000202.1:0-7200 GCA_964574785.1 uncultured Chloracidobacterium sp. | reverse complement strand
GGCGCTGCCGGTGATCCATGGCAGCGTACTGGTGAGAACAGTACCTTTTACGGGAAGTTCTCGTTCTAGATTACTGTCCTTTGTGTTTTCCGTGAATCGTCTTGCAGCCGTGAGACCATTTGCCATCGTCGTTCCCTGCATGCTGATTATATAAGGTTCCTTAGAGCCAATACTTCCGCGGCTGGAGTTCTGTCACCTGTGCAACTGATTCGCCGTGGGGCGCGGAGATACACCAGTTCGTAACCAAGATCGCTGTACAACTCGACAATTCTTTTTGTGGCCTGGTTCGAAAGCACCACCGGTCCGGGATGCTTTGCCAGCCACTCTGCCGTCTTCACCTGCTCGCTCCAACTAAACCCCTCCTTTGTATATTGGGTGAATTCAACATCGTAGGGTGGATCAGCATAGACAAAATCATCTGGATGAAGCACCAGCCTCTCAAAGGTCCTATTCACAAACTCCCAGTTCGTAAGACGCGATCTATAGGACCTAAAGCTGCGGCTGTAGTTAATAGTCTCGTAGCTTCCGAACGGAACGTTGAATTCGCCACCGCGGTTGAATCTGCATAGACCATTGTAACCAGTCCTATTCAGATAATAGAAAAGCGATGCGGACTCTCTTGCTGAAGACCTACCACTACGCAATAACTCGTTAAAACGATTCCGATGGGCGTAGAAGAGACTTTCGTCGTTTGCCATCTCTATCGAAATCCTGAGACCCCGCTTTAACCATTTGTAAAAGTTTATGAGATGAGGATTGACGTCATTAAGCAGAGCCTTGTCGGGCATCAATCCAAGCGTAACTGCCAGCCCGCCACAGAAAGGCTCCACCAGCCGTCGCTCCCTCTCATGTAACCAGTATTCTCTTAGATGTGGCAATTGCCAACGCTTACCGCCGGCCCACTTCAAGGGCGGCGGGAGTGAGTAAAGATCTTTTTTCGGTTTTGGCAAGTCGAACGCTTTGACCTCCGGTATCGTTCTTGTTAGGACATTTTGTAATTTTCCACTAATTCACACAAACCAAAAAACGAAAAATTTTGAGGCTCTAAGTTTTGCGAATGGAACGATCCGGAAAATGAACTATGACGCCAACAATCTCTTCAAAAGACCGCCTACGGCAGTTGGTGAATGACAATTCTCAAATTAGGACACTACTTACGAAAATTATGCTTGACAGACACAGGGTTCGAGTATATTGTTCGCACTTCGAACAAATCGCTTTACTTTACCACGTAACTAGCTGCGCCAACGTCGGCTCTATGCGCAAAATTAACACTCGCGACTTCCGTGTCGCCACGCGCTCCACTTCGCGCGATATTAATCGTCGCATCGCTCTCAATCTGATCCGCGAGCATCAGCCAATATCCCGAGCTGATCTCGCCCGCCGCATGGAAGTGACCCGCGGAGTAGTAAGCGTTCTTGTTCAAGAATTGATTGTTCAGGGGCTTATCTATGAAGGCGCCACCGGAGAGGCCGCCCGGGGCCGAAAACCGACTTTCCTCCACATCAGAACGCAAGATCGTCTTGTCGTCGCAGTCGATGTACGTTTTACAAAAACCTATCTCATGCTTAGTGATTTTGCCGGACGACAGTTGGCTCTTGAACTCTCCGACACAGTGTTCTCGATTCCTGATTTTATTAAGGATTTAGCCACCAAAATACGAAAAATAACGCGAAACCATGACATTAAGAGTCGTTGCGAGGGCATCGGAGTCGTCGTCCCAGGGATGGTCGATCAAAGAAGCGGCCGGATCCTCAATGCGCCAACGCTTGGCTGGCGCGATGTAGATATTCGCGACAGCCTCGCTGCTGCCACTGGATTGCCTGTAGAAGTAGAAAACTCAGGTCGAGCATGCTCGCTGGCTCATCTTTGGCTCGAACGCGAACAATCGACTGAGTCGCAGAGTTTTGTGTACGTCAATGTTTCCGATGGCGTGGGCGTCGGCATAGTGATTAATGGTGAACTGGTGAGGGGGCACAACCATATTGCCGGCGAGTTTGGACACATGCCTTTAAGCCTGGACGGGCCGCGTTGCATGTGTGGCGCCACTGGATGTTGGGAAGCTTACATATCAAATCTTGCTACCCTTGGGCGCTATTTTGGGTGGAATTTGTCCAAACTCAGTCCAAAAGCGCTTAGAGACGCCGATCAGAAGGCTTTTACGGTCCAGGATCTTATCGCCCGAGCCCGGGACGCTGATGCCAAAGCTATTACAGCTATTCAATCCACAGCCCGATTCCTCGGTTTGGGCCTCGCAACGATCGTTAATGTTGTAAATCCCGACATAGTCTACCTGGCAGGTGAAATCACTTCTGCCTGGGACCTGATCGAAAACACTGTTCGAGAATCAATCAACGAACGCGCCCTAACGGATGCCGCGGCTCGCACGTTGTTGCGCGTTTCATCAACTCAATATCCGCGTTTGCGTGGCGCTGCAGCACTTATCGCGGCTCCGACTTTTGCTGCACCACGAGTGGCGTAGACACTTAACTCTAGGCGAAAGTCAACCGCTCTATGCTCTTCAGGCTGAGACCTGGAGAAGCAAACCGGGTTCACCATCCTAGGAGGTATGGAAATGCCGATAGCCAGCTCAAAAACTCTATTCAAGAAGATGATTGCAGGCGTCTCATGCGTGACACTTCTACTAATACTCAGTAGCATCGGACAATCACAAATTAAGTCAGGAATCATCACCGGCACAGTCGCCGACAGTAACGGCGCCGTAATTCCGGCCGCTGCTGTGACTGTCGTAAACCAGGAAACAAATCTAGGCACATCTGCAGTCACAAACGAGTCGGGAAGTTTTACGGTTCCCTATCTTGCGGCAGGAGCCTACAACATCCATGTGGAAAAAACAGACTCTGGGTTCGCTCGATACCTCAAGAAGGATGTTCGAGTGTCGACTAACCAAACCGTACGAGTCGAAATAGTGCTGCAGCCTGGTGTGATGGAGGATGTAGTCACGGTCACGGCCGATGCTGCTGTGCTTCAGGCTAGCGACTCTACCGTGAGGGGGCTCATCAATGAGCGCACGGTTCAGGCACTCCCCAATATCACTCACAACCCGTTTGCGTATGCGACGCTACAAGCTGGAGTAGTTCCCCGCGGGCTGTTTGGAAACACACAGAGCACCACTTCATTCGGCGTTGGAATTGATGGTCGCCGTCAGGCTTCAGCAGTTGGAATTAATGGAGGCTCAGCCTTCTCTAATGACATCGTTCTGGATGGCGTGAGCATACAGGGCTCTGCCTGGAATGAGACTGCTGTGTTGCCCAATATGGACTCGCTTCAGGAAGTTCGAGTCATCACCAACAACTTCACTGCGGAGTATGGTCGCGCGCAAGGCGTTGTGGTCTTTACTACAAAGAGCGGTAGTAATGACTTTCATGGTTCCGCCTTCTACCGAATTCGAAACGAAGCCCTAAACGCAAACAGCTTTAACAACAATTCTACTGGAGTCTCACGAGGGCCTTTCCGTTCAAACACCTTTGGTGGCACTGGTGGTGGCCGCATTATCCGCGATAAAGCCTTCTTCTTCGTTAGCTATGAAGGACTGCGCTTTAACCGAGCCTATGATTATTTGCTGACTGTGCCAACTGAGGCTGAAAGGCGAGGCGACTTTAGTAACACTTACGTAAGCGTTGGCAGCCAGGCAGTCCCAATCAAGATCTATGACCCTTTCAATGTCACACAAATGGGAAACAGCTTTGTTCGGATGCAGTTTCCAACCTTCACTGATGCGCAAGGTGTAGTTCGGACCAGTCCTATTCCAATGTCACGCCTTAATCCACACGGGTTGGCCATTCTGAACTCATATCCACTGCCAAACCGGCCACCTGATGACATCTTCAATCGCAATAACTTTTTCTTCCGCGGGAATCAACGGATCACGAAAAACAACCTTAATTCGCGAGTAGACTACCAGTGGCGCAACCATAGCTTCTATGGGACCTATGGTTTCCAGCGTGGCAATATCTTCACTCCGCGATCATGGGGAGAAAACAATCCCTACTACAGCCGCCGGGAATTTGTCGGTAATCAGCAACCCGACAACAATCCCTATTTCGCTTTTGGTGACACCGTCGTGTTATCGCCCAATCTTCTGTTTGACGTACGTCTGGGTGTTAACCGGATCAAGAGTGATAACGAGGCGGATGTCTTTGAAGACTATGACTACAATGAGTTTGGTATCCCTGCTGCTATCCAGGCGATCAATATTCTTCCAGGAGCGCCGCCACAATTTGCCCCTGCCGGTACAGTGAGCCCGCTAAATAATGGCACGTCGCTGCATAAGCGCGAGCGACAGACAAACACAGACTTCAATGGCAGCATGACATGGACGCGTGGACGTTGGACTCATAAGTGGGGCGGCAACTACCGGGTGCTGCTTTCGAACTACATTGACCCCGATGATTCGATGCAGATTAGAACAGGACCGGAGTTCACCCGGCGCAACGTGAATGCTGACGGCACAACCACTGGCCTATCCACACCCGATGCTTCCCACAACGGGCTTAGCATTGCTTCGATCGCATTAGGCGGAGGCGTCGTTGGAATAACTCCCGGATTTGCCATTCGACTCGCGCTGGCACAAAAGTACTTCGCTCTTTATACGCAAAATGACTGGCGGGTCACTGACCGTCTAACTCTAAACATGGGTCTCAGATGGGACGTGCAGCCGGGCCCTACTGAACGATATAATCGCATCAGTAGTATTGATCTGGACCAACAGAATCCGTTCGGCACTACAGGGCAAATCGTCTTCCCTGGCAATACGATTCCTCGGCGGAATCTTTGGCCAACTGATTACAAGAACTTCGGACCACGCCTTGGTGTTGCGTGGCAGCCAAATACCTCAACAGTACTGCGGGGTGGTTACGGGCTTACTTATGTTCCATCAAACACTGGGTTCAACGATGGGCCTGGATTCTATGGTGCAGGCGCTTTCACTGCAGCAGTGCCACATACAGGATTTGTTAACGCGTATGGGCAGACTCCTTCGGGAGTGGTAATTGGTGCGTTCAATAGCCTGATTGTCAATCCTATCGTTCAACCATTTGGCCCAAATCTTGAGGATCCGAGGCTCTACGGCGGGGCCCGCCGCTTTCCGCAGACCTACAAGAATGGCTACGTGCAACAGTGGAACGCTTTCATCGAGCGTAAGTTCGGCGCCAACTGGGTTGCCTCAGCGGGTTACATCGGTTCACACGGAAGTCGGTTACAGATAGTCTTTGTGCCTCTAAACAGTCCTCAACTTGTAGACCCACAACTGCTGGAGTCGTGGCGCGCCTCCTACATAGCAAGTAACGGTACTACAAACCCAGCTAACCAACAGATCTGCAATCCATTCCAAACTCTGCAGACCTGCATATCTAATCCAAATGGGACATTCAACTCCGCTACAGGACCACTGATTCCGTTTGGAAGTGGTGTAATCAGAAATCGCAGTATTAGCAGGCTTGATGCTGCTCTTCCTTATCCGCACCAGGGTGACAATATCCACTTGTCTTCGGGTACCTCTGATTACCACGCCATGCAGTTGCAGGTGACGCGCCAGTATGCCTCCGGTCTTCAGTTCAATGTGCATTACACCTGGTCCAAGCTTCTTGCTACAAACCGTTATAACGCTCAAACAAACCAGGGCTATGCCGATGGCGGTGAGATCAATTACTTCCCCTACAGGCGGCCAGACATGCTGAGCTTGAATCGGAAGATCACTACCAACGACGTTCCTCACCGCCTCGTGGCATCCTGGGTTTATGACCTGCCTTTCGGCAGGGGTAGCCTTTTCCCGACTGATCAGCCGGTGTTGAATGTACTCGTGAGCGGTTGGCGTGTAGGAGGAGCTGTAACGCGTCAGAGCGGATTCGTTTTCCCGCTTGCTAGTGGGGGTACAAACTCGATCAATAACTTGCCGAACAGAGTACCGGGAGTTCCCCTTGAAGTACCAAAGGAATTACAACGCTGGTATGACGGTAGGACCACCGTGACTCTTCCCAGCGGACGCCGTGTGACGCCATGCAACGGCTGCTTCTTAAAGTACAACATCGATGCCTTTTCCGGGCAGGTTGTAACTGGACCAAATGGTATCCCCATCGCCGATATCTTCTGGTACGGACATGCCGCCGCCACGTTTGGTGAAATGCGCAGTAACCCATTCTGGAATACCAACCTGTCGCTGGAGAAATCAATAAAGATGGGGGAGAGATACTCTCTAATCCTCTCAGCACAGGCAACAAACGTATTCAACAATGTCCAATTCAGGCCAGGACTAAATACCTCTTTCGGAGGCACAGTCCTTCCCTCCACGGTGGCAGCCAACCCCACATTAAATTTAAAGGTAGGCCAATTGTTAGATACAGCAAATACGTTCGGAACCTTTAGACAGAACGCCTATGACCCGAGGCAAATTGAACTCGTTGCTAAGTTCAGATTCTAAGTTCTTATCAAGACGTCCACCCATCTGGGGAAGTGCGACTAGAAAACTTTAGTGCGCAGGTGCTTTTTCTTGATCAATTAACCAGGCCGCGTTCTTGCGGGCGGGGTTTGCCTCTCGGCTGCGGCTCAAAACAGGACGTTAAGAGATGCAAAATGCAATTCGTTCGGGCAGACTGTGGCCCTTTTATCTCATCATCTGCAGCCTGATTGTCCTGCTTTCAGCGGCCAACCTGACTGTTAACGCGCAGACTATCGTTGGTCGCATTTCGGGAACCGTGAAAGATGAAACTGGAGCGCTAATACCTTTAACCGTGCGAACTTCCGAACCGTAGACACGAATCTCGCAAATGCAGGGTTCGGCAGATTGACAACCGCGGGCCCTGCTCGCAACATTCAATTCGGAATAAAGCTGACGTTTTAGGCTTTGGCCTTCGGCCTTTGGACTTTGGCTTTTGTGAGAATGGTAGGCGTTTTTTGAGCCAACCGAAGGCCATAACATTAGTGTTGAGGTTAAGGAGAAAGAAAGAACTCGATGAGTACGAAAATGCACACTATAGCTGACCAGAGAATCTTTCGTGCCACCAACAAACACAAGGGCCGGCGACTCTCGATTACTCCTGAGAATAGTGCGATGAAACATCTGGTCTACGGACGCATAATCCTCGACCATGAAGTTCCGAACGTGAACTTTTCTACCGGAAAATTAGAAACAGGTCTTATCTGTTTGGCGGGAGTTGGGGAAATTAGGGCTGAAGGAGAAAC
>CAZNPP010000201.1:0-7569 GCA_964574785.1 uncultured Chloracidobacterium sp. | reverse complement strand
TATCAGTTCGACCTGCTAAAGGCCGGCGACGTAGATAAACTAAAAACATGTATGACTCCCCGGGTTCGCGATCGTGTGACCGAAGAAGCAGTCGAGAAGGGAAAAGCCGAAGTTGCGAAATACACACTGGATGATCTCTATGCCTCTGCCGAGATGGGCGAGTACGAAGGTCAAAAGACTGCCAAGATAAAGATGAAGAACGGACGGACGCTAACCACGCTTGTTGAAACGGACGGCAAGTGGCTGGCCGATACGATCTGGTTTAGATAAATAGTTCAAAAATCAATTGGCGGTCGAGTTGTTAGTGTCGGAGCATTCCATCCGCGGAGTCTTTCATTCCACTGCGGCAGCGTATCTCTGATGAACTTGTTGGCTTCGCTCATGCGGGCGCGAAAGCTCGCTTGAATCTCCTCGAAATACTGCATCTGATACGGCGTTGGCGCCGCATTTGGACTATCCGTAGCTCCAAACAACGAATTAAGACGATCGGCCACCTGCACTTTGCCTCCTAATCCCAATTGTCCAGTAGGTCTCGCCAAACTGTTTTTTAGACCTTCCACTTGTTTCAAGTAGTCTTCTAACGACCTGGTCATCCCCTGATCTGGTTCCTGGTGTAAGTTCTTCATTGTTGTTTGAGTACTCTTGAGCTGCGCTTCGATGCTATCCAGGAAACGCAACACAGTATTGACGGCGGATTGCATATCCCGAAGTCTTAATCCCAGGCCATGTTGGGCTTGCAGGTCTTTGACTGAGACTCTAATTGTGGGATCCAGACGCACTTCTACCTTTTGTTCGAATGTTTGGTCACCGACAGTCAACTTTGCTGAATAGGCGCCTGGTAGTACGTGAGGTCCTCGCGGTGGACCAGTGAATGTAGTCTCTTCCTCGGCAGGCGGACGTCGTTGCTCAGCGGCAGAATATCGTAAATTCCAGGAGGTGCGATTTAGACCTTGCTCCTTCGGAGGGTTTCGCAGCTCTTGAACTAGCTTTCCTTTAGCATCGAGGATTTCAATCTTAAATGAAGTCTTCTCGGCAGGTTTCTCTTTCAGAAAATAAGTTATCAAAGCACCATATGGAGGATTAGGACCAGCAAAAGCCTTGTCGCCGACGCCGTAACGTGTAAAACGCGTGGCGAAACGCAGCCCTGCTCTAATAGGAAATAGATGAGCTGTACTATTCAGGATCGCGGGTGTCATCTGCTGAAGGGGTGTGGCATCGTCGAATATCCAGATACTGCGTCCGTGAGTGCCAAGTATCAAGTCGTTCTCACGCGGATGGACCACAATGTCATGAATTGACACATTCGGCAGGTTTTTCAGATTAAGAGCAACCCAACTATTGCCGCCGGTGTAAGACGCAAAAAGTCCCAATTCTGTGCCCGCGTACAGCAGATTTTGATTCTTAGGATCCTCTTTTACGACTAGCACGTAAGCTTTGGCTGGTAGATTGCCAGAGATGTTGCTCCAGGATTTTCCTCCATCTGTTGTCCTATAAATGTAAGGACGGAAGTCATCCAACATGTGCCGGTCAAAGGCAACGTAAGCCGTCTGGGCATTAATTCGCGAAGGTTCAACGTGTGAAACCGGAGAATTCGCGGCAAGAGACGAGAAGTTGCCGGTAAGGTTTGTCCAATTCTTTCCCCCATCATTGCTGACCTGAACATTTCCATCATCTGTTCCGACCCAAAGTTGTCCGCGTTGAACTGGAGATTCAGCCAGACTGATGATTGTTGAGTGATATTCAGCAGTGGAGTTTTCAAAAGCAATAGGACCACCGGCTTCTTTCTGTTTCTCGGGATCATTGGTGGTCAAATCAGGACTAATCTGTTCCCATGTTTTGCCGAAATCGGCAGATCGAAAAACAACATTGCCGCCAAAATAAATGGTGTTCTTGTCGTGAGGCGAGGGAATGATCGGCGCATTCCAGTTAAATCGGAACTTCTCGCCCTCAGCCGGGCCGCCACCACTGCCACGGCCCCAAGGATTTACTGCCTGTTGTTCGCGAGTTCTAAAATCAGTCCGGAGAATATTTCCACCCTGCGATTCCGATACGTACAGTTCTGCATCGTCAGGATGATTGAACACGAAAAAGCCATCTCCGAAGCTCACCATGCGCCAGTCATCATTCATTATTCCGGCGGGTTCACGACTGCGGCTTGGGCCAGTCCAGGTTCCATTGTCCTGAAGCCCACCCATTACGTAGTAGAAGGGGAGCCTATTATCAGCATGAATCTGATAGAACTGCGCCAGTGGAATGTTATAAACGGCTTCCCAGGTTTCGCCAGCGTCGTACGAAACGGCAATGCCACCATCTTGGCCCTGCCATATTCTTCGTGGATCTTTGGGATCGATCCAAAATGCGTGATAGTCGATATGAGTTTTACCAGTAATCGATCGAAAAGTTTTCCCGCCGTCGATTGATGCCAAGAGGTTCGTGGCAACAGCATAGACGTGGTTTTCATTCTGAGGACTAACTCTTACAGTTGCATAGTAGAAACCTCGGGAGACAACTCTGGCTTCTGTTGAAACCACTCGAAATGTTTCACCCGCATCATCAGATCGATAGAGCGTTCCTTCTTTTGCCTCTGTACTGGCATAGACCACGTTCGGATTGCTTGGAGCAACCCTTACGCCAATGCGCCCGATTAATGAGGGAAGGCCATTTGTAAGCTTTTTCCAGCTCCTTCCGCCATCAACCGATTTGAAAAGCCCTCCCTGCTCGCTACCGCTGCGATGAGTCCAGGGCTTACGTTCGAAGCTCCACATGCCAGCGTAAAGAACATTTGGATTATTAGGATCTATATCGAGATCAGACACACCATGGGCGTTGTCGACAAAGAGTGTTTTGGTCCAGGTCTTACCTCCGTCTGTAGTCATGAAGACGCCACGCTCTTCGTTTGGACCGAAAGCATGCCCGAGAGCTCCCACGTATACGATGTCATGATTCTGAGGATGAACTATTACGGCTGAAATTCTCTCACTGTCACGCAGCCCCATGTGCTGCCAGGTAGTTCCCCCGTCGGTCGATTTGTAGACTCCATCGCCAAAGGAGACACTGTTCCGAGTGTTAGATTCACCCGTCCCTACCCAGATTACATCTGGATTTCCTGGAGCTAAGGCTATATCGCCGATCGAAAAGGTTCCTTGGCGCTCAAAGATTGGCCTCCAGCTAATACCTGCGTTGGTTGTTTTCCAAAGGCCACCCGAGGCAGTAGCGACGTAGACAATGTTTGGATTTCCTGGAACGCCTTCGACGTCAGCAATGCGACCTCCCATGATCGATGGACCTATACTGCGCCACTCGAGACGCTCGAATGCTCTTTCAAAAGGAGACCTGGATTGCTGCGCACTCGTGCTGGCGGATAATGCTTGCTGTGCAGAGGCACATTCGGTGGCACTAATCAGAGATAGAAGCAGACACAGAACGACTAAAAGGTTTCGGGTAGTCATGCTTTTCTCCTGGAATTCTGATGTGTAAAGACGGTAAATGGTAAATGGTAAATCGTAAATTGTGAATCGTTCGTTCACGATTTACGATTCACGATTCTCTTTAAGAGGCACTCGGCTCGATTAACGCTTTCATGACTCTCCCGGAAGAAACGACGGCTAGCGCTTCATTGCAATCGCTAAGTTTGTACCTATTGAGAGGTAACGAAGTCCATGGTCGTGATCTCTCGTCGTCTGAAATGATCTTTGCGCCGCGATAAAAATGGGAGAAATCAGAACCCCAACAGGCGCGGACATCCAGGTGTTTCTTGTTTAAGTCCATGTGAGGATTAAAAAGCGTCTCCTCAGGTACTGGACCGTGATCAGTGTACTGTCCCAAGATGACTACTCGCCCGGCATCGCGTGTGAATCTCATTGCTTGTACTACCGCTATCGGGGCTCCGGTGGCTTCAATGGTGATGTCTGCCCCGCGTCCTTCCGTCTGAGCGAGCACCCACTCCAACCTTTCAGCTTCACTGTGCGATTCGAAGTCGAGCACTGCAGCTGCGCCCACCCGCGAAGCAATTTCCAACCTGATGGTAGGAGCACCGATACAGAGTAATTTGAGTGCGCCACGCATTAAAGACAGGATAATTGAGTTAAGCCCAACGGGGCCCGAGCCAAGAATCAGCACTGTATCTGCTAACGTAATCTCTGCGAGCTCAACCGCATGCAATGCCGTTGGCAGGGCACAACCGCCTGCCATGAACCGTTCCGGTGCAACGTCGAGTCTTATGCAACGCGTTCCAGGTTTCAGGTATATCTGTTCCGCCCAACCGCCACAAAGCCCGTCATTCAGACCGTAGGTGATTCCATAGACCCGACGCTTGGGGCAACGAGTAGTGGCTTTTGCGACTAGACAGTACCAACATTTATTGCAGGTTTGGTGAACATCGAGAAACGTAACACGATCACCTTCGCGAAAAGGTTTACCTGAAACGTCGCAAACTGTGCCTCGAATCTTGGTTAACATACCAACGGAAACATGACCAGGAATCAGAGGGTAGGGAACTCCAGCAAGCCGTCCTTGTTGTAAATACACATCAGTGCCGCACACTTCTGATAGCTCAACATCCAGAAGAGCGGAATTTGGTTCTAACTCAGGTGCTTTTACGTCGCGAAGCTCAACGTCTGTGCGCGGCTTCGGGATTATGGCTGCAAGTGGCATTTTGCGGTAACTTTAAACCGTATTCTATGGAATGCACTAGTGGTAATTAATAGGTGACGGCAAGCCTGGACTTGGACAGCATGCGCTACATCTACCTTGCAGCGCATCCTGTCAGGTTGCGTCGACCTTGCAGCGCATCCTGTCAGGTTGCGTACGGGAGCATTAAGAGCCTGAAATAAACGCTTGGCTTTCTGCTCAGAGATCTGTTTGGCTGGAAACCCAAGCTGGACAGCCTGCGCTACGTGCTTGTCTATTGCGGCTACTCAGTGATAGGCTGCGCTTCCCACAAACTAGGAGGCTTTTAGGATGTTTCGAATGACCGCAATTCTCATATTGGTGTGCGTGTGTGTAGTTTCGGTTCCAGCAGAACAGGCTGGCGGCTCTGTTAAGGGAACAACGCCAGCGAGTCAGCGTCCTTACACACCCGAAAGAGGCTCAGCCGAACGTAAGGAGATACTTGATGCGTTGCGTGTACCGGTTGAGAAGGAGTTGAAACAATCTGTAATCTTCAGAATAGATTACTTTAAGGTACAAGGGACTTGGGCCTTCTTGACGGGTGTACCGCAAAAACCAAACGGCGCCAGAATAAATTATGCGGGCACGGTCTATCAGGAGGCGGTTGACGAGGGAGTTTTTGATGATGGGATTGTAGCGCTGTTACGTCGAGTAGACGGCAAGTGGCGCGTCATTCAACATGTGATTGGCGCCACTGATGTTCCTTACGTCGAATGGGATACGGAGTTCAAGGCGCCAAGAAGTATCTTTGGCTTGGACTAAAACGCTAGACTCGCTTTTGAACAGTCGGTCCATGTTGGTTGTAAAGAAATCTGATTTGCAAAAGTAAGGAGACGACCTGATTGCCGCAAAGCCGCCAACGAAAGATAGTGAAGGCGAGAAAAAGGCCAAAGAGTCTTCGTCCGACAAGCCCCGTTGCACCTCAAGGTAAGAATCGTGATCTGCGAATTGTTGCGATGGTGGTGGTAGGTGTTCTGGCGATTGCAGTCGTTGCATACGTGATTACCCGCCAAAGTGTCAGATCCAACAATGAAAACCTGATTACGACAGCTTCTGGACTACAATATGTCGATCTAGTTGAAGGCACCGGATCCAACCCCAGCAGGGGACAAACGCTTATAGTCAATTATGTGGGAACCTTGGAGAACGGAACCGAGTTTGATAGTTCTTATAAAGCAGGCAGACCTTTCGAGTTCGCTATTGGTACAGGTGCTGTTATTCCGGGTTGGGACGAAGGCTTGATGTCAATGAAAGTGGGCGGTAAGCGAAAGCTAATTATTCCGCCAGCTTTGGGCTACGGCGCGCGAGGCTCGCCACCAAAGATACCAGGAAACTCGACATTAGTATTTGAGGTTGAGCTGCTCGAGATTAAATAGCGCGTACCTCAAGGTTTTTGGAGATCTCCGGTCCAAAGGAGTATAATTCAGTCCCTCTCCTCTTTCCCTCGGTTAGTGCCCGACCGAAAAATGATTGAACCTTGGAGGTTAAATTATGATCAAACGTGCGTTTAGGGTTTGGAACTTAACGCTAGTAACGGTGTTAGTATTGGCCCTCGCGGCGACTGTCCTCGGACAGGGTCGCGGCAAAGGTGGCGGCCCTCCCGCAGGTGCTGGCGGTGGCCCTCCAGCCGGTACTGGCACACGAGGCGGCCCTCCATCAGGGACCGGCGTTGACCGTGGACTTGGTACGGCTTCAGAGCGCTCTGGAGGACGTTCGGACAAAGGGTTAGGAACGGCTGCCGAAAAATCAGGCGGACGTTCAGAGGAAGGCTTAGCCCGTGCTCGGGAAAATAGTCTTAGGCGAGCCGACGAAGAACTCTCCAGACATCCGGGTATTCCGCGGGTTCTGGGCCTCAGCGCGAATGACCTGCGCGCAGGATACCAGGACGCCTTGCTCGTTAATTCGGACCTGAAGTTTGGGCACTATGTTGCCGCCACAAGACTAGGACAGAAATTAGGCAGCCGTCACCCGAACATCACACGTGACGCGCTTCTTGATGGGTTGGCCAACGGCAGAAGTATTGGTCGCACTCTTCAGGATCTTGGCTTAAGCGATGAAGCGGCGTCTGCTGCAAGGAAACAGGCGGAGCGAGAAATCAAAGAAGCCAAAAAGAATAGATGAGGGAAGGGCGGGGTTGCTAAACCCAATCCCCTCATTCCCAGTGAAAACAGGGCTAGTTCGTTGGATAAGGGTAAGTCCTCTGAGCTAGTCAAGAACCCAGAGAGCGGGTCGCCAAACGACTACCCGCTCTTTGTTTTGCCTTCGAGACGTTCAGCTTAGGGACGATAAAGCGCTGCGGTGAGAATGCCCAGCAAGACTTTATTTATACCTTCGTAAAGTACCTGCTTAGCCATCAATACAGTTGGAATGGGTTGCACCGCGTAGGCTATAAAAAAATAGGCCACCGCGGTTACTAGCCAGAGGGCAATCCCAAATCTGATACCCTGGCCCAGCCAGGGCTTATTTTCCACGCCTCTCGCGTAGATCCAGACTGCTCCTATGGCAAAAGCCAAGTAGCCAAGGTTTATCCATATCATTCTTACTTCGTTTTCTGGCCTATATAGTTCTGCTACCCGCACGTAATCGGCTGCCAACCAAATTGCGTGAATGAAAAAACCTGTTAGGTTAGCGGCCACAAAAACGGCAAGGATAGTCAGCACCAGTCTTTTGATGTTCATCGGGTGTTCTCCCCAAGAATAAAGAATTGTGGAAGCTGTTATCTAACCTTGAAGTCAGCGCATTCTAGCCTAGTTCGGCTGGTCCTACTAGTGGAGTGAGAAGACCGAGGTCAGGAGACAGAAGTCAGGAGTCAGGAGTCAGAAGAACGGTCCTACGGCTGACTCCTGACTTCTGACTCCTGACTCCTGACTTCTCTCCAGAAACTCCTTAAGGCCCATTTTT
>CAZNPP010000200.1:0-7590 GCA_964574785.1 uncultured Chloracidobacterium sp. | reverse complement strand
AATGGTTGCCGAGAGTTTCTGGTTCTCGCAACCACCTTCAGGTGGTCTGACGCTGTCTTCTGACTCCTGTCTTCTGACTCCTTCACATTTACCTTAAACATGTGTTGTGGCGCTCCGCAACTGCCAGGCGCTTCTCGTAAGCCTCGCGAGCTACCTGCACGTCTTCAAGGAACTGCGGCAACTCCTCGATTAGCAGCGCCTGTGGTCCATCCAACAGCGCCCGTTCGGGTGATTCATGAAAATCAACAAGAATCATATTTGCACCAGCAATAACTCCTTGCGCCGTTACATGCATGATGTCAAGAATCCCTTCAGGCCCACGATTATGCGAACCGACTGAGTGCGACGGATCTATGCAGACTGGCATTCGCGTCAGACGCTTGACAACCGGAACGTGGGCAAAATCGACCAGGTTTCGGTGCGGCGCGCCCGCACTCGCCTTAACACCACGCAGACCAAATATCACTTTCCGATTTCCCTCGCTCGCAAGGTATTCGGCAGCGTTTAATGATTCATCGAGAGTGATTCCAAAGCCCCGCTTCAACAAGACTGGAAACTCCTTTTGGCGCCCTACGATCTTCAACAACTCGAAATTTTGGGTGTTGCGAGTACCTATTTGCAGCATCACCCCGGTAGGCTTACCAGTCATTTCCAGCGCCTCCTGAATCTCAGCAATATGAGACTCATGCGTGACCTCCATTGCTATGACTCTTATCCCGAACTTACCTGCAAGGTCGAACACGTAAGGCAAGCATTGCTTACCATGGCCCTGGAATGAGTACGGGCTTGTGCGCGGCTTGTAAGCTCCCATCCGGGTGCATACCTGGCCGTTGTCCCGAAGCGCGCGCATCATGGACTCCACGTGCTTTGGTTCGTCGACAGCACACAATCCGGCGAACACATTCAGCGTGTCCTGGCCAAACCGGATTCCCTGGTAATCGAAGTGGGTAGAGCGGTGATCGTCTCGATGTCGCCCAAGGATTCGATACTCTTCTGAGACTCGGACTACATGCTCGACGCAGGGAAGATTCTTCACCTGGTCGATGGGGATCGCGGCCGTATTGCCAATTAGATAGAGTTCAGTAATGCAGTGTTCGACACCCTGCTCGCGATGAACACGCACCCTTATGTTCTCCAACCGTGACAGTTGCTCCATCAGCACGTGGTAGTTATTACTTTCAGAATCAACGTTTGGTGTAAGTATAAGAATCATATAGTTAAGTTAATTCAACTTTTTTAACGATTAGCAGCACTATTCCAGTTCTCGAGCCTCGACTCGCCGAGACTCAAGGATGATTCGACGAAACAGCTTGACTACAGCACGTGAATCCAATGGCCCCACGTTAGTTTGGCAAAGCCTTCCCAGAACGTCGCGTTCCCGCTCTCGATCGCAGAGCGACAGACCTTCTTTTAACTTCAATTCACCAACCTTAATAGCTAACCCCGCGCGCATGTTTAGGAGACGAAGCAACTCGTCGTCTATTGAGTCTATTTCCTTTCGCCACTGTTCTATAGTCATCAAAGCTCCTTCCAGTAGGAAGTCAGAAGTCAGGAGTCATATTTGCCACAACTTGTCCCCAACAGATCAGGTACTTAAGAAGCTGCGGATTCTCTTAAAAACCGTCTCAAGGATATTCTCATCGGCGAGGTACACCAGACGGAAGTAACACTTGTCCTCGGGTATTCCAAATCCCGATCCGGGCACAACGAGTACTCCTGTCTTATTCACCAGATCGAGCACAAACTGTTCATCAGTTCTCCCCTTCGTGTCGTCCACCTTTATCATTGCATAGAAGGCCGCCTGGGGAACTTCGCAAGAAAGCCCCTGAGTATGACGAACAAAACCGACTACTGTGTCCCGGCGCTTTCTAATCTTGGACAAGAACTTTTTCAGAAAGCTTCGGTCGCCTTCAAGCGCAGGACGAACGGCATATTGACTCGGAGTTGGTGAACAAAGCCTTCCGCTGGCCAACAGATGAATGGTCTTAATCAACGCCCTCATTTCGTTAGCATTATTAAACCGCATCCATCCTATTCGCCAGCCTGGTATAAGATGTGTTTTCGAGAGACTTTCAAGCGTTATGAGTGGACCACCGGCATCCATTCCGAGCGTAGACGCCGGTACTGGGGAAGGGCCAAAGCACAACTCGCGGTAAACCTCGTCTGCTATAACCAGGAGATTGTGCTGGGCGGCTAAAGATAGTAATGCCCGCGTGGTTTGATCGGGAATTACCGCTCCCGTGGGATTGTTGGGATTAATGACTACGAGTGCACGCGTACGGTCGCTGATCAGGTGTCCAATCTGATCTACTGAAATCTGCCAGCCGTTTGCTGGATCAAGTGTGTAATATCTTGCAATTCCTCCAAGCTTGTTAAGTATTGCCGAATATAAAGGATACCCAGGTGAGGGGAGAAGAACCTCATCTCCTTCACTGA
The DNA here is from genome assembly GCA_964574785.1 of uncultured Chloracidobacterium sp. Lineage (GTDB taxonomy): Bacteria > Acidobacteriota > Blastocatellia > Pyrinomonadales > Pyrinomonadaceae > PSRF01. The sequence continues at coordinate 5,154 of CAZNPP010000200.1, read as the reverse complement.
TCAATGCAGTAAGTATTAGATCTGCTGCTTCCGAGGCGCCTGAAGTGATTAAGACGTCTTCGATCCTTGTAGCAGCCCCTAAAGTAGTTGCATATGCTGCCACCGCCTCCCTTGCCTCGGGTAATCCGGATGAGTGTGCATAGCCCGTGAATCTGTCTCTCACTGCTTGCGCTACCGTCTCGACGAGATGAGGAGGTGGACGGAATCCAAAGACCTGAGGGTCCCCAATATTGAGATAGATCACATCTAGTCCAGCACGCTCGCGTACTTCGGCAGCGCCTACGATGTTCCTAATGGCGTAACGAAACTGACTGGCCCTACCGGAAGGAAATAACATACGAACTACTAAGTGGTCAGAAGACAGGAGTCAGGAGTCAGAAGACTTCTGAATTCTGACTCCTGACTTCTGTCTTCTCATCACACATCACTCGTCCTTCAGCGCCGAAAGCGGTCGGCATCGATGCCGTATCTCTTAACCTTATACCCAACAATTCGCTCAGTGGAATCGAGCAGGTCCGCTGCTTTCTTACGATTGCCCCGCGCCGATTTGAGAGCATCAAGTATAAGATCACGCTCGTAAGCCTCGACCGCCGCCGCAAGTGACAACTGCGTCACAGTTCCGGACGTCTCTGCTGTTTGCAAAGTCGGAGGCAGATGATGGCCGTGAATTACGTTGCTGTCGCAGACGATAACGGCTCGCTCAATGATATTTTCAAGCTCACGTACATTCCCCGGCCAATGATAACTCGTCAGCATATCTATCGCGGGCGTTGAAATTCGCCTGATGCTTTTTCCATGTTCGCGGGCGTACTTCTCGAGAAAGTGATCGGCTAGTAGTAGGACATCAGACTTGCGCTCTCGCAATGCCGGCATAAAGATCGTGAAGACATTCAGGCGGTAATAGAGGTCTTCGCGAAACTGGCCCGCAGACATGGCTTGCTCAAGATCCTTATTGGTAGCAGCAATCAATCTTACGTTTGCTTTAATCGTTTGGGTTCCCCCTAGTCGTTCAAACTCACGCTGCTGCAGTACGCGCAGGAGTTTTATCTGAGTAGAGAGACTCAACTCTCCAATCTCATCAAGAAAAAGAGTACCGCCGTCAGCGAGTTCAAAACGTCCTTTCTTCAGCTTTTGCGCATCAGTAAATGCACCTTTTTCATACCCGAAGAGTTCCGACTCGATAAGCGTCTCCGGAAGTGCTGCGCAACTAACTTTGATAAATGGTTTACTAGCCCGTAGGGAGTTGTAGTGAATTGCGTGCGCGATCAGCTCTTTTCCTGTGCCAGACTCGCCGCGCAACAGAACAGTGGTGTTGGTTCGCGCAACTTGTGTTACCTGTTCATAGACCTGTCGCAGTGGTCCGGAGTTTCCGATGATGTGACTGAAGTCGTAACGTTCCCGCAACTCCTGTTTCAAGTGAATGTTCTCATCGAGAAGGCGTTGCTTATCCGACTCGACCAGGTGTTCAACCTTGATTGCTTGCGCAATCATTGAGGCCACTATCGAAAGAAAAGTCGTCGTTTCCTGAAAATCGAGTTCGGTTCTGTACCGCAAGTCGACACCTAAAACACCAACTGGCTGGCGATTGATCAAGACTGGAACGCAAATGAAGCTTAGTTCTTCTTGCCGAGAGTTGCGACGAACGCCGAGGCGATCCATGAACATGGGCTCGCGGCTAATTTGGGGCACAATGATCGGTTTGCCGGTTTCCGCGACCCGCCCAGTGATACCTTCGCCGAGGCGGTAGCTAACGCGTCGAGCTCCGTCTTCGTTCACACCATAGGAGGCAATAATACGCAGTTCAGCGGTGTCTCTATCTAGCAGCATGACCATGCTGCGGATCATGCCGTGAAGCTGTCCCAGCATTTCGAGTACGGAATAGAGTGGAGTCTTTACTTGATGGGTACTGGCAAGCACTTGCCCAATAGCAAGTAAGGTAGTTAGTTGAAGCTTGTGGGCGTGCTCTTGTGTGTTAGAGGGGGCTGACTGTCGCTCCACTCCCCCTAATTGAGCTGATTTCATTACTTAGAATCCGGTTTTAGCGCTCGAGTCAAGCGAAATCCTAGAGAATGACTTTTATTAAAGCAAGGTTATACTTTTTATAAGCCGCTAAATGACATTTATGTAGCTCCCCTACTCATCGACTACATCTTTGTATTACCGCGAAATCGTCCCTACAAAATTGTCGCTTCGATGCTGGGAAATAGGGGTGTTTAGGTGAGTCAATGACTCCGAAACAACGAGATGAGGGGGCGGTGCTAGATTTGTGAAACGGGAGAATAGGATGGGGCCGTGGTTTAGTTATGTCGAAACTGAGACTCCCAAGGCTGTGAAGCAGAGGGGGGTATCTCGTGGTTGATATTCGGATTTGGTTATGTCGAAACTGAGGCTCCCTGGGCTGTGAAGCCGTGGGTATCGACCTTGAGCGCACTAGGATTTCTGGAGGTCCCAAGACCCAAGAACCAAGACCAGCTTCCTACAGTTTTGTCGTCAAACGACCTTCTCACCTACAAATATGTTCTTTCCTGTGAACGTATCCAAAGCTTGAGATCAGGCCTGACAAGCAATCTCTAACAGGCAAAAACACCACTTTATCTCGTATTTAATCCGACAACACCTACAACCTATAGCTTTCGTGTGTAGAGTGCGAAGGTTGGCACACCGATTGTTCAGAGCCAAGCGAATTGCGAAGTGAAAGATGTATTCAATCGTCTGTGATAGCCAAGTCAGACGATTGTTCTTAACACGACTAGACACTCAAAGGAGAACCAAACATGAACCGCTTGCGGGTAACGTCGATCTCTTTATCGGCACTGCTCTGCCTGATCGCGAACTCAGTAACAGCTTTAGCCCAAACCGCCGAAGTCTCTCTCGAAGAGCGCTTAACAAAGATTGAAGAGGCTACTGCCACAGCTCAATCCGCTGGCGACAATGCCTGGATGCTAGTCTGCGTAGCACTTGTGCTGATGATGACGGGACCAGGCCTGGCCCTCTTTTATGCAGGGTTAGTTAGAAAGAAGAACGTGCTCGCGACAATGATGCAGAGCTTTACGCTCATGGCATTTGTCACAGTTTTGTGGGCACTTTACGGCTACAGCCTCGCATTCGCGGAAGGAACACCATTCTTTGGTGGGTTTGGCTACCTCCTATTGCAGGGGGTCGGCAGCGCCCCGAACCCAGACTATTCAGCTACGATACCGCAGCAGACCTTTATGCTGTTTCAGTTGATGTTTGCCATCATCACGCCAGCGCTTATTACAGGCGCCTTTGCTGAGAGAATAAAGTTCAGCTCGATGCTCGTGTTTACAGGGCTATGGGTGACTGTTGTCTATTTTCCACTCGCGCACATGGTTTGGGGAAAAGGCGGTTTTCTTGGCGCTCTTAGCGGCGCCATTCCGGCTCTCGATTTTGCTGGTGGTACCGTAGTTCACATCGCCTCGGGAGTCTCTGCCTTGATTTGCGCACTTTATCTGGGTAAGCGCATCGGTTACCCGAAAACCATCATGGCGCCGCACAATCTTGTTCTGAGCATCATCGGCGCTTGCATGCTGTGGATTGGCTGGTTCGGCTTTAATGCTGGAAGCGCGTTAGCCGCGGGCAGTCTTGCAACCAGTGCATTCGTAGCAACGCACTTTGCAGCGGCAACGGGTACCCTCGGTTGGATGTTGGCTGAGTGGTCACGAACCGGGAAGCCAACAGTCCTGGGTGCGATCACGGGTGCGATTTGTGGGCTAGTGGGAATCACGCCTGCTTCAGGCTTTGTGTCGCCAGCTTCCAGTCTTCTTATTGGCTTTGCGGCTGGAGTCGGATGCTTCTTCATGATTACCGAAGTGAAGAAGCGACTCGGTTATGACGACTCTTTGGATGTATTCGGCGTGCATGGCGTGGGTGGAATGATCGGAGCGATTTTAACCGGCGTGCTGGCAACGAAAGCGATTAATCCAATCTTCGCAGACGACCTTGGAAATCCCCTCCCTGTAGGTTTAATCGATGGCAACGGCGTGCAGATTCTAAATCAGTTAGCTGGCGTAGGTATAACTATCGGTCTGGCAGTGATCGGAACCTTCGCTGTACTTAAGGTAGTTGACTTAGCGTTCGGAGTTCGAGTGAGTGAGGAGGAAGAGCTACGCGGTCTTGATCTGAGCCAACATGGTGAGGAGGGATACAATCTCGCTCTCGAACTTGCGCCTTCACTTATGACAACTGAAGCTTCGGTTCAGTCTTCGCCCATTCAGGCGACAAGTATTCTTACTGAACAGACCTGAGTCTTAACGTTCTTCGCGGCGTTGTCGCAAGCTCATTGGAGTTGCTGACGATTCCCGCACGTCAAAAACATGGCCCACCTGTCCCTGGCTTGGCGGCGCGAGACAGATAGGCCACTGAGATCGTCCACTTGAGACGATATGGAGCAAATTACAACATGCTCAGAATTAAATCAATCGTGCTTCTGGCTACGATAATCATGGCAGCACAAAACGTTTCAGCTCAATCGACTCTCTTCAATATTCCTTCAACCGACGTTGTTTCACCGAGGCGAACCTACGTCGAGTTCGACTTCATAAGCCACCTGCGCTCGCATGATAACGGTGGCTTTCAAACATACGTGCCGCGCGTGGTGTATGGCGTAACAAAAGGGCTGGAGATTGGCGCAAATGTTTCCTTTACCGACGCTCTGGAATCTGATCAGCCTATCGAGTTTCAGCCGAACCTTAAGTATCAGTTTTATCAGAACGAAGAAAATGGCGTAGCAGCGGCTGCCGGGGGCATTCTATACACCCCGATTGCGAACCGGGCAGGTATCGATACTTTCGGTCTCATCTACACCACAGTTAGTAAGAAGTTTGGAGGCTCACATGGCCCACGCTTCACTGGCGGCGGGTACGGATTAGTTGGACGCACAAACGGCAATGGTAACGAAGGCGGCGCCATTGCTGGGTATGAGCAACCACTGCATCGGAAGGTGAGTTTCGTCGCAGATTGGCTAAGTGGAAAAAACCGCTTTGGTTATGTAACACCGGGGTTGGCGATTACTGTTTCCTCGCGTAGTGCGCTCTATGCCGGATACAGCATCGGGAATATCGGACGTGGAAATAACGCACTCTTCATCTATTACGGGATCACGTTTTGAGTGAATCGTGAATCGTAAATCGGGAA